>JAYQOO010000068.1:0-20439 GCA_038144855.1 Acidimicrobiia bacterium | reverse complement strand
CCATCACGCCACCGGAGCGCTGCTGGCTGCCGTCACCGAAGATCGTCTCCATCTGGATGCCCTGGGTCATGTACATCATGGCCCCGGCTTCAGCGATCGCGCCCTCGCCTGGGTCGAGCGCGACTTCGACGAACTGCATTTCGTTGCCGTGGATCTCGAAGTCAATGTCGTGCGCGCGACGGCCGGGAGCCGGCGGCGGCACGAACACCCCGGGTGCCTGCCCCCCAGCGGCTCCGCCCACGCCCTTGATGTAGGCCGCAAAGGCGGGAACGTCCTTCACCTTCTGCCACTGGCTCATGCCCGCGGAGAAGACCAGCGTTTCCGCGTCGATGCTGCCGTTCTGCAGGTTGCTGATGATCTCCTGCTGGCTGACCGGACCGACCTGGTGTCCGCCGATCGCCATGTACCACTGATTAGAGCCGTCCATTCTGCACTCCTTGAGTCTGCAGTCTACAGTCGACGGTTCAGAGCTCTCAATCGACAGTCAGCAGCTCGGTCAACCGTCCGTTAGTTTTCGGGTTGCGCGTCGATCTTCGCCGCGGTGTCGGCTTCGAGCCTCTGCACGGCCGCGGGATCGAGGCCGAGCTGATGCGCGAGCTGCGCCAGATAGATACGCTCGGCGCCCGAGACGTTTTCGTCCGCGCGCACGATGGCAAATGCGAGCACGTAGAGGTCGTTCTTCTCGACAGGATCGGTCACGCCCCGGACGATCTCGGCGAGCGGCCTCGACTGCGCCAGTTCCGCGTCGACGAGCGACTCGACGCCGGCCTCACGCGCACGATCGCTGATCATCTGGCGTTCGGCGTCGGTCAGTTGTCCGTCGGCCTTCGCCGCAGACACCGCCAGGCGGATGATGCGCACGACCGGATCGATTGCCGCCTCGACCGCCGCCGGGATGGGAGGTACGGGCGTGCTGCTGATCGGCGCAACGGCGGGTGCCGCCGCCCCGGGGGCCGCGCCCGCCGCGTGTGCGCCCTGGTTCTGGTTCTTGAGCGTGTCGTAGATGCCCCACGCCACGCCGGCGGCGCCGATGATGGCGCTGGTGCTCAGGAAGCCCTTGTGGCCGGTCAGGAATTTCGTGGCCTTGCGCGCCCGCTTGCGGCCAGAACGGCCGAGCGTACCGCCAAGCACGATCGACAACAAATCAGCCGGATTATTCAGCACTGCGTTCGTCCCTCCAAAACATCAATACGCGCCGTGCCACCCGGAGTTCCACCGCAAATATCGATCGATCGATACTAATAATTCGATTAAATCTGATTTGAGGCCGGCTTGATCGCAACCGGCTTCGGCGGCTCCGGTGTCCAGTCTTCGCCGGGGTTGATGAAGCGGTTCGTCTCGAGCTTGTATTGTTTATCGTACAACTGGCGGTAACGTCCATCCCTCGCCAGCAGTTCGTCGTGCGTGCCGCGTTCGACGATCTCCCCGCCCTCCATCACCAGGATCTGATCGGCGCTGCGAATCGTCGACAGGCGGTGCGCGATGACAAACGTGGTGCGGCCCGTGCGAAGCTGCGCCAGGCCGTCCTGGATCATTTCTTCGCTCTCGCTGTCGAGGCTCGACGTCGCCTCATCCAGGATCAGCACCTTGGGAGACGCCAGGATGGCGCGGGCGATCGACACGCGCTGGCGCTGGCCGCCGCTCAGCTTGATGCCGCGCTCGCCGACAATGGTGTCGTAGCCATCGGGGAACTTGAGGATGAAATCCTCACAGTGCGCCACGCGGGCGGCGTACTTGATCTCGTCCAGGGTGGAGCCCGGCCTGGCATAGCCGATGTTCTCGGCGATCGTGCCATCGAACAGGAAGTTCTCCTGGAGCACCGACGCGAGCTGCTCGCGATAGTCGCGCAGCGGAATGTCGTTCAAGTCATGGCCGTCAACGATGATGCGTCCCTTCATCGGACGGTTGAACGCCATCACCAGGCTGATCAGCGTGCTCTTGCCCGAACCGCTCGATCCGACCAGCGCCGTCGTGGTGCCGGGCGCCGCGTGGAACGTGACATTCTTGAGCACCGGCACGCCCGGGTTGTACTCGAACCAGACGTCGTCAAACCTGATGTCGCCGCCGATCGCTCCCAGCGACGGCTTACCCGCGTCCGCTTCGTCCTCGGTCTGCATATTGAGGATTTCGCGGATGCGATCGAGCCCCGCAAACGCCTCGGTGATCTGCGTGCCGATGCTCGCAATCGAGATCAGCGGCGCGGCGAGCAGGCCGATGAAGAAGATGTAGGTGACGAACTGGCCCAGCGTCATGCGGCCGGACATGATGTCGTTGCCACCCAGCCAGATCATCACCACGCCGATCACGCCGACGATGACGGTGCCGGCTGCGGTCGAGGCGGACACGCCCGTCATCGACTGCGCGATGTTGCGGAACAGCTTGTGCGCGCCCTTGGTGAAGACGATCTCTTCACGCTTTTCCGCGGTGTAGCTCTTGACGATGCGAATGCCGCCGAGCGCTTCGGTGAGCCGGCCCGAGACCTCGGCCTGAATCTTGCCGCGCTCACGGAATAGCGGGCGCAGGCGCTGGAAAGCGATCGCCATCCCGCCGCCGAAGCCGCCCAGCACCACGGCAGTGATCAGCGTCAGGCGCCAGTTCAGGTACAGCAGCACGCCGAGGCTGATCAGGGCGGTCAGCAGGCCACCCACCAGCTGCACGAGGCCGGTGCCGACGAGGTTGCGGATCCCTTCCGCGTCGCTCATGATGCGCGACAGCAGCACGCCACTCTGCGTCGAGTCGAAGTAGCGCACCGGCAGGCGCATGATCTTTGCCTGGACGCGCTTGCGCATGTCGGTGATGGCGCGTTGTGCCGCCACGCCAAGAATCTGCGACAAGCCAAAGCTCGTCACCGCCTGCACCACCGTCGCCGCGCCCGCCATCAGGGCATAGGTGTGCAACAGATCGATATTCGGCGTCGGCGCATTGAAGACGTCGTCGATCACGCGGCCGGAGATGGCCGGCAACACGAAGCCCGAGAGCCGGCTGACCAGCATCAGCCCGAGGCCGAGCAGCAACCGGCGCTGGTGCACCCGCACCAACTCGCGGAACTCCCGCCAGGCCGCCTTCGAGTCGACCTTCTTTTTCTTGTCGGAGGGTTTGTCGGCGACGGGGACGGAACGGCCGCCGGCGCGCTCGGCTTTGCGCATGCCGGGAGCGCCAGATCTCATCAGTGCCATAGGAAGGAGTGCCTGTATGCCTTGGTGCCGGGGTCTTCAGTTAAGTGCGTTGGGAACGGCAAGCGTAAATGGCGCGATGCGCGCCTCGAAGGACTGGCCATCGGCAGTGACCATCGTGTATTCGCCGTGCATGGTGCCGACGTTCGTCTTGAGGTTGCAAAAGCTGTTGTAGGTATAAAACGCCCCGGGGGCCAGCACGGGTTGCTCGCCCACCACGCCCTCGCCGCGCACTTCCTCGACCTCACCGTCGGCGTTGGTAATGATCCAATGGCGGCTGATCAGTTGTGCGGTATCCACGCCCACATTCGTGATGCGAATGAAGTAGGCAAACCAGTACTCGCCCTCCCGCGGTGAGCTGCGCTCGGGAAGGTACTTCGTGGTGACCTGCACGCGAATGCCGTTGGTGGTGATGTCGCTCACAAGTTGATTATCTCAGGCTGGCAGGCCCGCACGCTCAATCTAAATGGCCGCGCTCGGAGTCTCCCATTTCCACTCGACCGCCCGGGAAATACTCCGACCAGCGGTTGGACACGATCGATGCCACATCCGGCGCGCATGTCACCTCCCTGGGATACCAGGGCTTCATGCGTGCGTCGATCACCACGGGCGGCTCATACGTAATGTGATGCCGGACCACGCGCTGGGATGCAGCGTGAATGTCGGCCGCCGGCTCAAACCGCGTAAACGTCGTCCACAGGAAGTTCATGTCACTGCGGGTCGCCCTGGCCGGCTCGTCGCTGACCACGATCAACGGCCATCCGGCAAACGCTGGATGGGCGGCGATTCGCGCCGGCGCGTCGCGATCTTCCGCAAACGGCCGGGCCCCGACGACGAGGCAGCCGCCGCAGTACACACGCACGTCGGTAACGTCCGACGGCGGCGCAACCGGGGGCGCGAACGCGCGCGGCAGCTCACGGATCGGGTCGCCGAGCCCCAGCCACACGCCCTTCGAGCCTTCGTTGACGGCCGGCCCCGAATAGTCGAGCGTGTCCATCGACAGGTTCGAGAAGACGTACAGATCCGTCTGGGGATTGGTGCGCGCCAGTATGTGCTCCAGCGTTGCACGAAAATCCTTGAGATCCACTAGCCGATCGGTCAGGAGGATGAATTTGGTCAGGGACAACTGCCCTTCGCCAAGGATCCGGAAGGCACTCGCCATCGCCTCGCGCTTGTAACGCTGCTTGACGACCGCGGCCCCAAGCGAGTGATAGCCAGTCTCGCCGTACGACCACAGTTGCTCGACGGCCGGCATCACCAACGGGAACAGCGGCGACAGCAGTTCCTGGAGCAGGTCGCCGATGTAAAAGTCTTCCTGGCGAGGCTTGCCGACGACCGTGCCTGGATAGATCGCGTCTTTTCTGTGCGCGATCTGGCCGACGTTGAACACCGGGTAGTCGTGCTGCAGCGAGTAGTAGCCGTAGTGGTCGCCGAACGGCCCTTCGGGCTTGCGGAGCTTCGGCGCGACGTGGCCCATCAGCGCGAACTCCGCGTTGGCAATCAGCGGATGCGGATGCCCGTTCGGCGCTGCGGTCTGGTCGAGGCGTTCGCCGGCGATCAACGAGGCCAACATCAACTCGGGCAGGTTCTCCGGCAGCGGCGCAATCGCCGACAGGATCAGCGCCGGCGGCCCTCCGAGGAACACGGTGACGGGCAGCGCCTCGTTCTTCTGCTCGGCCAGGGCGTAGTGGAAGCCGCCGCCTTTGCCGATCTGCCAGTGCATGCCGGTTGATGAGCGATCGTGCACGTGCAGGCGATACATGCCGAGGTTGTGTCCCGGCTTGGCAGGGTGCTGCGTGTAGACCAGCGGGAACGTCACGAAGGGGCCGCCGTCGTCCGGCCAAGAGGTAATGACCGGCAGCCGATCGAGCCGCACGTCCGACGTCACGACTTCACGGACAGGGCCGGTCGCGACCCGCCGCATCCCCACCTTCAGCAGGTCGAGCCCGAGATCACGCGCGCCCCAGAGCTTGGCGGGCGTCGGCGGCAACACCGTCTCGGCCAGGTGCACGAGGCGCTTGATGAAGTCGAGAGGCCGCTGCCCGAACGCCAATTGGGCGCGCCGCGCCGTGCCAAACAGGTTGGTGACCAGCGGAAAGTCGGCGCCCTTGACGTTGCGGAACAGCAACGCCGGCCCGCCGGCTGCAATCACTCGACGATGGATCTCAGCGGCCTCCTGGTTGGGATCAACGGGCGCCGTGATCTCGACCAGATCACCATCGCGCCGCAACTGCTCAATGAACGTTCTCAAGTCCGAAAAGATCACCGCACCGCTCCCGTCTCGTGCACCACTCGCCCACCAAGCATTGTCAATTCGCTCCGGATCTTTTCCATCTCCGGCAGCGCCACCGTGAACACGTCGGCCGACAGGACCGCGAGATCGGCGAGCATGCCGATTGCGATCTGGCCCTTCTCGCGCTCCTTGAATTCCGCGAACGCCGAGCCCGCCGTGTAGGCGGTGACGACCTGTTCTCTCGTCAGGGCTTCCCTCGGATTGGTGGGATGCGTGCTTGCCGCCATGATGTTGAGGAACGGGCTCATCGGACCATCCGATCCAATCGCGAGTGGAATACCCGCATCAACCAGCGACTTCATCGGCTGCATCCACGCCACGCGATCTTTGCCGTAGCGCGCCAGGAAGATCTCCGGGAACGTGAAGTGGGTGGGATTCTGCACAACCAGCATGCCCATGGCCTTCACGCGAGGAATCAAGTCGGGGGCGAGCATATCCGCATGCTCGATGCGCGGCCGCTTGGCCTCCCACACTTCAGGACGTCCGGCACGTTCGACCGCGGAGACGTAAGCCTCGATGGCCGCATCCCCGAACGCATGCACAGCGAGCGGATCCTCGGAGCCGTAGGCCCATCCCACAAACTGCTCGATGCGGGTTTGCGTGAGGTTGCCGCGCCCCTTGAGGGTCGGCTCGTCGGCGTATGGCGCGCGCATCAAGCCCAGTCTCTCGATCGGGGTGCCGTCGAGGATCCATTTCATGCCGCGCATGTCGATCAGCGGCGATGGCTGCGGCGGCAGGACCGGCCGGCTATCGATCGTCTGGCCGTTCACGCCCATCGGGAAGCGGAAGTATCGCCACCGCATCGGCGCATTGGCGGCGACGAGCGCCTGCGATGCGTCGGTGGCGCGCAAGGCATCGCCGAGCAACTGCGTCGTCGTGATGCCCAGGGCGCGCGCTTCGGTCGCGTACTGACGATAGCGGCGGGTGGCTTCTTCAGGCCCCGCCAGCTCGGCGAGCAACTGGTTGGCATATGACTGCGCGTATTTCTCGAGGCGGCCGTCGAGATGGCCGGCGGGATCACGTCCGATCACACCGCCCTCAATACCCGCGGTCGTATCGTCGAATTTGATCGCGGCCAGGGCCAGGCTGTTCATCAAGGCGCCGTGGCCGGTGAACGCCGTCAGGTAGACGGGATGATTCGGCGCGAGCATGTCGAGCCACGCACGCGTGAACGCCACGTCGCCCCAGGCGGTCTGAGCAAACTCTCCGCGGATCCATCCTCCGACAGGGGCGTTCGCGACCTGCGACCGAATCGCCTCGGCAATCTGATCGATCGTGGGATCGAACGGCAACGCCAACTGCGCCGACGGCGGCGCAATGGTGATGTGCGTGTGCGCATCGTTGATCCCCGGAATCACCGTGCGGCCGCCCAGGTCGATCCGACGCGTATTGCCGCCGGCCATGGCTTCGATGGTCGCGGTGTCCCCAACACCGGTGATGCGCTCTCCCGAGATCGCAACCGCCTGAGCCCACGGCGCCCGTGCATTGGCGGTGAACACCTTGCCGTTGACCAGGATCGTGTCCGGTCCGGGCGCGCCGACGCACGCGATTGAAACCGACAGGACACCGAACAGCAGGGAGGGCTTCATCAAAACGCGAAGTAGATAAAGTTTAGCGTGGACTGGCTTCGCAGCACGAGGATCACCGCAAACAGCAGGCCGCACAGCGCCGCTTGCGCGGCGACTCGGCCCCAGCGCGGCTCGGATTCGGCGGCATCCATGGCGACGGTCAGATCCGGCAGGCGCAGTTCCGACCAGAGGTCGTGCACCCACAGCGGCAGCGAGTAGAGCCCCACCAGGGCAAACAGGTAGAGGCCGGCAGAGCGCTCAACGACGTTAGAGCCGGCCGGCGACAACTGCAGATCCACCAGCAGCTGCGACAACTCGGTTTCGCGGAAGATCAGCCAGCCCACACACGTCAGGATGAACATGCCGGCGACCTGCAACGGCCGCAGCATCTTCGGAAGCGGCGGCATGGCACGCCCCAGGATCAGGAGAACGCCGTGATACGCGCCCCACAGCACGTAGTTCCAACTCGCGCCGTGCCAGATGCCAGATGCGAGGAACGTGATCATCAGGTTGAATCCCACACGGGCCGGACCGCGCCGCGATCCGCCGATCGGGATGTAGACGTAGTCTCGGAACCAGGTCGACAGCGAGATGTTCCAGCGGCGCCAGAAATCCGCCGGACCTGATGCCAGATACGGCCGCTCGAAGTTCTTGATCAGGTCAAAGCCGTACCATTTCGCCACGCCGCGCGCGATATCGGTATACGCCGAAAAGTCCGCGTAGATCTGGATGGCAAACGCAAACACCCCGGCCCACAGCAGGTAGAAATCAGGATGCTGCAGCGCGAAGACCTTGTTGGCGATGACGCCGACGTTGTCGGCAATGATCAGCTTCTTGAAGAACCCCCACATGATGAGGATCGAGGCATCGCGCGCGGCCGCCGCCACAAACCGGCGCGGCTGCTCGATCTGCGGCAGCAGGTTCGTGGCCCGCATGATCGGTCCCGCCACCAGGTGCGGGAAGAACGAGACGAACGCCGAGACGTCGAGGAACCGCGTCCGCGCCGGCGCGTGGCCTCGATAGACGTCGATCGTGTAACTCATCGACTGAAACGTGTAAAAGGAAATGCCGGCCGGCAGCGCCAGCCGCAACACGATCGGCGACACCTGCCATCCGATCGCCGTCGCCGCCGCCGCGACGTTCTCTACGAAGAAGTCGAAGTACTTGTAAAAGCCGAGCAGGCCCAGGTTGGCGACCATGCTGGCCCACAACCACAGCTTCCTGAGCGCCGGCCGTTCGTGAATGCCACGCGCGGCCCAATAGTCGACGAACGTCGTCACGAACAGCAGCACCGGCCACCACGGGTGCACCCAGCCGTAAAACACGTAACTGGCCACCAGCAGCAGGACGTTCTGGCCGCGCAGTGGCAATCGCCAGTAGACGGCAAGCGTGACGATGAAGAACGCGACGAACGCGAGGCCGTGGAAGATCACTGGAAGAACCGCGCGTGCTTCTCAGCAAAGCGATCGGTGTAGCGAACCTTGCCGGTCGAGTTCAGGTGATCGCCATCGGCGTACATCGACAGTGGTGTATCGGGATCACCCCAATCGTCATAAAAGTACGCGCCGCGGCTTTCGAGATAGCGCTCCAGATCGGCGACGTATCGCTTGAGCGCCTCGGATTGCGGCGGTGGGCCCTGTTCGGTCGGCCGGCGCTGGGCGCGGATGAACGCCAGCTTGATGCCTGACGCGTCGGCAGCCCTGATGATCTCCGGGAGCAGCGACCCGTTCACGTTGGCGGCAAAGTCCAGCGCAGCACCACTCCCCTGCGCCAGATCCGTCGCCGCAAACGGCCGCAGGCGATCCAGCGCAAACAGCTCGCTGTTGATCGTGTTGAGCAGTTCCGAGGGGTTTTCAGACACCCATCCGGCCGGAAGGTGCGTCAGTCGCGGTTCAGCCCACAGGCGCGTGCGATCGTACTCATACAAACCGCGGGCGGTGCGGTGCACGTCGGCAAACGCGCCGAGACGATTGGCCGCAAGCACGCGATCGAGTTCCGGCTCTTGCTCTCGCGCCACGCGATCGAGCACGCCAGGCGTCACCTGTACCTGTGACGTCAACTGATTGTCGCGAAAGAAGAAGATCGCGCCGCGCGTTTCCTTGAGGCCGTTATCTGCCACCAGGTTCTTGAATGCCAGGTACCAATACGCGACAGGGCTCCCCGGGTGAAACAGGCCGACGACGCGGCGCTCGGTCAGCCGCGTCAGTTGGCGCGGATCGATGCGGATGCCCGCCATGGAATCACCAATGACGGCAAATTGCGGCTGCACTTCGCGGACGGCATCGGCCGCGGCCTGGTCGAACGGCTCGCGCGGGCGGGGTGTTTCAACGGTCGGCAGGTAACTGTTACGGACGTCCGCTCCGGGCAGCGCGGCGTTGAGGCCACGCAGCCCGAGCGGCAATACGAGGGTCCCCGCAAGGACCACGACGAGAGAAAGCGTGCTACGCAAGGTGATCGCCCCGCCAGCGGCGGGGCAAGAGACTCCGTCTAGCCGCCCATCTTTTCGTCGAAGCTCTCGCCGTACATCGCCGGCACCTTGCCGCCGGTCGGGCGGATGTAGGTGGTGAGCTGGCCACGATGATGGATCATGTGGTTGTTGCAGAAGTTCAGGTAGACCACCGACGGCAACTTCATGCCTCAGGCCTCAACGATCTGCGTGAGGTGATTACCGTCGAGCGCGAGCACGGCTTCGAGCGCCTTCGGCATTTCGTGCTTGTACCAGGCGGCCAGATCCGCGATCGTGGTCGCGTTGGTCTTGGCCGGGAAATTGGCAAAGGTGTTGTTGAGCACGGCCTGAAGGAAGCCCACGTCGCAAATGGCGATGTGATGCGCCAGGTCCCACGCCGAACGCGAGTCCGGCGCCGGCTTGTAGCCCTTCTTGGCTTCCTGGATGGCGTTGATGGCCTTGTAGGTGTGCATCCACTCGCCCTGCAAACCCTGTCCAACCACGCCTGCGAGAAACTTCGCCTGATCTGGGGTCATCATGATCTCCTTCCAAGGGCGGGCGCGCATGCCCGCCACGACAACGACGGTGACGAACGGTATTAAGAACGGGTCAGCTTACGGTACTTGATGCGGTGCGGCTGATCGGCCTGCGCGCCGAGGCGGCGCTTCCGATCGGCCTCGTAATCCTGGTAGTTGCCCTCGAACCACACGGTCTGGCTGTCGCCTTCAAACGCCAGGATATGGGTCGCGATGCGATCGAGGAACCAGCGGTCGTGGCTGATCACGACCGCGCAGCCGGCGTAATTGAGCAGCGCCTCTTCGAGCGCGCGCAACGTATCGACGTCGAGGTCGTTGGTCGGCTCGTCCAGCAGCAGCAGGTTGCTGCCCTGCCGCAACAGCTTTGCCAGGTGGACGCGATTGCGTTCGCCACCCGATAGCGTGCCGGTCTTGCGCTGCTGCTGCGCGCCCTTGAAGTTGAACCACGAGACATAGGCGCGGGAGGCGATCTTCTTCTTGCCCATCTCGAGTTCGTCGAGGCCGCCGGTGATCTCGTCGAACACGCTCTTGTTGGGATCGAGCTCGCGGGACTGGTCGACATAGCCGACCTGCACGGTCTCACCAAGCCGGATCGTGCCGCCGTCCGGCTGCTCCTGCCCGGTCAGCAGCTTGAAGGTGGTGGTCTTGCCCGCGCCGTTTGGACCGATCACGCCGACAATGCCGCTTCTCGGCAGCGTGAACGACAGGTCGTCGAACAGCATGTTGTCGCCGAAGGACTTCTTCAGGTTGCGGGCCTCCACGACGATGTCGCCAAGGCGCGGGCCTGGTGGAATGTAAATTTCAACCGTGTCGACCTTCTGCGCGGTGTCTTCCGCCAGCATTTCCTCGTAGGCATTCAAGCGCGCCTTGCCCTTCGACTGGCGCGCGCGCGGCGACATGCGGATCCAGTCCAACTCGCGCTGCAATGCGCGCTGGCGCTTGGACTCGGCCTTCTCTTCCTGCTGCAGGCGCGCCTGCTTCTGCTCGAGCCAGCCCGAGTAGTTGCCTTCGTACGGGATGCCATGACCGCGATCGAGCTCGAGGATCCAGCCCGCGACATTGTCGAGGAAGTAGCGATCGTGCGTGATGGCGACGACCGTGCCCGGATAATCCTTGAGGAACCGTTCGAGCCACGCCACGGATTCGGCATCGAGATGGTTGGTCGGTTCATCGAGCAGCAGCAGGTCAGGCGACAGCAACAGCAGTCGGCACAGCGCGACGCGCCGCCGCTCACCACCTGACAGCTTGGTCACGTACGCGTCGGGGGGCGGCAGACGCAGCGCGTCCATCGCGAGGTCGAGACGCGAATCGAGGTCCCACGCATTGGTGGCGTCGATGCGGTCCTGGAGACGCGACTGCTCTTCGAGCGTCTTAGTCATCTCCTCGTCCGACATCTCTTCGCCGAGCTTCATGTTGATGGCGTCGTACTTGTCGAGGATCGCCTTGATCTCGGCGACGCCCTCTTCGACGTTGCCGCGCACGTCTTTCTCCGGATTGAGCTGCGGTTCCTGCGCGAGGTAGCCGACGCTGACGCCCTGGCCGAGGAACGCTTCGCCGATGTAGCTCTCCTCGACACCGGCCATGATCTTGAGCAGCGTCGACTTACCGGCACCGTTCAAGCCAAGCACGCCGATCTTCGCGCCCGGGAGAAACGACAGCCAGATATCTTTGAGGACTTGCGAGTCGGGAGGATAGACCTTCCCGAGGCCTTTCATTACATAGACAAATTGCGGCATGAAGAGACGATGATACTTCAGTAGCCAGTAGCCAGTAGCCAGAAAAGGCGCGTGGCCTTCTGGCTACCGGCTACTGGCTACTTCCGCACGTTACTCAGGCTTCAGAGTAACGAGCGTATAACGCTCCATCGGGAAGTACTTCTGGAACATCTGCTTGATGTTGTCCTGCGACAGCCGCTCGGTGCGCTGGTCGCGGCGGGCGATGCCGGCGGGATCCCAGCCGTAGAGGTGCACCGTCTGCATCGAGCCGATCCAGTAGGAGTTCTGCTTCGCGTTGGTTTCCAGGTCGCGACGCTCCAATTCCTTCACCTTGCTCACATCGTCGGCGCTCGGGCCTTCGACCTTGAGGCGCTCGATCTCCTTCAAAGTCGCGGCGACCAGTTTGTCGACGTTGTCGGGCGAGCTGCCGAACTGGATCGCCATATAGCCGTTGCCCTTGATCGGCGGCGAGTTGTTGAAGCCGACCGACACGCCATAGGTGCCACCAAGCTCTTCACGCAGGATCTCGCGAAGGCGGATGTTGAGGACCGCGGCTGCGGCACGGGCGCGATGCATTTCCATTTCATCGAAGCCCGGATCGGCAAAGAACGACAACAGGGTCTGGCTCGCCGGCTCCTTGCCCTTGTTGACACTGTCCTTGACCACCGCAGCCGGGAACTTGATGCCCATGTCGCGTGGCGCCGACGTCCGCTTGCCGGTGGACGGCAGCGACGCGATCCACTTTTCGAGCAGCGGCGTGATCTCATCCACCGTGAAGGCGCCGACAAAGAAGTAGGTGAAGTCGGCCGCGTTGGCGAAGCGCGCCTGGTAGAAACTGCGCATCGTGTCGAGGTTGAAGTTCTGCACATCGGCCAGCGTCAGCGGCTGCGACGTGTAATGGTTCGAGCTGTTGACCTGCTCCGTCTTGTCGCCGAACAGCGCGCGCGGATTCTGGTCGCGGTTCTGCAGCGACGGGGCGATGCGGCGCTTCAGCAGTTCGAGCACATCCGGCGTCATGTTTGGCGCCGTGAATGCGAGATAGTTCAACTGCAGCGCGGTCTCGAGATCCTTCGGGGTGCTCGAACCATTGACGCCCTGCGTATACGCGCCGATCGACGGCTGCGCCTGCGCGATCTTGCCGGACAGCATCTTGCTGAGGTCAACCGGATTGAGGCCTCCCATGCCGCCGAGGCCGACCATCGCGGTGGCCAGGCTCGCACTCTTGAAATCCTTCTCGCTGGCCAGCGAGACGCCGCCGAGCGCGTAGGACTGGAACACGATCTGGTCGTTCTTGAAGTCGGTCGGCTTCAGCCACACCTCGACGCCGTTCGACAGCGTCAGCACGGTGGCCCCGATCTCAGGCACCGTGCGTCGTGACGCGACCTTCCCTGCGGCCGGCACTTTCTCGACCAGTTCGCGGCCGGTCGTGGCTTCCGCCCATCGCTCCACCGGCGCACTGCTCGCCCGCGTGATCGCGGCGCGCATCGTCTCGACCGAGGGCGGAGGCATGTCCTTCTTCTCAGGCGCCACGCCGAGCACCACGCGATTCTCGTCGGTGATGAATTCCTTGGCGAGCGCGCCGACTTCATCGGCGGTGACGGTCGGCAAATACGCCGACGCGATCTTGTATTCGAACTCCATCCCCGGGATCGGTTCCTGTTCCAGGAAATGGCGGACGTATTCGTTGGCGTAGCTGCCGCTCTCGGACGTCTCACGCTCCTTGTAGGCGCGCTCGTACCCCGCCAGCAGCGCTGCCTTCGCGCGATTCAGTTCGTCGTTGCTGAAGCCGTACAGCTGCATGCGCCTGGCTTCCTGCATCAACGCGCCAAGGCCTTCGGTGATCCTGCCTTCAGGCACGACCGCTTCGATCTCGAACAACTCGAGCGAGCGGCCGATGCCGCTGGTACCGGCCGAGGCGCCAAGAAACGGCGCGTTCGGGCGGCGAGAGATGTCGCTCAGGCGCAGGTTCAGCATCTGCGATACGAGGTTCTCGACCAGGGTCTTGCGATAGCCGCGCACGGTGTTGTCGTGCTCCGCCGTGCCCTTGAAGGCCACCGACACGCTCCAGCCCTGCGCCTCCGGGTCCGTCGACATGTTGATCAACGTGTCCTTGTGGGCAGGCACGGTGGTATCAACCTCCGCGACCTTGGTCTTCGGCGCCGCAATGGGCGCGAAGTGCTTGGTAATCAGCTTCTCGGCTTCGGCAACCGGAATGTCGCCCACGACGACGACCGCCATACGGTCGGTGCGGTACCACTTCTGGTAGAACTCCAGCAGCCGCTGCCGGGGCGCCTTCTGCAGCACCTCGGGCAAGCCGATCGGCAGGCGCTCGGCATAGCGTGAGCCCTGGAAGATCACCGGCAATTGCTTGTCGGTCAGGCGCGACCCGGCGCCGAGCCGCCCCCGCCACTCTTCCATCACGACGCCGCGTTCTTTTTCGACCTCGGCCGGAAGCAAGGAAATACCGGCAGCGAAATCACGCAGCACCAGCATGCCCTTGTCGACATAGCCGGCGCGATCGGTCGGAATTTCGAGCATGTAGATGGTTTCGTCGAACGACGTCGACGCATTGACGTGCGGACCGAAGCGCGCACCGATCGATTCGAGGAAGGAGACCAGTTCACCCGGCTTGAAGTTCTCGGTGCCGTTGAACGCCATGTGCTCGAGGAAGTGCGCAAGACCGCGCTGGTCCGGATCTTCCTGGATCGCGGCGGCATTCACGGCAAGCCGCATCGCGACGCGGCCGGCCGGCCGCTTGTTCTCGCGAATGAAATACTTGACGCCGTTCGGCAAGATGCCGGTCTTCACAGCCGGATCGACCGGCAGCGTGCGATCGAGCGCGAGGTCGGCGGGGACCGATGCCTGCCCTTCGACTGCGCTCAGGGCCTTCGGCGGGGTGGTCCGTGCTTGTGGGGATGCAGCCGCAAGAAAAAACGTCAAACCAAGCACTACAAACAGACCACGCATACCAGCTCCTGACGGCGTTATACGCCCGACCCGCTTCACTGTCCTCACCTGTCTCACCAGCCCAGCATACTATTCAGCAATGCAGCTAAAGATTAAACGTCTGGATGCCTCGATCGGCCTGCCGGCTCCAGCGACGGGACGCGCGGCCGGCTTCGACCTGGCCGCCGCGGCCGACGTGGAAGTTCCCCCTCACAGCATCCGCCTCGTAGGGACGGGTTTGGTCATTGCGGTGCCCGACGGCTATTTCCTCGGGATATTCGCCCGCAGCAGCACGCCGCTCAAGAAGGGCTTGATGGTGGCCAACGGCGTCGGCGTGATCGACGCCGACTATTGCGGCCCGGCGGACGAGATCAAGATCCAGGTCCTGAACATCACGGACGCGCCGGTCAAAGTCGGCAGGGGCGATCGCATTGCACAAGGAATCGTATTGCCCTGTCCGCAGATTGAATGGCAGGAAGTCGATGAGATGGATGTGCCGACCCGTGGCGGGTTCGGAAGCACAGGGCAGTGAAATTTGGGGGATTGAAGATTCCTTGATTGATGATTGTTGGGTGAATGAGTGATTGAAGATCGGGAGAATCGCCAAGTCGGCATTCTCAAATCGCCCAACAATCGGTACTCAAGGAATCTACAATCATCAGTTCATTCCATGCGCCGCATCCTCCACATCGACATGGACGCGTTCTATGCGTCCGTCGAACAGCGCGACAATCCGGCGCTGCGCGGGAAGCCCGTTGCCGTCGGCGGCGATCCCACGCAGCGCGGCGTTGTTGCGGCCGCGAGTTATGAAGCGCGGAAGTTTGGCGTGCGCTCGGCGATCCCGATGTCGCGCGCGGTACGGTTGTGTCCGTCGCTGGTGATCGTGCGTCCCGATTTCCAGAAATATCGGGCCGTCTCGACCCAGATCTTCGATCTCTACAAGGCCGTCACATCCCTGGTCGAACCGCTCTCGCTGGACGAGGCGTATCTCGACGTCACCGAAAACGCGTGGGGTGAGCCGCTGGGAGTGAACGTTGCGAAGCGGCTGAAGGAACAAATCAAGGCGACGACCAACCTCACCGCATCCGCCGGTGTCGCTCCCAATAAATTCCTGGCCAAGATTGGGTCCGGCTGGAGGAAACCCGACGGGTTGACCGTGGTCGCTCCCGAACGCGTGGAGAGTTTTCTGCAGGGCCTGCCGGTCGATGCGCTGTGGGGCGTCGGGCCCGTGACCGCAACGCGGCTGCGCGAGCACGGCATCGAGAAACTGACCGACGTTCGCACTCGATCGGTCGAGGAGCTGAGCGGGATCGTCGGCAGTTCTGCGGAATGGCTGATCGATCTTGCGCACGGCCGCGACGAGCGCGGCGTCGAGCCGAATCGCCCATCGAAGTCATCGGGCTCCGAGGAGACCTACGCGCAGGACATCGAGTCGCTCGACCGCGTGCGCGAGGAGATCGATCAACTCGCGCGCGGCGTTGCGGAGTGGCTCGAAAAGAAGTCGATCAAGGGCCGGACCATGACGATCAAGGTCCGCTACAACGACTTCACCACGATCACGCGCAGCCACAGCACGCCGAACTACACCAACGACGCCGACGAGATCGCCGCGCGAGCGGTGAAGCTGCTGGAAAAGACAGAAGCGGGTCACAGACCGATCCGGATGCTGGGTGTCAGCGTGCACCACTTCGATCGTGATCGCGACGAAGACGAGTTCGACACGGAAGGCCGCCTGCCGCTGGAGTGACGCTTCAATTGTAGAGGCGGGTCTTCCTTGTCCGCCGTAGCTTCAGCAAAGGGGGAAGACCAGCCTGACCCGCTCCAGGCAAGCCGCGCAGTCTGAATGCGGGGATTGCCGCCCTGAGGGGCGCCGACCGACCGGCGCGGATCGCATCCTAAAATAGCGGCGACCGTAAATTTAGGATCACGTCGAATCCTAAATTAGGCGTCGTTCGCGTTAAGGCCCGCGATGGAACCCGGCCCGGACGGCTTCGCGTGCGTCACGACAGTTGCAGTGTGGTTCTGAGGCATCTGTGCCTTCTGAGGCCACCGAACTTTGAACTAATCTGGGGCCATGACAGTCGATGCGGCGCTCATCGTTGCCGCGATCATCCTCATCGCCACGGTCGCCGGCATGCTCGCCTTTGTCGCCTCCCGGAAGCGGAAAGCCGCGACGAGGAGATGCAGCGCGCGACGGCGGCGCGAGGCTGGAAGCTGGCGAGAATGGAGCGCATTCGCAACGTCAACGAGCTCGAGAGCTTCGTGCGCGCGGGTGTGGCGCTGACGCATAACTTCAAGTTCGGAAGGCCGCAGTAAGGAACAGTCCGGCTAAAGCCGGACGCTACAGTGTTACACGCGGACGCTACCGTGGCCGGACGCTACCGTTTCACGACCGTCACCTTGCGCAGCTCGATGCGCTGAACGGGCTCTTCCCCGCTCACCGCCGCCGCTTCGATCTTCTCGACGACGTCGAGTCCGCTTTCCACCTTGCCGAACGCGGAATACTTTCCGTCCAGCGCCTGCGCGCGGGCGGTGACGATGAAAAACGACGTGCTGGCCGAGTCGGGTTCTGCCAGGCGCGCCATCGACAGTATGCCCTTGTCGTGCACGACATCGTTGAACTCGGCTTTCATCTGGCGAACGTATTTCTGCTGAGTCTCGTTCAGCGGCCCCCGTGTCGGCATGTGACCGGACTGGATCACGAAGCCTTTCACGACGCGATGGAAGCCCATGCCGTCATACACGCCCGCCTGCGCGAGACGCAGGAAGTTGCGGACATGATTCGGCGCCTTGCCAGGTGAGAACGACAGCGTGATCTCCCCCATCGACGTGTCCAATACTGCGCGATAGGCCGCCAGATCTTCGATCGACTCGGTCGAGAACGGCTCCGGCGCCTCGGCCGGCTTCTCGCGGATCGTGACCTTGTTGACGACGATGCGATCGACGGCGAGGCCGGTCGGGTCGAGTGCCGCCTCCGAAATCTTCTGGACGTTAAGAATGCCTTCGACCACTCTCGCAAAAATCGTGTAACGGCCCTCGATGCCCGGCTGATCCGTCACGGCGATAAAAAATTGCGTGCCGGCGCTGTCCGGCTTCCCCGGCAGCATCGTGGCCGACACGGCGCCGCGCGTCTGCTTCTCGTCGTTGATCTCCGGCTTGACCAGATTGAGACCGCCACTGCCGTATTTGCCGCGAGCGTTCGAATCCTTCGTCACCGGATCGCCGCCCTGGACGATGGCGTGCTTGATCATCCGGAAGAACGTGGTGCCGTCATAGCCCCCTGACTCAGCTGTCTTGATAAAGAGCGCGACATGGTTGGGAGCCTTGTCCGCCAGAAGATCCATGACGACCGGACCGGCCGTGGTGTCGAGGACAGCCTGCTTCACCGGCTTGCCCTGGGCAAACACGCTGGCCAGGCGGGACTGAAGTCCCGCCTCTACAAACAACAGAAGCGTCAGTACTGCAACTCGTCCCACCATTACGTCCCTCGCTCTGTTCGATCGTCCCGCAACCGGTCAAAACGATTCACGAACGACATCTTATCCCGCGACTCACCACACCAAAACGGTGTTCAGCCACCGAACCGCGCCATGAGGACGGCCGTCGAACATCGCAATTGCACGACGGGCTGCGGGCTGCGGTTCCTGAAACAGGCATTGCACCAATGAAGTCCTGGACAGGTGAAGAGGCGAGACGTAGGAGGACACACATGCGAACACTGCTCTCTCTCGCTTTGTCGCTCGCGATTTTTTCCACCACCGGCGCGCTGGCCGCACCGCGGGACGGTGGACCGCGCATCCGCCCACAGGACGCGCGGATGACGCAGGTATTGAAAGAAGGCGCCGCGCGATCGGCGACGTTCAGGGCGTTGGTCGACCGGATCGAATCCAGCAACGTGATCGTCTACGTGGCGGTCAATCCGCTGCTCCGATCGTCGCTCTCCGGAACGCTGACCTGGATGACACGGGCCGGCGGCTACCGTTACGTGCGAGCCTCGATCAGCCCCGAGATGCTGTTCGATCAGATGATCGCGACCGTCGCGCACGAGTTGCAGCATGCCGTTGAAGTGATCGGCGACGAAAGCGTGATCGACGAAAAGAGCCTGACCGCCCTCTACCGGCGCATCGGCCACGAAAGCCAGGCCGCCGTTCCGGCCGGCTGGGAAACCGTGGCGGCACAAGAGACTGGATGGTAGGTGCGCCGCGAGCTGGCCTCGGTCCCGGCGTCCACGACGTTGGCGCGCGCGAGCGAATGGACTCGTTCGTGACGCACGAGTCCGTTACTGTTATGCTGTGTCAGGCATTCGGGCCCACGTCTGCACTCGTCGCGCTCGGCTTGCCTGACCAAGCTGCATGTACGAGGACTTCTTCGGGTTCGTCCAACCGCCATTCAGTCTGACGCCGGACCCGCGCTTCTTGTACCGCAGCGAGTCGCATGACGTCGCGCTGCAACAGGTCTGGCAGGCGATCCGCCGCAAGGAAGGCTTCATCGTTCTGACCGGAGACATCGGCACAGGCAAGACGACTCTGTGCCGGACGCTCCTGGAGCAGTTCGACCAAACGACTTTTACCGCGCTGATCCTCAACCCGTTCCTGTCGGTTGAAGAACTGCTCCGCGAAGTGCTGATCAGCTTCGGCGTCGTTTCAAAGGAAGCCCTGAAGACTGGGCGCCTGGCCACCGTCAGCAAGCACGAACTGGTTCGCACGCTTCACGACTTCCTGCTGTCGCTGGTGCCGCTGCACGGCAGCGCGGTGCTGATCATCGACGAAGCCCAGCACCTCTCAACCGACGTGCTCGAGGAGATCCGGGTGCTGTCGAACCTCGAGACCAACGATCAAAAGCTGCTGCAGATCGTGATCGTCGGCCAGCTCAATCTGCTGGACGTGCTCCATAAGGCCGAACTTCGCCAGCTCGATCAGCGGATCTCGATTCGCTGCTCGCTGAAGGCGCTGACGCGCGAAGAAGTGGAGGCGTACGTCACGCACCGCCTGTGGGTCGCGCGGGGCTCGACGTCGGTCACGTTCACGCCGAAGGCGTTCGATCTCGTGCACGCAATGTCGGGCGGCGTGCCGCGCGTGATCAACTTGATCTGCGACCGTGCCCTGATGGTGGGTTGCGAAAAGCAGACCAGCCGCATCGCCGAAGACCAGGTCGTCGCCGCAGGCACGCAGCTCGGCATCGACGTTCCAAAGAACAGGATCAAGGGCGAGCGCACGGATACCATCACCGCCCCATCGTCCAGGCGCACGCTGCTGATTGCCGTAGCCGCACTCGTTGTTGCGGCCCTTGGTGCGATGTTCTGGTTCCTTGGCAACCCGCTCGAGCTGCTCGAGACCGTGACAAACCCCAACGTCCGCCAGCAGCCGGCCAGGCAATTGCCGCCAGCCGTGGCGACGATCTCCGGCCCGGCCGAGATGCCGGCGCCCGCCGTTGCTCCTCCACCAGTGGCCGGCTCGTTCTCGTTGCTGGTCGGCACCTACGACAACGCGCGCTTGGCGCACCAGGCCGAGGCGCAGTTACGCAGCGCGAAGATCGAGCCCTATGCGATCGACGTCGTGATGGGGCCGGATGATGTTCGCCGTCGGCTTCTCGTGGGCCGTTTCGCGACGCGGGAAGAAGCCGAGGCGGTGCGTCAGAAGATCGGACCGCAGTTTACGACTGCGCGCGTGATACTCGGAGCCCAGGAGCGGTCGAGACTGCTGGTGCCGTAACGGGCTGCGGGCTGCGGGCTGCGGGCTGCGGGCTGCGGGCTGCGGGCTGCG
>JAYQOO010000067.1:0-21093 GCA_038144855.1 Acidimicrobiia bacterium | reverse complement strand
CCGCGGCGCCCACTGCGGCGGGGTTACTGGGTGTAGGCGCGGGGGTGTGCCCGGCCCCACCGCAAAATCACGGCCCCACCCTGCCGGCCCAACCCCGCCCCCACCTGAACTGAGAGTTGCCGCGCGTCCGCGCGGCGGCCGGTCTTGTAACCCACTGGACCGTCGGGCAACCGGCAGTTATTAAACCACTGTAAAATCAATCGGTTGTGCCGTCCGAAACCGCGCGGCAGGTTCTACTGTTTCGTAAACGCCGGGTTGGGGGCGGTCGTAAGGCATTCAGAGTATGAACATCCTACGTAAGTCCTTTATTTGTCTGGTTTTGTCTCTGCTTCTGCCGGCGCTGGCCACACCGGCCTTCGCCCAGGGTTTCAAGTGGTGGCAGATGGAGCGATTTCAGAAGGCACTGACGCTCACCCCTGAGCAGGTGGCACGCATCGAAGGCATTTATCAGACCACCGAGCCGCTGCTCCGCGCGCAGAAAAAGGCGGTCGACAAGTACGAAGAAAGGCTTTCGAAGACCATCACGGACCCGAAGTCTGACGAGCCGATGGTCGTGCAGGCGATCGACCGACTCGAAGCCGCGCGCAGCGAAGTCAGCCGCACCCGCAACCTGATGCTGTTCCGCATCCGTCGTGTGCTCAGCGACGACCAGAACCAGAAGATACGTGAGATGCACGAGCACGATCGTTCGCAGCGGCAGAACAACGGCAGCCGCGACCGCAACGACAACGGCAAGAGCCCCAGCAAGACCCCGGGCGGTGACGACAACCATCCGGAATGCCAGTAGCCATCGCCTGTTTATTCAAGAACTCAGGAATTTGACGATCATCATGAATCGCGTTACTTCATCCGCTCTCCTTGTTGCACTCGCGCTCGGTGTGCCGGCCTCCGCCCAGCAGCCCGCTGCGTTCGATCAGTCGCGCACCGACGCCGTCGTGCGCGAAGCCATGAAGTCGTATCAACAGGGCCTCAACGACCTGAAAGAAACGACCACGGCCAACGCGCAGCCCGGCACCTCGTCAGGCGCGTTACGCGAGTTGCGCCTTGAGGAAGCCGTCTCGCTGGCCCTCGAGAAGAACCTCGACATTCAGGTTGCGAAGCTCGAGCCGCAGTCCACTGACTTTCTGATCGCCGGCTTCCGCAACACCTATCGTCCACAGTTGACCTCGACGCTCGGCCTGCGCGACCAGTACCAGCTGCCAACGTCGAGCCTGAACGGCGGCACCAAGGTCAACAACGGCACGGCGACCTACAACTTCGGCATGTCGCAGAACATCAACAAGTTTGGCGGCAGCTACACCCTCAACTGGAACAACTCGCGACTCGAGACCTCAAACTCGTTCTCGACCTTCAATCCCAGCTTCCAGACCAACCTGGTCGCGGCCTACTCGCAGCCGTTGCTGCGCGGGTTCAAGATCGACAACACCCGCCAGCAGTTGCAGGTGAACCTGATCAACCGCGACATCTCCGAAGAGAGCGCCAAGGCAACCATCGCGCAGACGCTGGCCAACGTGCGCAACGCCTACTGGGACCTGGTCTTCGCCCAGAGCGCCGTGGAAGTAGCCGTGCGCGCCACCGAACTTGCGGACAAGCTCGTCGTCGACAACCAGGCGCGCGTCGAAGTCGGCACCCTGGCGCCGCTCGACATCGTGCAGGCGCAAGCCGAAGCTGCCACGCGCCGCCAGAACCTGGCGTCGGCCGAAGCCACCGCGCAGACCGCGGAACTGGCATTGAAGCGCTACATCGTCAGCGGCACCGACGATCCGCTGTGGCGACAGACCCTGCGCCCGGTGGACCTGCCTTCCCTGCAGACGCCGAGCATGAATGTGGAAGGCGCCGTGCGGCAGGCGCTCAGCGCGCGCACCGACATCAACACGTCGCGCAAGAACCTCGACTCGAACGATGTCTCGATGCGCTTCTTCCGCAACCAGTCGTTGCCGGCGCTCGACTTGAACGCCAGCTACGGTGCGCAGGGCCTTGGCGGCACGGCCATCGTTCGCACCGGCCCGCTCGGCAACCAGGTGGTGTCGCAGATCATCCCGGGCGGCTACTCTGATGCGCTGAGCCTGCTGCGCGGGCTCGAGTATCCGACCTGGAACTTCAGCCTGACCATGAGCTATCCCCTCTTCGGCAACCAGGCCGAAGCGCAGTTGGCGCGCGCGCGCCTGCAGCGCACGCAGGCCATGACGCGCCTGCGGTCGCTCGAGATCCAGATCGCGGCGGAAGTCGCCAACGCGGCCCTCACGGTGCAGAGCAACTTGAAGCGCGTTGAAGCGGCAACCGCGGCGCGCGAACTGGCGATGAAGCGCCTCGAAGCCGAACAGAGCAAGTTCGAGGTCGGCATGACGACCAACTTCTTCGTGGTGCAGGCACAGCGTGATTTGCGCGATGCCCAGAACACCGAACTACGCGCACTCGCGGATTACCGCAAGTCGCTCGTGAACTTTGAGCGCGCCCAGCAGGCTCCGGCCGGCGGTGGTGGCGGCGGGTTGAATACCGGCGGACAGTAGTTTTTTATCTATATTTTTTCTTTTGGCCCACCGGCCTGATGGCTCGGCGGCCTGATTCGATTAGCGGACAGGGGTTATGCGCAAATTTATCGTGATCGCGATCGTGGTGGCCGTCGTGGGTGGCGCCGCAGCATATAGGGGCGTCTTCTCCCGTGGTGGCGGCGCTGCCGCGGGTGGCCCGCAGGCCGGCGGTCCCGGCGGTCCCGGTGGTGGCGGCCAGGCCGGCCAGGGCCGGGGTGGCCAGGGCGGCGGCCAGCAAGGCCGCGGCGGACAGCAGGGTGGCGGCGGGATGGGCGGCTTCGGCGGCGGTGGTTTCGGCGGTGGCGGCGGTCCTCGCGTCCCGATGACCGTCGAAACCGGCACGCTGAAGCGCGGTAAGGTCGCGGCGTACCTGACGGTCGTGGGTAATTTGATCGGCGAACAAACAGTCGACATTGCTCCCCGCACGGGCGGTCGCCTCCTTGAGGTGCGCGTCAAGCTCGGCGATCGCGTGCGCCGCGGCCAGCTGCTCGCGAAAGTAGAAGACCGCGAAATTGTCGAACAGGTGCGCCAGGCGGAAGCCTCGAAAAGGGTGTCAGAGGCAACCATTCGTCAGCGCGAGGCCGATCTCAAGGTCGCGGAACTTGGTTTCGAGCGCAACAAGAACCTGTTCGAGCGCCAGCTGCTCGCCAAGCAGGTGCTCGACGACGCCGAGTCGCGCTACATCGCGGCGGTGGCGCAGGTGGATCTGGCCAAGGCACAGCAAAGCCAGACGGATGCACGGCTCGAGGAACTCCGCATCAACCTGCAAAACACCTCTGTGACCTCCCCCGTCGACGGTTTCGTCGGCAAACGCAGCGTCGATCCGGGCGCGATGGTGAACACCAACACCGCGATCGCTTCGGTGGTCGACATCTCGCGCCTCCGACTGGTTGCCAACGTCGTCGAACGGGACTTGCGCATGGTCAGTCCCGGTGATGTCGCGGTCGTCGAAGTGGATGCGTACCCAGGCGAAACGTTCAACGGCAAGATCGCGCGCGTGGCCCCGGTGATCGACCCAGCGACGCGCACCGCCGCGATGGAAGTGGAAATCCCCAACGGTGACGGCAAGCTGAAGCCCGGCATGTATGCCCGGATCAACCTCACCGTCGAGGAGCACGACAGCGCGCTCGTCGCGCCCAAGAATGCCGTGGTCGACTACTCCGGCCAGCGTGGGGTGTGGGTGCCCAATGACCAGGATCGCGCGATGTTCGTGCCGCTCAAGCTCGGCATCGAAAACAACGAGCAGATCGAAGTCCTGGGCGGATTGGATGAAGGCGCGCGGTTTGTCACGACTGGAGCCGGTGCGGTCCGCAACAACGATCAACTCCTCTATGCCGGCCAGGCCGGCGGCGGTCAGGGTGGACCCGGCGGCGGGGGTCCCGGCCGAGGCGGTCCCGGCAGAGGCGGCTTCCAGAAAGGTGGGCGCGGTGGCGCCAAGGGCGGGGACGCCGCCGGTGGCGGCAGCGCCGACGGCGCTCGCAAGTTTCAAGGTGGTCAAGGCCAGCGGCCGGGTGGCGGTCAGCCCGGCGCGCCGGGCGGCGACGGCCAGCCGATGCGCAAGCGACCGCAATAACAGTCAGCAGTCAAGAATCAACAGTTAAGAGTTAGAGCCGAACCTATGTCGATTCCTCGTATCGCAATCGAACGTCCGGTCACGATGTTCATGATCTCGGGCGTCATCATCCTGCTCGGCACCATTTCGCTGAGTCGCCTGCCGGTCGACCTCAATCCGGACACGGAGGTGCCCACCATCACGGTGCGCGTCAACTACTCCGGCGTCGGCCCGCTCGAAATGGAGGAGCTGGTAACACGTCCCATCGAGCAGGCCGTCAGTGCCGTCGCCGGCCTGGAACGCGTCGACTCGACGTCGTCCGAGGGCAACGCGAACGTCCGCCTGAACTTCGCCTGGGGTACGGACCTCAGCGAAGCGGCCGATGAAGTTCGCACCCGCCTCGACCGCGTGCGCGGACGCCTGCCGGAAGACGCGGATCCGCCGACTGTGTTCAAGTTCGACTCCAACGCCATGCCGATCATGGGCATCGGCGTGCAGGGCGACTTCGACCCGGTGACGCTCCGCGAAATCGCCCAGAACGACCTGTCGCCCCGGCTCGAACGCGCCATCGGCGTGGCGTCGGTGACCATCAACGGCGGGCTGCGCCGCCAGATTCACGTCGACCTGTCGCGTGAAAAGATCCAGGCACTGAACCTCTCGCCTGACCGCGTCATCCAGATCCTCCGCACCGAAAACCAGAACCTGCCGCTCGGCGAAGTTGATGACGCCGATCGCACGCTGCTGCTGCGCAGCCCCGGGCAGTTCAAGTCAATCGACGAGATCAAGAACATCGTGGTGGTGACCCGCGACGGCGTGCCGGTTTACATGCGAGACATCGCCGACGTCAAGGACGCCACCGAAGACCGCCGCTCCTTCATGCGCATCGACGGCATCAACGGCATCCGCATGCAGGTCACCAAACAGTCCGGCACCAACACCATCCAGGTGGCCGATGGCGTCAAGAAGGAAATCCAGAAGATCAACTCCGAGGTCCAGGGCATCAAGCTGGAACTGCTCGACGACCAGTCGCGCTTCATCCGCCGCGCAATCGGCAGCGTGCAGGAACACGCCATGCTCGGCAGCCTGCTGGTCATCGCCATCATCTACCTCTTCCTCCGCGACTTTAAGTCGACGGCCATCATCTGCACGTCGATCCCGGTCTCGGTCGTCGGGACCTTCGCGCTGCTCTACTTCGGCGGCTACACCCTGAACACGCTGACCTTTGGCGGATTGGCACTCGGCATCGGCATGATCGTCGATGCGGCAATCGTCGTCCTCGAAAACACCTACCGGCACCTTGAAATGGGCAAGGACCGGATGACGGCCGCCATCGAGGGCGCCGAAGAAGTCTGGTCGGCCATTCTTGCCTCGACGCTCACCCACATCGCGGTGTTCGTCCCGATGCTGTTCCTAACCGGCGTCTCGAGCATCATGTTCGGCCAGCTTGCCGCGGTGGTGTCGTTCTCACTCGCCATGTCGCTGCTGGTCGCCGTGACGATCGTGCCGGTGCTCTGCTCCCGCCTGCTCGATCCCCCACACGTGATCCACGCCAAGGGCGGCGCCATGGGCAACTTCAACCGGATGATCGACGGCTGGCTGAACAAGCTCGACGATTTCTACGCGCGCATGCTGCACCTGGCGCTGGCCCATCGCCCGACGGTGTTCGCGACCGGGTTTGGGCTGTTCCTCGTCGCGATCTTCCTGATGCGCGGCATCGGCTTCGAGTTCCAGCCGCAGACCGACGAAGGCGAGATCACCGTGGACGCGGAACTCGCCATGGGCTCCCGAATCGAACGCACCGAAGCCGTGTTGATCGGCCTCGAAGAGAAGATCAAGGCCTCGGTGCCCGAAGCCGTGATGCTGATCACCCAGGCGAACGGCGGCGGCGGCGGCTTCGGCGGCGGCTCGACCAATCGTGGCAACATCAACGTGCGCCTGGTGCCCCGCGACGAACGCGAACGCACCAACGACCAGATCGCCCAGCAGCTGCGTCGCGAACTGTCGGGGATCCCGGGCGTCATCGTGCGCGCCCGGCCCTCTGGCGGCCAGCAGAACATGATGCGCGGCATGGGCGGTGGCGGTGGCGACGGCCGTCTGTCGATCGAAATCCTCGGTCACGACCTGCAGACCTCGACGCAGATTGCCCAGGACCTCAAGACGCTGCTGGATTCCACTCCCGGCATTGCCGACTCGCGACTGCAGCAGCAGGAAGGCCGTCCGGAACTGTCGGTCCGCGTCGATCGTGACAAGGCGGCCTTGCTCGGCCTGACCGTCACCGGCGTGGCCAACACCATCCGCACCAACGTCGCCGGCACCCAGGCGGCGATGTTCCGCGATGCCGGCAACGAATACCCGATCGTCGTGCGGCTCCGCCAGTCGGATCGCGAACAGGTCTCCGAGGTCGGCGATGTGCTGCTGAGCAACTCGTCAGGCCAGGTGTTGCCGGCCAAGAACGTGATGGTGATCGATCGCGGCACGGGCCCGCAGTCGATCGAGCGCAAGAATCAGGAACGCGTGCAGCGCGTCAACGCCGAGACGGAAGTTACCCTCAGCGAAGCGGTGCAGAACGTCCAGGCCCGGTTGAGCGAAATCAAGGTGCCCAGCGACTTCGCCGTCGGCTTCGGTAACGAGGTCGAGGAACAGGCCAAGTCCTTCCGCGAACTCCAGCTGGTCTTGATCCTGGCGATCGTCCTGGTCTACACGGTGATGGCGTCGCAGTACGAATCGCTGCGCGACCCGTTCATCATCATCTTCTCGATCCCGCTGGCCGCCATCGGCGTCGTGGGCGCTCTGCTGCTGACCGGCACGGCCTTCAGCATGCAGGCCTACATCGGGGTGATCATGCTCGCCGGCATCGTGGTCAGCAACGCGATCCTGCTGGTCGACTACACCAACACCTTGCGGCATCGTGACGGCATGGACATCCGCAAGGCCATCGAGGTCGCGGGCAAGCATCGCCTGCGCCCGATCCTGATGACGTCGCTGTGCACCGCCCTCGGCCTCGTGCCCATGGCGCTGGGCATCGGTGAAGGCGCCGAACTTCAGGCGCCGCTGGCTCGCGTCGTGATCGGCGGCCTGCTGACGTCGACGATGATCACGCTGGTGTTCGTGCCGGCGATGTATACGCTGTTCGAAGAAGGCTGGAGCGGAATGTTCAAGAAGGGCCCGGCCGCGCCTGCCCCGTCTGCTGACGCAGCGCACTAAACAGGTCCGCGACTGATCGGCCCGTCACCGGGTCGATCCAGTCCGGCGCCACTTCTGCAAGCGGCTCGAGCACGAAGAGCCGGTCTCGAAATCTCGGATGAGGAACCGTCAGTCCCGGTTCCTCAATTTTTTTGTCCCCATACAGGATCAGATCGAGATCGAGCGTCCGCGGCGCCATCGCCGACGGCCGTTCGCGGCCTGCCGCTCTTTCAATTGCCAGCAAGCGATCCAGCAGCTCCCGCGCCGTCAGCTCGGTCTCCCCCACCACGACGCCGTTCAGGTAGCGCGGATGATCGGCCGACACGCCGAACGGGTCGGTGTCGTGCCAGCGAGACTGCCGGAGTTTGGTGATGAAGCCAGGGAGTGCGGAGAGACCGAATGCGAGATGCGCCTCGCGATCGCCCAGGTTGCTCCCCAGCGCGATCGCGATTGCAGTGCCGCGCGGAGCGCGGCTAAGCGACGTAGCCTTAGATGTCACCCACGAAGCGGACGGGCATGACGGCACCACTATGGTCGTTGATGTCGAGCGACTTGCCGATCAGGTCCTTGCGGCCTTCCGACGCCTGGTCGAAGAGCCGCTTGTGCTCGAGGGTTTCACCCAACACGACCTTCAGCATGCCCTTGTGACGGGCGTGGCTGACGCCTTCAACCTTGTCGCGCCACTTCTCGACGAACTTGGCGTTGGCGCGGGCATCTTCGCCCGCAAACTGCTTCCAGGTGTCGCCCTTCGCTGACAGCGTGGCGCCGCGGGCCGGGTCGTTGGCCAGGGGCGCGCCGAGATCCAGCAACGCGTGCTGCAGCCACGACAGGTGCGTCTGCTCGCGCGCGATGATGTACTGGTAGGCGTTGTTGACGTCGTAGTCGGTGATGACCTGAGCGACGTCTTCGTGGCGCATCACCAAGGTCACGCGCTCGAGGTAGAAGTCGCGAATCAGTCCGGCAAGGGTCTGTGCGCTCATGCCTTTTCTTTCTCTTTGCAGGTAATGCACTTGCGCGTCCACGGAATCGCGTTCAAGCGCGCTTCCGCGATCGGCTCACCGCAATCGCGGCAAATGCCAAACGTGC
This sequence comes from Acidimicrobiia bacterium, assembly GCA_038144855.1. Classification (GTDB taxonomy): domain Bacteria; phylum Acidobacteriota; class Vicinamibacteria; order Vicinamibacterales; family UBA2999; genus 12-FULL-67-14b. The sequence goes on along the minus strand of JAYQOO010000067.1, from coordinate 12,741 downwards.
CTTTTTCGATGCGCATCAGCGCCTCGTCAATAGCCTGGAGGATCTTGGCGTCGGTCTGCTTCAGACGGAGATGGATGTGGACTTCGTTGTTACCGGTTGCCTGGTCCGCCATGTCTCCCTGGCGGCCGTTGTTGTGCTCCATCGAATCCGAGAGCGGCTTCATCCCCGCGGTCTCTTCGAGTTCGGCCCGCTTCCTCAGCAAGGCATCCTTGTGCGCCGAAACGTTCATGAAGTTTGAGGCTCCTACTTCTTACTTCGACGGTCCCTACGCTAAACCCCGATGATACACCATTAGGAGCAGTCCGGCTGAAGCCGGACGCTGCGCGTAGTGGCGACACGCTCCACCATCCGCGCCGCTGAGACTTCCGCGCCACCGCGGCATCCGCGCCGCTGCGGCATCCGCCTTCAGGCGGATTGTTCAGTCTCCCCGCAGGGTGGCCAGCGGCTTCCGCTGCAGGACTTCCCAGCTGGAGACCACGCCGATCACGGCGACCAGGATCGTCGTCGCCGCCACGCCCGCGCTGCTGATGGCCAGTGGCGCCACGAAGGGAATCTCGAGGACCCATCTGCTAACCGCCCACGTCAGGCCAATCGCGCCACCCGCGCCAATGGTGCCGGCCAGCACGCCGAGCAAGCCGTATTCGAGCAACAGCACCGCGGCGATGAGACCGCGCGTCGCGCCCAGCGTCTTGAAGATCGCCGCTTCATAGACCCGGCGGAACTTTGTCATCGCCACGGCGCCGATCAGGATCATCAGGCCACTGAGCACGACAAGCGTCCCGACCACGGTGACCGCAAGCGTCACGTTGTCGATCACGGCCTTGATCGCATCGATGATCTCCCGGCCGTCGATGACCGACACGTTCGACGCCACGCCGACAAGCGCGGTCTGCAGCCGGGCGCGTTGCGCGACGTCCTGCGGCCCACGAATGAACCCGACAAAACTGTGCGGCGCCTGCTCCAGCACGCCCGGCCGGAACAGGAACATGAATCCACCGGCGCGGCTGTCGGACCACTCCACCAGCCGGACGCTCGTCACCTTGGCGGCAATCGTGCGGCCCAGCACGTCGAAGCGCACGCTGTCGCCGACATTGATTTTGAACCGCTCGTGGATGGACTGCTCGATCGAGACTTCAGGCTCGGTGGATGACGTGTCGCCCCAGAACTCGCCGAGCACGACCCGCTCGTTGGGCGACAGCGTCGATCGATAGGTGATCGTGTATTCACGCCCCAGCGATCCTCGGCCACGCACGTCTTCATAGTTTTCGAGATTCAGTTCACGGCCGGCGACGCCGACCACGCGGGCGCGCAGCACCGGCACCAACTGTGGCCGGGCGGCGCCGGCCTCGAGATGCGCCGCAATCACGTCCTCAACCGCCGTGACCTGATCGCGCTGCACATCCAGCAGGAACATGTCGGGCGAATCGGCCGTCATGCGCGTCGCAAACTTCGCCACGAGATTCTCCTGCAGCGAACGCACACCGATGATGAAGAAGCTGCCAAGACCGACCGACAGCAGCACGATGCGCATCTGGCTGCCCGGCCGGCTCAGTTGCAGCACGGCATGGCGCAACGCAAACGACCGCGCGCGCGCCAACGGCGCGATCAGGCGCAGCATTGCGCTGCCGGCCAGGTGCAGCACTAAGGCGGTCGCGGCGAAGCCACCCGCGACAATGCCGCCTACGCGCACGGAGCCGGCCTGCCACATGGTGATGCCGATCAGCCCGCCCGCCACGATCAGCGTGACCACGATCTGCACGGCGTCCGGCCGCTGGCTGCGCGCCTCGTCCCGCAACAGCAGCGATGGCTTGACGTGCCGGACGTCGAGCAGCGGCACGAGGGAAAACAGCAACGACACCAACATGCCGATCCCGAGCCCCTGCAGGATCGCCGGTGTGGTGAGCGCGTAGACAATCTCGACGCCTGGCGCGACGTCTCCAACCAGCGACGGGATGGCGCGCATTGCGCCTTCAGCCAGGGCAATGCCCAGGAGGCTGCCCGCCAAACCGAGCGCAAGGACCTGTGCCACGTAGATGGCGAGCAACTGCGTCGAGCGTGCGCCGACGCACTTGAGCACCGCGATGCTCTTCATTTTCTGCTGCACGAAGACGCGGGTGACGCTCGAGACGCCGATGCCGCCAAGAATGACGATCACCAGCCCGACCAGGCTCAGGTAGTTCTCGGCCGTCGTGAAGTCGTCGCCCATGTTGTCTTCGGTCGACTTATAGGACCGAACCCGCGCGAACTCGTTGGCAAAGTCGGCACGAAGATCCGCCACCAGCGCATCGAGGGTGCTGTCTGGCACCTTCACCAACATCTGCAGGCTGACGCGGCTGCCGAATCCAATCAGGCCGGTCTTCTGCAAGTCCGCCAGATCCACGAAGACGCGGGGGCCGATGCTGAACGCGCCGAGGCGCCGGCCGGGCTCGGCTTGAATCACACCGCGGATGGTGAAGCGCTGCGATCCGATCGACAAGTGGTCGCCCACCTGGACGTCCAGCTGCGCCAGCAACTCCGGGCGCACCAGGACACCGAAGTTGCGCAGCAAGGCGTGATCGTAGGACTGCCCGTCGAGCTTCATCTGCCCGTAGTACGGAAAGGCCGACTCGACTGCCCGCAACTCGACCATCCGCGCGCGCCCGTCGGCGCGATCCGCGGCGCGGGTCATGGTCGCCAGCTCCACCGAGCGCGTGCTGACGGCGCCGGCCGCGGTGAGACGCTCCGTGATCTTCGCCATCAGCTCCGGCTTGAGGACCTGGTTGCTGGTGATGGTCGCGTCGGCACTGATCAGCGATCGCGCTTCGCCGGCGAAGGTATTCCTGACGCTTTGAATCACCGAGCGGAGCGCAACGATGGCGCCGACACCGATGGCGATGCAGACGAAGAAGAACAGCAGCCGCTGCCACGACGCGCGCATTTCGCGCGCCGCCATCCGCACGACGAACATCATGCGCGGGCCGCCACTGCGCCTGGCGTCGACGCCTCGACGACCGGGCGCCCGTCGCGCAGCACCAGCCGCTCGTCCGCCACGGCGGCGACGTGGTTGTCGTGAGTCACCATCACCAGCGTGACGCCGCGATTGCGCCGCACCTGCATCAGCAGATCGAGAATGTGGCTGCCATTGGAGCTATCGAGATTCCCGGTCGGTTCGTCAGCCAGGATCAGCGGCGGATCATTTGCGAGGGCGCGCGCGATCGCGATGCGCTGCTGCTCGCCGCCCGACAACTGTGACGGATAGTGATGCCCGCGCTGATGCAGTCCGACCTCATCGAGCAGCGCCTGCGCGCGCGCGTGGGCATCGCGACGGCCGGCAATCTCCATTGGCACTTGGATGTTCTCGATTGCGGTCAGCGACGGCACGAGATGGAAGAACTGGAACACGAAGCCAATCCGTTCGCCCCGAAGCCTGGCCAGGGCGTCTTCATCCAGCTTCGTGATGTCCTGGCCGCCGATCAGGATCGAGCCGGTGGTCGCCGAATCCAGGCCGGCGATCAGCCCCAGCAAGGTGGACTTGCCGCTGCCAGACGGGCCGATGATCGCCAGGCACTTGCCATCGGCGACATCGAGGTCGAGCGGATGAAGAATCGTGAGTGGCTGGCCGCCACTCTGCACTGTCTTGGACACACCGCGTAGCTGGATCATGGAAGGGCTTCGAGACTCTCGGCCTGGGCTGACGGCTTCGGTTGAACGGCTACTTCGTTGGACGCCCGAGCATGGGTTCGAGTTCCTTGAAGACCAGGTCGGCGACGATCTCGGCGCCGCGGGTGTTCGGATGAATGCCATCCGCCTGGTTGAGTGACGCATCACCGGCTACGCCCTGCAGCAGGAACGGGATGAAACGCACCTGGTACTCTTTCGCCAGCTCCGCGTAGACATTCCTGAAATCACGCGTGTAGTCCGGTCCGTTATTGGGCGGCGCTTCCATGCCTGCCAGCAGGACGGCAACGCCGTCGGCCTTCGCGCGATCAAGAATGGCCGCCAGATTTCTCTTCATGTCGGCCGTCGGGAGCCCTCGCAGTCCGTCATTGGCGCCAAGCGCGACGATCAAGATGGACACGTCGCCTTCGAGCGACCAGTCGAGCCGGCGCACGCCACCAGCAGACGTGTCGCCCGACACGCCGGCATTGACGACCTCGTAATCGAACCCACGAGCCTGAAGCCGCTTGCCGATCAGCGAGGGATAGCTCTGCTCCGCCGCGAGGCCAAGGCCTGCGGTAAGACTGTCGCCCAGAAATACGATCCTGGCGCGCTGCGCCGGTGCTGTGTCGGCCGCGCGTGCAGCGGGCGCGGCAACCGGTTCGGCCTGCCGGGCGGGCGGATTGCCACACCCCACCGCCACCAGCAGCGTGACCGAGACGACGAATTTCATGGGCGCCGAATGCATCACGCGACGTTGATGACCAACGCGGTGGCGTTGTCGGTCGTGCCGCGCGTGATCGCGGCATCGACCAGGCTCGCCGCACCGGCTTCCGCCGACGGCGACTGCGCGAGCAGGTTGGTGATTGCTGCGCTATCGAGCTTGCCGTGCACGCCATCGGTACACATCACGAAGCGGTCCCCGGCCATCACCTGCTCCTCGCGCGTACCGGGCTTCACGTCATCCTTGGTTCCGACCACGCTCGTCAGCACATGACGCAGAGGATGCGACTGATCCGCATCGTCGACATGGTCTTCGCCAAGCACCGACGCCAACCAGGTATCGTCCTTCGTGAACTGTTCCAGCGCACCATTCCTGAACCGGTAGATGCGGCTGTCGCCCACGCTGCACAGCGTCAGGCGCCCGCCGAGCAGCAGCGCCGCCACGACGGTTGTCCCCATGCCGCTCAACTCCGCGCTGCGCGAGCCTTCGCTGTAGATCTTGCGGTTGGCCAGGCGCACGGCCGTCGTGAGACGGTTCAGGTCGATCGAGTACTTCACGTCGAGGCCAAACGGCCAGGTGATGTCAGGCGCGGTCGCGCTCTCGGCGATGAAGCCGTGAATCACCTCCACGGCCATGTGCGACGCCACTTCGCCGGCGTTGTGCCCGCCCATGCCGTCCGCCACGACGAAGAGGCCGAGCTCCGGCCACCACCCGTAATGGTCCTGGTTCATTTTCCTCGGACCGACATCGGTCCCGCTTCCTACGGTCAAGTCCATATCGCTGAGAGAATTAACACGGCTGGATACCTTGTATACGCTATATACTCACGCCGTGGCCAACGCCGCGTTGCAGCCAGTGATTGCACGAGCCAGCGCCGCGCTCGAGCGCGGCCAAGCCGCCGTCACGATTGAGCTGCTCGCGCCGCTCCTCCGGACACCTGCCTCGCTCACCAAAGAAGACAAACTCGGCGTTCGGGTCATGCTGGCTGAATCGTACCTCTTGCAGGGCGATCTTGCACAGGCCGGAACGGTGCTGGGCTGATCCCCGGACACGCTGCGCGACAACCTGCCGCAAGTCCTCCATTCGAACCTCTGGCGGTTACACGGCCGTGTGGCCTTTGCCCGCGGCGAACAGTCCCGAGCCATCGCCCTGCACAACCGTGCGCTGAAGCAGGCAGAGATCGCTCACGATTCCCGTGCCATCGGCCTCGCCCACTTTTATCTGGGCCAGTGTTACCGCCAGGTCGGCGACCTGGCGATCGTGCGCGAACACATTGCCGAAGCGGCGGCGGCGTTGCACGCGGCCGGCGACAAGCGACACCTGGCGATGGTGCATTCGCTGTCGGGCGTCATGCTCGCCCAGACCGGACGCTATGACGAGGCCAATGCCGCCATGCGTCAGGCCGAGCGGATGGCGTCGATTCTCCAGGCCGACGACGTGCTCGCGACGGTGTACGGCAACCAGGCAAACGTCGCGCTGATTCGCCACCGTTACGAACAAGCGCTCGCGCTCGCCGACCGTGCCGTGAACGTGCACGAGGGCCTCGGACAGGGACCAGGCCTGTCGGTGGCGCTGGCAACCCTGGGCCAGATCTGCGTGCGCGTCGGCGACCTCGAACGCGCCGACACCGTGCTTCACCGCGCGCTCGAAGTTCGCAGCGCCATGCAGTTTCACGAGACCACAGGCGCCGTCTACGACACCCTCGCGCAGATGTCGCTGATGCGCGGCGACTACGAGAACGCGGCTGAGTACTTACGGCAGGCGGCTGAAGCGTACGGCGCCTACGGCCGCAACACGAGCCGCTGGCACGAGTGGTCGCTGCGCGTGATCAGTGCGCGGCTGGCGACTCGCCGCGGTAGGCCGGATGAAGCGCTCGCCATCGCCGACGAAATTGCGAAATCCACGAATGCGCCGCCCGCTGAAACCATCGAAGCCGAGTTGATCGCCGCCGAGGCGCTGCTATCCGCAAACCGGATCGAGGACGCCGAGCACCGCTTGACGCAGGTCGAATCGCGGCTCGATCCGCGCACCACGCCGGGCGCGTGGGGAGAGTTCCTGCGCCTGCGGGGCGAGTTACGCGCGCGCCAGACCCGGACCACCGAGGCGTATCACGACATCGCGCAGAGTTCGAGCGTGTTTGAACTCGTCGGCGAACGCTACCAGGCCGCCGTGAGTCAGCTGGCGCTCGCGCGCCTGGCGGCGAAGGCCGGCGCGAAGTCCACCGCCGACCGGCACTATCAATACGCCGCCCAGGTCTTCCAGGCCCTCGGGGCCACTCGCGATCTCGAGCAGGTGCGCGTCGCGATGGCCGCCACGCAGTCACCGGGCACGGGCGAGTACGTCGGATCCCCGGCTGACGCCGACGACGCGCTGGTCCGGCGCCTGGTGGATGCCGCCGTGCTACCCGATCTGCTGGCTCGCGAACTCGCCGCGACTCTCCTGGAAGCCGTGAGCGCCGACGCCACCGCGGTTTTCGCGGAGTTGCCCGGCGGCGACGTGCGCCTGATTTCCTATGCCGGGACCGACGTGGAAGGGGCGCGCACCGTCGCGCGACTCGCCATCCAGGGCGGTGCCTACGGCGCCGGCGCCTTGATCGTTGAACCGATCGGCCGGGAGCCTGACGGCGCGCGGCACGCGGTCGTCGCCACGCCGCGCCCTCTCGGTCATCCACAGACGCGCCGCGTCCGCATGATGGCCGCCGTGGCACGCCAGGGATTCGACCTGTGCGGTGTCCGCGACCGGCCGACATCGACCGTCGACGCCACGACCGAGCGTCCACTCGAACCGCTGCTGCCGGGATTTCTCTGCGCCAGCGCCGCGATGACGCGCGTCGTCGACCAGATTCAACGCCTGCAGGGCAACGACCTGACGGTGTTGATTACCGGCGAGAGTGGCACCGGCAAGGAACTGATAGCGCGGGCGATTCACGTCGGATCGCCGCTGAATGCGGCCACCTTCCTGCCGTACAACTGCACCACGACGACGCGCGAACTGGCGGATAGCCAGTTGTTTGGCCACCGCCGCGGATCATTTACCGGCGCGGTCTCGGATCAACCCGGCTTGATTCGCACGGCCGCCGGCGGCACGTTGTTCCTCAATGAAGTCGGCGACCTGCCGCTGGACGTCCAGCCGAAGCTGCTGCGATTTCTCGAGCAGGGCGAGATCATGCCGGTCGGCGAAAACCGTCCCCAGCCGGTCGACGTGCGAGTGCTTGCGGCCACCAACGCCGACCTCGAGCAGCGCGGGGCCGAAGGCAAGTTCCGCGGAGATCTCTGCTCCGGTCTCAGCGTGATCCGCATCCACGTGCCGCCGCTGCGACAGCGACGCGAAGAGATCCCGCACCTGTCGACCTTCTTCCTGCGCGAAGCGTCGGACCGTCTCGGCAAGCCAGACCTGCAACTCAGTTCCGACGTGCTCGACCTGTTTGCGCAGTACTGGTGGCCAGGCAATGTCCGCCAGTTGCGCAACGAACTCCAGCGTGCCGTGGCCATGGCGCCACCAGGCGGCACGATTGGTCCGGAGCACCTCTCTGCCGATCTCACTGCGACTGTGCCTGGCTCAGCGCCAACCAGTTCTGGCCGAGTCGCACTTCGCGGTGGACAAACGCTTGCCTCCGTAGTTGATGAGATCGAACGCGACCTGATTCGCGAAATGATGAATCGCCATCGCGGCAACATCTCGGAGACCGCCCGGGCCCTCGGCCTGACGAGGCGGGGGCTGTATCTGAAACTGCGACGACTTGGCCTTGAGAACAGCTCAGAAGTGAATACAAAGTAGCCAGTTGCAGTGTTGGTTGGATACCTACTACACACCCCCTCCAGAATCTAGCCCAACGCTAGTACCGAGCAAGTATCTGAAAATACGCCACTTAAGCCACACTGCCTGTGACGAAATACCGGCCGGACAGATACGGCGCGGAACTTGGACTGTCATGCGGCGTTGCTATTCATGCACGACCCCGTCGGCAACGTGATGCGGGCGGGTTGCTTTTGACCCTGGAGCGAGCCGTGACGAACCCCAAACCCCTTGGGAAGACCGTGACGCAGCGATCGGCTGAACGTGTGGCACTGACCGTGCCGGCGCGTATTACCTGGAAGGATGCATCGGGCGCTGTCCGATTCGCCTCCGTGACGACGCGCGACGTGAGTGACGCGGGCGTGTTTGTGGAGTGTGAGGCCGGCGCAGCGATTCCGCTGTATCGGCTGGTGCACCTGCAGATCGAGCGCACTGCCGCAATCCACTCTCAACTGCCCTTGCGCTTGCGCGACGGCCGTGTCTTGTCAGCGGTCTGGCGCGTTGCGCCGTGCCGTCGATCGACGGGCACACCGTCCGGCTATGCGCTGCGCTTCCTCGTGGATCCGGTGCAGGCGGTCGTCGCCACCACGAGCCCGGCGCTCGAAGCAGTCGCCGTGTAGTAGCGGGTATCCAGTAGCCAGTATCCAGGCATTTTCTGGCTACTGGCATCTAGCTACTGGCTACTGGCTACTGTTCTTCTTCGCCCAGTATCGGGACAGGCCGCCCCACAGTTGATCGAACGGGGCGGCAAGTTCTGCCGCCTTCGCTTCATGCTCCGGTAGTTCCCTTCGCACATCGACCCGCATTTCCTCGGCGAAGCGCTTCGCCAGCACGTCGTCGGAGCCACCGTCCTTCAGCAGCGCCTGCGATCGTTCGGCGGCTTTCGCGACGACGGTCCTGAACCGCGCCAGATGCGCGCGCGCACCGCTGACGGGCCCGAAGTGCGTGAGGAACAACGACACCGGATTCCACGCCTCGATCGTGTTGAGGCTCTCCTGCCACGCTTCGATGTCAATGTCAGGCGGCGGGGTCGGCGCGATCAGGTACGTGCCGGCCACCTGCACGCCACCGGTATCCCCCACATACGCCATGCCACTGTGTTCGTCGAGGTAGCTGACGTGATGCTTGGCATGACCGGGCGTGTATGCCACTTTCAGGGCGTGTCCGCCCAGCTCGAGCCGCTCGCCTCCAGTCAGCGCGGTGACGCGTTCGGCGGGTACCGGCTGAAACGCGCCCCACAGGCTGTCCATGTGCTCGCCGTAGAGACGCGTGGCGCTCGCCAGCAACTTGGCAGGGTCGATCATGTGTGGCGCGCCGCGCTCGTGCACGAACACCCGAACGGCGGGCACCCGCTCGGCAATCGTCCCGGCGGCACCGGCGTGATCGAGGTGAATATGCGTCAGCAAGACGTTGCGCACGTCGCGCAACGACAGCCCGCGCTCGCGCAGCCCCGCGTCCAGCGTCATCAGGCACGACGTCGGACCTGGATCGATCAACGTCACGCCGTCATTGCCGGCGAGCACCGCGGTCGCAATCACGCGCGGACTGCCGCGGAAATTCAAGTCGATGAACGAATCAGTCATTGAAAGACATCATCCGCGTGTTCTCGGCGTAGCGACCGTCGGGCGTCGCGGGGAGGAACACCTTGCAGTTGTCGAGATCCCCACCGTACACGTGCAGCGTCACCGAGGCACGCGTCGGGCGCGCGTTGGCGAGGACGTGATGATCCGTTGGCGGAATCAGGCAGCCGGCCGATCCGGTTCCGGCCAGCAACGAGCCGATCGGCGTCACCCGGTAATAGCCGTCGCGCTCCTGCTCGACCAGGTACTGCGTCACGGCGATCTCGCCATCGACAACACCCTCGACGCACCAGAGGCCGCCGTGATCGTGCACGGCGGTGCCCTGCCCCGGCCCCCACGTCATGACGATGGCTGAATAGCGCCCCTGCGGATCGCGATGTAGCAAGCGACGCGCGTAGGCTTCGGCGCGCGGCTGCACAAACCTTTCGGGGAGCGTCAGCAACCGTCCGCCGAGCATGTGCTCGAGGTCCTTCTTGACGGCTGCCGTGATGGCTTCGGATGATCCCGCCTCGACCGATCGATCGAGGCGGGCAATCAGTTCAGTGAGACCAGGACACGCAGGTTCAGTAGGCATAATTCCGTCAGCCGCAAGGCCCCTTGATCCGCTACTTCCTCAAGTTGGCATCAAACAACTTCAGGATGCGCTTGTATTCGTCGGCCCAACTGGTCACCTCGACAAATCCGTGATCTTCGACCGGATATGCCGCCAGCTCCCAGTTCTCCTTCCGCAATTCTATCAGCCGCTGCACCAGCCGCACCAAGTCCTGGAAGTGCACGTTGACGTCCACCATGCCGTGGGCAATCAGCAACGGCGCCTTCAGTCCCTCGGCGAAATAGATGGGCGAGCTCTTCCGGTAGGCTTCGGCGTCGCTCTGCGGTTCGTTGAGGATGTTCGAGGTGTAGCCGTGGTTGTAATGCGCCCAGTCGGTCACCGGACGCAGCGCCGCGCCGGCGCCGAATGTGTCGGGTGACGCAAACAGGGCCATCAGCGTGATGAAGCCGCCGTAGCTGCCGCCATAGACGCCGATGTTCTTCGCGTTCACCTTGTGCGATTTCACCAGCTGTCGTCCAGTTTCATCGCACCGTGCGTCCAAGCCACCGCCGGCGGCTCTTGCGGTCCTACCTCGTTCACGTTCTCGGCGACGGGCAGCACCCTTCGCGATTGCGGCGGCTGGCTGACAAACAGTGTCGTCACCGGTAGCTCGGTCACGGCCCTCTACACGGGCGTGTGCGGGTCTGGCGGGATCACCGTGAGCGGCACGCTTGGCGGGACGCTGTCGGGGTCAGGCACCTGTCGCGGGAACAGCTACACGGTCTCCATCTCGACGTCACGCCAGTAAGTAGCCAAGAGTGGCCTGAGCGCCACTAACGCTCCAAGCGGCCCGCCATGGACCTGACCCGGCGAAACTACCTCGGCGCCCCCGCCACTGGGGGGGGGGCGTCACTCCAGCGCACCCCAACCACAGATGACCCGCTCGGCGTGCGAACTAGTTCCCCGCGCTTCGGGACTACACCTTCCTCAATACGGCCTACACGGGTTTGATCCCTCATGTGGTCGTCGACGCCTCCCGCGAGTGGATCGCGACGCAAGCGGGACGCACCTTCACCGTGGGTGAAATGCTGGTAAAGGCGGATGAGGTCCGCCGCACCTACGCCGCGATGTTTGGCGCAGCGGAGGAAGAGATCGCGTTTCTCTCCTCAACCAGCGAAGGCGAGAATCTGGTCGTCAACTCGATCGACTTCAAGCATGGAGACAGGTCGTCTATGACGACCTGGTGTATCCATGCACGCCGGCGATCTTTCAGCGGCTCGCGCCGACACCAAGGGCGTCGAGGTTCGTGTCGTGAAAAGCCGGGACGGCGCGACGCCGATCGAGTCGTTCGCGAAGCTGATCGACAAGCGTACGCGGTTGGTGTCAGTCGCGTGGCTCAACAACAACAGCGGCCATCGCCACGACATGAAGGCGCTTGCGGCCCTGGCCCACAACAGCGGCGCGTATCTGCACAGCGATGCGGTGCAGTTCATGGGCACCGGCCCCGTCGATCTCCATGCTGAAGGCATCGACTTCTGCACTTTCGGCACCTACAAGTGGCTGTTCGCCGGATTCGGGGTAGCGGTCTTCTACGTCCGACGCGAGCATCTCGGCAAGATCACCCCGGCCAATGTTGGCTGGCGAACGCCTTCCGGCGCCAACCGGATTGCGCCCAGGACGACGGCCAAGCAACTTGAGTGTGCAACGCTACCGTTCGGCGATCTCTACGCACTTGATGCGTCGCTGAAGCTTCTGCGGACCATCGGCCTCGACAAGATTAAGTCCGGTTCGCAATCGCTGGTCGAGCGATTGCGAACTGGACCTGACCGCACGCAAGATCCCGCTCGCGAGCGCGCACAACACGCGCTCCTCGATCGTGAGTTTCGACATCACTCGGAAAGCCGCAGAGGCGACCAAGATTCTCGACACCGGGAAGGTGAAGGTCAGCCTTCAGGATCTCGTCCCGCCGGATCCAGCCGCGGCCGCAGGACGAACCACGCGCGTTCGCGTCGCCGTGTCGTTCTTCAACAACGAATCGGATATCGACCGCATGCTCGCAACCGCCGATATGCTGGCGAGATGAGACCCGACGATACCAACTTGTTAACTGCCCGTATTGTGGCGAGGAGCTGAAATCTACGTCGAGCTCGACGCGCGCGGGAGCTACGTGCAGGACTGCGAGGTTTGCTGCAACCCCTGGAAGGTGCACGTGTCCCGCGAGGACGGCGAACTCTACGTCGAGATCGGCCGAGCGGACGGCTCCGAACAGTGGCGCGGGGTCACAGCACCGTCAGCCAGGCGAACGAGCGAAGCGACGTGAGCCGGCGGGAATCGAACCCGTCTGCCGCACGCGGCGGAAGTTATTGATGGCGTGGCGGTTCTGGTCCGAAGCGCCTCAGATACTGCGAGTTAGCGATTCGACACCTGTGGACACGACACGACGGGGATCGGCCCCCATCGGGGGCCGGGGGGGG
>JAYQOO010000066.1:0-21097 GCA_038144855.1 Acidimicrobiia bacterium | reverse complement strand
CCTGGTGATTCGTGGATTTGGACCGGTGCGTAAATTTTTTTTTCAGCGTGAGTGTGCCCTCCATCAAGTCGGGAGGGAAATTGATCCCCTTCGCCGTGCCAACGGCGACCACTTCCTGGATCGCCGCCATCATCAGGTCGTAGGTGGCGGGCGTGTTGCGGACCACACCCATCGGTGAGCGCGTCACGGTCGTCAATCCGCTCCAGGTGGCGAGGCGCACGAACTTCGTCCACAGGTCGGCTTGCACGTCGGAGCTGGCTTTGGCCTGATAGCCGGCGCGGATACCCGCTTCTTCAAACGCCACCAGGCGATCGGACCGCCGCCCATCCCGTTCGCCAAACACCAGTTGTTGCGCCACGGTGTGGCGGATATGCCCTGGCTTGTCGATCACCGCGACGATGTAGGCGGCGCCGCCGGCGACGTGATCCGCGCCGACGTGACTGGCGACCATGTCCATGGCGTCGACACCGTTCTGCATGGTGATCACGACGGTATTGGGACCAATCAGCGGCGCCAGCGTCGCCGCCGCACTGTCCACGTCGTACAACTTCACCGTGAACAACACCACGTCAACCGGGCCGATCGCTTGAGGACGATCGGCGGCTTGCACCTTCTGAATGTGCACGTCGCCAAGCGGACTGGTGATGCGCAGGCCGTCGCGCTGCATCGCGTCGAGGTGCGCACCGCGCGCGAGGAACGTCACATCCTCACCGGCGGCTGCGAGGCGGCCGCCGAAGTAGCCACCAACGCCACCCGACCCAAAGATCGCAATTTTCACAGCTTCACCGCATCGAGGCTGACGACAGGCTCGTCGCCCATTACCGCCGCGTTATGAATGGTCCCGCGAGGGATCTCGATCCACTGCCCGGGGCCGAGCACCTTCATGTGGCCGCGCACCACGAGGCGAAAGCGGCCGGACAGGACCGCATCGATCTTGTCGACGTCGTGTTTGTGGTCGGGAAAAATCGTGCCGGGCTCGTAGGTGTACTTCGCCACGCGATAGCCGAGCGCCTCGAGCTTGGCGCGAAGGCCCGCTTCGCTCAGCGGGCCATCGGCTGGATTCCAGTTATTAGGCGACACTGCGGGGGTCACCCGCGCCTAGTTGGCGGCGGCGTCGGTCGGTGATGCCGGCATGCCAGGCACAGAGCCGCCGGCAAGTTCCTGGTCGATCATCAACAAGCCGACTCCAGTGTTGCCGGCGAGCCGGATGCGGCCGAGCACGGCGCGCGCGGCCGCCTCTTCTTCCATCTGCTCGGTCACAAACCACTGCAGCATGACGACGCCCGGGCGATCCTTGGCCTTCTCGGCGATTGCGTAAAGTTCGTTGATCGAGGCGGTCACTTCCTGCTCGTTCTTCAGCACGTGCGCGCACAGCGCCTCTGCCGACTTCCACGAGGTGGGCGGCGCGGCGATCGCGGGCAGCACGACCTTCTGGTCGCGCTCGACCAGGTGATCGATGATCCGCTGCGCGTGCAGCAACTCGTCACCCGACTGCTTGCGCATCCAGGTCGCAAACCCCGGCAGGTCGTGTTCGTTCAACCAGATCGACATCGCCAGGTATTCGTGCGATGCGCGGAACTCGAGCTTGAGATGCTCGTTGAGGCCTTTCAGCAGATCCTTGGTCATGGGCTTATGGGGTAATCGTGAATCGCTGCGGACCGGCCGTCGCGAGCACTTCGCCGCCCTTGCGCGCGGTCACCATCCACGTGTGCACTTCGGGCTCGAGCGCCACCGTTGCCGGCAGCTTGGTCTCGGTCACGGTGAGCGGCGCGCTCTCCCACACCGTGCGATCACCCGTGACCGCCACGATCTTAATGACGTAGGCATCAGCACCGGCGACCGCCGACCAACGGAACATGTCGATGTGGCCACCCATCGCGCCTTCGATCGGCTCGACCAGCGTCAGAGTCGCAGCGGGCTTGGGCGCCTCAGCCGGAGCCGCGGCCGGCGCAGCAGCTGGAGCCGCAGCGGGCGCGGGCGCAGCGGTCTCGCCACCACCACAAGCAACGGCAAACACGACCGCAGGGACGGCCAGGGCACGGGCAATAACAGAACGAATCATGAGCGACGACGCGCGAGCTCGAAGCCCGCGCCTCCCAGAAGAACGAACAACACGGCACCGGTCATTGCCAGCGGCAACTGCCCGGTCCCACTAAAGTACACGCCAGCCACCATTGACAGCGCGGACAGCGACAACACGGCCGTCACGAGCGCAGCAGGCGGCTTGTTGGTAGTCATACCTTCAATTCTAGTGGAGCGTGTTGGCGAAAGGAAAGGTGGCTCTCAGTTCAGTCGATCGGCCAGCAGGCCGACCGCAAGGGCGTAGGCGTGCGCGCAGTTATAGCCAAGCAGCGCGTCGTAATTACCGTAAACCAGGTAGTTCTTCGAGCCGGCGCGCAACAGCGACGCGTCCCTGCTGACCTTCGGCAGGGCGCCGCCGGTGACCGTCCTGACGCCCAGGGACTGCCACTTGGCGAGGGGAATCGGCACGGTCATCTCGCGCGCCGCACGGCAGCCGCTCTGGCGGAAGCCGACTGACGCGGCGAGCCTGGTGGCGCCTCCGGGCGGAACCTTCACCTCGCGGCCCCATGTCTGGTCGCCCTTCCATCCGTACGCCACCATGTAGTTGGCGATCGAGGCGAACACGTCGGGCAGCGTCTTCCAGATGTCGCGGCGACCGTCACCGTCGTAGTCCTGGGCGTGCGCCAGGTAGCTCGACGGCATGAACTGCGTCTGCCCCATCGCACCGGCCCACGAGCCCTTCATCTGGTCGGCCTCGATCAATCCCTGGTCGAGGATCTGCAGCGCGTTGATTAACTCGCCGGTGAAGAACGCGCGACGGCGCCCTTCCCATGCCAGCGTTGCGAGCGCCTGAATGATCGGCCGGGTGCCGGTGAAGCGGCCGAAGTTGGACTCCATGCCCCAGATGGCGACGATCACGCGGCGATCGATCCCGTACTTCTTCGCAATCTCCGACACGGTCGCGTGGTGCTCGCGGGCCTTTTCCGTGGCCGTCCGCACGAACGCTCGCGTCAGCCTGCGCTGCACGTATTGGTCGGTGGTGAGCACGATCTCCGGCTGGCTGCGATCGCGCTCGACGACGATCTCCAGCGGCTCGAGCCCGCTCAGCGAACGTTCAACGACCGCGCCGCTGACGCCGGCCGCAAGCGCCTGCTCTTTCAGGGTGTTAAGGAAGGACGAGAACTCGGGACGTGATTCTTCAACCGATGGCACCGGGTCAGGAGCAGGCACCTGCCCCTGAACCGGCTGAATCAGAACAACGAAGAGCGCGAGCGCGCTACAGCGCATTTCCGGCCGCGCCATCCACGGTGATGGCCTGACCCGTGATGTAACTGCCTGCTTCGGACGCCAGAAAGACGACAAGGTTCGCCAGCTCCTCGGGCCGGCCGAGACGCCCGAGAGGAATGGTCCCCACCGACGTCTTGCGTACATCTTCCACCGATTTGCCGATCTTTGTCGCCATTGCCGCATCCAACTCGGCAATGCGCTCGGTGTCGATGCGGCCCGGCGCGATGACATTGACGAGGATGCCGGACGGGCCAAGTTCACGGGACAGCGTCTTTGCGAGCCCCCACACGCCGGCGCGCAAGGCATTCGACAGCGCCAGGTTCGGAATCGGCTGCTTGATCGACGACGACGCGATCGTGAGGATTCGGCCGTAGCCGGCCTTCTTCATCTCTGGAACCGCGGCAGTGACGATGCGCGTGAAGCTGAGCAGGTTCTGCTCGAACGCCTTCTGCCACTGGTCTTCGTTCATCGCCAGCGTTTCGCCCGCCGGCGGGCCACCGGCGTTATGCACGACGATCTCGAGTCCGCCGTACGCCGAGACCGCGGCGTCGACGAGACGCTTGGCCTCCGTCGCGCTGCTGACGTCGGCTTCAAGCGCGGTGACGTCGGCGCCTGTCGCCTTGCGAATCTGCTCGGCGGCATTGTCGATGCGCTGCTTGTCGCGACTGCAGATCACCAGCCGGCAACCCTCACGCGCCAGGCCGAGTGCCGACGCGTAACCCAATCCGCGACTCGCCGCCATGACGATCGCGCGCTTCCCTTTCAGTCCAAAGTCCATGTGTTGGTCTATGCCTTTGCTGTGAGCAAGGAGAGTCTTGCGAGAATGTCGTCCAGGTCGGCCAGCGTGTCGGCATCCACGGGTGTGAACGGCGACCGCACGCGCGACGAGGCAATGACCCCGCGGAGATGGTAGATGTGCTTGCGCAGTGCCAGGTTGATTCGCGGCTGGTTCTCGAACCGGATGATCGGCAGGTACTTGTAGAACACCTCGGTGGCCGCATCGCGATCGCCCGCGGTGAACTTCTGGTAGATCTCCACCAGGATTTCCGGGAACGCAAAGCCGGTCATGGTGCCGATCGCGCCGTGGCGCAGTTCCTCGAGGAACATCATGCCGCCGAGGCCGCCGAAGATCTTGACCTCCTTCGAGAGAGCGAGGATCTGCGTGATCTTCATCGGCGCCGGATCGTCCTCGAGCTTGAGGAACGCCAGCCGCGGCGACGCTGCCGCGAGCTTCGCGATCAGTTCCACGCTCATGGTGATGCCTCCAACCGCCGGCGGAAAATCCTGTACGACGACCGGGATATCGACCGCCTCGGCCACCGCGAGGTAATGGCGCTCGAGCGCCGCATCGCTACTGCGCGCCAGCTTCGGCGGCGCCACCATCACCGCCTTGGCGCCTTGCTGCTGCGCCCGCTTGCTGTAGGCGATACAGCCGTCGGTGCCGGCGTGGGTCGTACCCACGCAGATCGGAAACGCGTCACCCGCGGTTTCGATCACGATGTCGGTCACCCGGTCGCGTTCGGCTTCGGTGAGCTTGTCCGCTTCACCGAGCACGCCGAGGATCGTCATGCCGTTGACGCGCGTGCCACGGGTGAACTCCGTCAGCTTCCGCAGGCTCTGGTCATCAAGCGAGCCGTCCTTGTGGAACGGCGTCGGCGTGATGTTGTAGACCCCTGTCAAATACTCGAACATCTATGCCTCTGATCCCGTGTGCTTAGTTTGCGGCCGGAAAGCGCTCCACGCGGTTGATCACCGGCTTCAGGGTGCGCAGGTAGGCGTAGATGGCCGCGAGGTCTTCACGCGCCATGCCGGCATACGCCGTCATCGGCATCACCGTGTTCTGGCGACGTTCCGCCTCGCTGAGCGACGCAGCCGGCGTGTTCTCGAATGCCTTGAACTTGTCGATGAATTGCTGCTCGGACCAGGACCCGATGCCGGTATCAGCGTCGGGCGTAATGTTTGCTGATCGCACGAGATAGCCGGATTCGACGAACTCCATGCCGCCGGCGAAATCCATCCCTGGCTTCGGCTGTCCCTGGTCATCGATCGGCGTGTGGCAATCGCTGCAGAGCGCCGCGTTGGTCATGTACTTGCCGTAGGCCACCTTGTCTTCGACCGGGGGGCGCGTGCCATGAGTGTTCGGCCCTGGAATGGTCCGGACGATGAAGCTGAGCTGGAAGCTGAGCGTGCGCGGCTGCGGCGTGCCCTCGACCGCCTTGAGCGTGCGGATGTAGGCCAGCACGGCATGCACATCGTCTTCCGACATTTCGCCAAAATGCGGGTACGGCATCAACGGAAACAACGGCGTGCCGTCTTTCGACACGCCCTGCGTGACGGCCCTCAGCAACTCGCCGTCAGTCCACGAGCCAATCCCCGCCGGCGTAATGTTCTTCGCGTATAACGCATCGCTCGCGCTCAGCGCGAACTTCTCGCCACCGACGCCCTCCGACCCTGGCTTGACGGGCCCGGAAAACTTCGTCCAGTCACGCTGGCTGTGGCGCTCGGTGCACATCGTGACGTGATCGTTCAGATACTTGCCACGGGCCAGCCGCTCGGGCGACGTGTCCAGCGTGATCGAAGGCGCGGCGGCCACCTTCGGAAATGCAAGCTGCAGGTAGGCAAGGCCGCACCCGGCGGCCACCACCACGAGCGCAACCAGCGCCCCGACGATCTTCGGAAGTGTTTTCATGACCCTACTGTTGTTGCGCCGACGTCGTCGGCTTCCGCTTGGCGCGTTCAACGATGCCGGCCACGTCGGCCGCCAGCTTCTTGGCGTCGTAGACAATGCCGTCCTTGATGGTGTACTTCACGCCGCCCACGCGAACCGGCTGATTCTTCTCGTTCAGCTTGACGGCGCCGGTGGCATAGAGCACCTTGAAGTTCTGGAGGGGATTCTGGTCGACGATCACCATGTCGGCCAGCAGGCCCGGGCGAATGATGCCGAAATCGATCGGCTTGTTCTTCGGCTCACTGAGCGTCAGCGCCCCGTTGAGCGTCGCCGAACGAATCACTTCGAGCGGATGGAAGCCCGCCTCCTGCAGCATCTCCAGTTCGAGGATGTAGCCAAAGCCGTAGGTCTGGTAGATGAAGCCCGAATCCGATCCGGTCGTGATGCGCCCGCCGGCGTTCTTGAAGTCGTTAAGGAACGACATCCACACCTGGTAGAAGCGCTTCCACTGCACTTCGTCTTCGGTCGTCCAGTCGAACCAGTACGAGCCGTGGGCGTTTCTGTTCGGCTGGTAGAAGTCCCACAGCGACGGCAGCGTGTACTTGTCGTGCCAGTCGGCGTTGCGCATGCGCATCACGTCGCGGCCCGCCGAGTAGATCGTCATGGTCGGATCGATCACGAACTTGCGGTCGACCCACTCCTTGATCAGCGCATTCCACTGTTCGCTGCCTCGCAGGTGAATCTTGTCGTAGAGGCGCGCGACCTGGCCAAAGCGGTGCTGCTCATCGTTGTAGTTCTGCTCCACCGGAAACGGCTGGATCACGTTGTCCTTGAGCAGCGCCTCGAACAGCCCGTAGTAATGCGTCAGCGTGCCCAGCCCCAGACGCGACGCATCGCGCGCGTTCATGCGGCTGACGCCCATCTGGTCGAGGTGCGCGGTGGAGCCAAGGTTGAACTTCTTTGCCTCGTCGCGCAGCGCTGCCATGATCTCGGGGTCGTGCGCGCCAAGCTTGAGGCCGTCAACGCCCTTCTTGGCGGCGAAACGCACCCACTCACGCGCCGTCTCGGGCGTCTGAGGCCGGCTGCGGTCCCAGCCTTCACCGCTGAACGGCCGGTGATAGGAGAAGATCCGCGGCGCCACGATCTGGTTCTTTGCCGACAGTTCGCGCTGCCCGAGGTCCCAGTCCATGGAGCCGCACGGGACACCGCGCACGGTGGTGACGCCGTGCATCATCCAGAGCTTGTAGACGTATTCGGGATCGCGGGCCTGGCCGCCGCCACAGTGGACGTGCGCGTCGACGAATCCGGGCATCAGGTACATCCCGGTGCCGTCAATCTCCTTCGCGCCCTTCTGCGGGCGGCCGCGCTCGTTGATCGGCACGCCCGGGAAGCCGACGCTGGCCACTTCGGTAATGCGATTGTTCTGCACCACCACGTCCATGGGGCCGCGCGGCGGCGCGCCGGTGCCGTCGATGACGGTGACGCCACGAATGACGAGCCGTTCGAACGGACCCTCGCCGTCGCCCGCGCCGCGGTTTGGCGTGGGGCTCATTTGCTGGGCAGACAGGGTGACAGCGACCGTGAGGACCACGGCCGCGCTCGTGAGAATGCGGCGCATCAATTTCTCCAGGTAAGGTGCCTCAATGGCACGATCCAAGGACGGAAGTATAGCTTGCGCAGCGCGCCGCCGCTTGGAGCAGCGGCAAATTTCCGGCCGCGAATGACGCTAAAAGATACGCCTATACGTCGCGGCCGGTCTCACTATTCGATGCGAAGCGCGGTGATCGGATCGACACGCATGGCACGGCGGGCGGGAACCAGGTTGGCCAGCGCCGCCGCCATGATCATCGCGGTCAACGCAAGGCCCCACGCCACGGGATCGAACGGCGAGATGCCATAGAGCACCCCGCGCAACACCGACGCGGCCGCCGCAGCGAGCAGGCCGCCGACGACCAGGCCGATCGCCACAATCACCAGGCCCTGCTGCATCACCATCGACAGCACCGAACCGGGCCGGGCGCCGAGCGCCATGCGGACGCCGATCTCGCGGGTCCGTCTCGCCACCGAGAAGGCAATCACCCCATACAGGCCGATCGCGGCAAGCAGTGTGCCCAGGCCGCCAAACCCGGCCGCCAGCAGCGCGCCGACCCGCGCCGGCATCAGCGAGTTACCCAGGTTTGCCGCCATGGTGTTGCTGCTCATGAACACCAGGCCCGGCTCCATCGCCAGCAGTTCACGCCGCATGGCAGCGACCAGTTGTGACGCATCGCCACTGGTGCGCGCGAGCAGGAAGTTGTAGCGCGTCCGGCGCTGCGCTTCGGCGTAGTAGATGAAGGGCGAATCGGCCTCGAGCACACCGTGACGCTTGTGATCGCGCGTCACGCCGACAATGCGAAACGCGCGCGAGCGGGTGCCTTGCACCACCGTGAAGGTGTGGCCGATCGCAGACTGGTTCGGCCAGAACCGTCGTGCCATGGTCTGGTTGATCACCGCCACATCCGGACTGCCGCTGATGTTGGTGGCGTCGATCGATAGTCCCTCGATCAACGGGACGCCGAGCGTGCGCAGGTAGTCGGCCGACACGGAGACGTTCTCGATGATCTCGCCGCGCTGGCCTTCGTTGTAGGTGCGGTTGTCGATGCGGACTTCCTGCTGGTTGAAGTTGAACGTAAACGGCAACGTCGGCGAGACGAGCCCGACGCCCGACACGCCCGGCAGTGCCGCCACCCGCGCCTGTGCCTGGCGCCAGAACTCGGCCGAGCGCTCCGGCGTGTAGCGCACCATGTCGGTATCGAGCGCGATCGCCGCAAGGCCGTCGACCTCGAACCCGACGTCCGCCCGCTCTGACGCGCCGAGGCTGCGCAGCAGCAGTCCGGCAACCACCAGCAGCACTGCGGTGAGGGACACCTGGGCCACGACGAGCGCATCGCGCAAGGCCCACCGCCGTCCGGCGACTTTCGCCGCTGGCGCTTCGCCGCGCAGGTCGGCGACCAGGCTTGGCGCCGACGCCTTGAGCGCCGGCAGCAACCCGGCCAGCACGCCCGTCAACGCCGCCACGAGGATCGAGAACGTCAGCACGCGCGCATCAATGCGCAGATCAAACGCCACGTTGACCGGCAAGGGCAGCGGCATGGTCTGCAGGCCCTGGACCAGCGCCCAGGCGAGGGCCACCGCCGCGATCGTCCCCAGCGTCCCCAGCAGCGCGCCTTCGACGAGCAGTTGCTGAATCAGCCGGCCCCGGCTCGCGCCAATCGCCAGCCGCACGCTGATTTCCCGGCGGCGCGCCGAGGCGCGGGCCAGCAGCATGCCCGCCACATTGGCGCAGGCAATCAACAGGACCAGGCCGACGATGGTCATCAGGCCCGCGGCGCCGATCGACAACACGCCACCCGCCTGCGGCACCAGCAGCCGCACGTCTTCGGTCGGCACCGCGGCGATCTTCCGATCTTTATTGGTGGCCACATGCGCCGCGGCCAGCTGCGTCCCGATTACCTGCACGTTGGCGTGTGCCTGTTCCGCCGTCGCGCCAGGCTTCAGGCGGCCCTTGACGAACATCCACCGCGTGCCGCGTCGTTCAAGCTGGGTGTTGCCGGTCGGCGATGGCACGGAGTCGGTGATCCCCGCCGGCTCGACCTCTTCGACGTGCGCGATCGGCAGGAAGAGTTCGGGCGTGAGCAATGGCACCATGACGGTGAACGATTCCGGGGCAACGCCGACAATGGCGTACTGCTGGCCGCGCAGCGTGAGGTTCTTGCCGACGATGGCCGCGTCGCCGCCGAACTCGCGCTGCCACATGCGATGCGACAACACGACGACCTTTGCGGCTCCGGGCTCGTCATCCGACGGCACCAGGAGCCGCCCGAGTGCGGGCTGGATCCCGAGCACCGTGAAGTAGTTCGACGTCACGATCTGCCCCAGCGCAATGCGCGAGCGGTCGCCCAGGCTGAGTGGCGCCATCATCGGGCTGTAGCCGAGCATGTCGGTGAAGACCGTGTTCTGGGCCTTCAGGTCGAGGAAGTCCGGGTAGGAGTTGGTCGCGAATTCGTCGCCATCGCCCCCGGTTGTGAAGACGTCCACCAGGGATTCCGGCGCCGTTACCAGCAGCGGCCGGAACAGCAGCGAGTCCACCAGCGAGAACATCGCGGTGTTCACGCCAACGCCGAGGCCAAGCGAGAGCACGGCGACCGCTGAGAATCCGGGGCTGCGCAGCATCCAGCGCAGGGCGTAACGCACGTCTTTCAGCAGGGTCTCGGCCATACCGGACTCTACGAATCCGGCGGGCCGAAGTTCGCCGGTGACGGGGGCCTGCCGGCGGCGCGGCTCAGGTTTTTCGATACCGGCGGCCGAAAAGACTGGACGCGGCGGTGGCAAGGCTGCGCGGCAAGGCACCCTGCAGCCAGATCAGGAACTGGTAGATCCGGCCGTTCACCACCACGGATCGGCCATTCATCACCGCCCGGTAGCCTTCGAGCGCGACCTCGTCGGCCGTGAGCCACATGAATCCGGGCATGCGGTTCATCTTGTCGCGGGTGCCGAGCACGTCGTGAAACTCGCTCCACGTGAAGCCGGGACACACCGCGGTGACGTGCACGCCCTTCGGCACGTTTTCCGCGGCCAGCGCCTCCGACATCTTGATCAGGAAGGCCTTCGAGGCGCCATACAGCGTGTGCCCTGCGGGAGCCGGGACCATGCCGGCAACGGACGCGACGTTGATGACGCGTCCCCACCCGCGCTCGACCATGCCTGGCAGCAGTCGATACGTGAGGTCGAGGACCGCCGTCACCATCACCTGCATGAACCGCTGATGATCGGCCCACGACGAGTCGAGATAGGCACCGGACACGCCGTAGCCGGCGTTGTTGACGAGAAAGTCGACGACGATGCCGCGTGACGCTAGTTCGTTGACAATCTGTTCCGACGCGTGGGGGTCGGCGAGATCGGCAACGATTGCGTGCGCCGCCACGCCGTGCATCCGCGCGAGGTCCGCGGCGAGGGCTTCGAGACGATCCGCGCGCCGCGCGGTCAAGACGACGTCGTAGCCGTGTTTTGCCAGCAACTCAGCAAAGGCCCGGCCGATGCCCGCCGACGCACCCGTCACGAGGGCGGTCTTTCTGCGCGCCACGTTCATGTCAGTGCAGACTGCAGACTTGCAACTGAACTGTCAACGTCAAACTGAAACTCCCAACTTTGAACTTTCAACTTTCAACTTCAGTATCATGCTTAGACCTGCCCGGAGGACCACTATGCGTTCGCTTCGAATCCTCGGCCTACTTCTGTCGTCGTTGAGTCTGACCGCGTGCCTCAACAGCACCACGATCGTCAAAGTTAAGCCCGACGGCAGCGGCACCGTCGAACAAATCACCCTCGTGAACACCGCGGCGCTGAAAGGCATGATGGGCGGCCAGGGTGGTCCGAACGGACCGATGATGAACAAGGCCGAACTCGAACGCACCGCGGAACGCATGGGTAAAGGCGTGCGGCTGGTGTCGAGCGAACCGGTGAAAGGCGATGCCGGATTCGAAGGCGTCAAGGCGATCTTCGCCTTTGACGACATCAACCAGATCCAGGTCAGCCAGGGCCCGAGCATGGACGGCGGCATGCGCTCCAGCGAGCCAACCAGTGATGATCCCGTGCGCTTCAAGCTCACCCGCAACGGTGGCACGTCGACACTGAGCATCAACTTCATTGACCAGCCTGCTAAGGGCCGCGTCGACGTTCAGCCGAACGCACCGGGTAGCGGCGACATGCCCGACTTCAGCAACCCGATGATCATGAACATGATCAAGTCCATGTTCCAGGGTTTCAAGATCAACGTCGGGCTCGAAGTGGCCGGCTCGATCGTCAAGACGAACGCCGAGTACGTGTCGGGCCCGCGCATTACGTTGCTGGAACTGGATGTGGCGTCGCTCCTCGCCGACGAGGCGAAGTTCAAGGCGATTCAGGGCAAGCTGGGGCCGGATGCGTCACTGAGCGAAGTGAAGCCGTACTTGAAGGACATCAAGGGCATCAAGATCGACGGCCCTTCGATCAACGTGGAGTTCAAGTAACGCTTAGGGACCCAGGGGCTTAGGGGCTACGCGAAACACAGCAGGCGGCCCTCGGTCGAGCCAACCACGATCTTTCCCGACGCGAGGGCCGGTGAAGCGCTGATTGCCGCGCCCTCGTCGTGTTGCCACACCACTTTCCCGCTCGCCAGATCCAGCGCATAGAGCCGCCCGTCGTTGGAGCCGACGAACGCGCGCCCGCCGGCAATCGCCGGCGACGAGTCAATGCGCGCCCGCGTCATGTACGTCCAGCGCGCCTTGCCGGTCCTGGCATCAAGCGCGTGCAGCATGCGATCCCGGCCGCCCAGCACGACCGTGCCATCGACGAGGCACGCCGACGAATAGAACGGGAATTTGCGATCCGGATGTTCGTAGCGCCACAACACCTTGCGCGCCTGCAGGTCGAGCGCCAGCACCTGGTTGTCGAACGTACCGAAGTAGGCGACGTTGTTGACGATCGTGACCGACGCGCCCGTATAGGCGGTGGCTGATGTGGCGTAGCGCTCCTTGCCGGTCTTGATATCGACCGAGTGGAACACCTCATCGCACCCGGCAAAATGCGCAGCGCCATTCACGACACAGGGCGTACCGTGCACGTAGTTCTCGGTCCTGTAGGCCCAGAGTTGCCGGCCTGAGGCGACGTCGAGACCGTAGAGATTGCCGTCGTATGACCCCATCAGCAGCACGTCACCCACCACGACCGGCGATGACTTGATCTCGGACTGTGTCTTGAAGGTCCAGAGCGGCTTGCCATCTGCGACGCTGACGGCGTGCACGATACCAAGCAGGTCACCGACGAATACGCGGCCGTTGGCCACGGTGGGAGACGATTCGCCGATGGCTTCGCCGGCCTTGTAGCGCCAGCGCAGCTTGCCATCGTTCAGGCCAACGGCAATCAACTCTCCGGTCGCGGTACCGACGTAGACGACGTCGTCAACGATCGCCGCCGATGAGTCGAACGCTTCCCCGCCCTCCCACGCCCAGGCGAGCTTGGGGGCGGGCGAGATGGTGGTCGAAGACACACCGGTGAGCGCGTATGAGCCTCGAAACTGCGGCCACGCGTTGGCAGGTGCCGCCAGGAGCGCGGACGATTGCGCAAACAAACGGGGCGCTGTTGCCAGCGCCCCGCACGTGATCAAGAAGTCTCGCCGCCGCACTTCGGGTCTCCTGTTCGTCTGTTGGCCTGTCGGCCTACTTCTTCAGCTGCGCACCCTCTTGCAGTGCATAGAGCTGGTTGCGGTTCATCACAAACAGCGTGCCGTTGGCAGGCACCGGCGTCGCATAGACCGAGCTGCCCATGTTCATCTCGGCCACCAGCTTGAAGGTCTTCCCGTGTTCGACGATGGCGACATCGCCGTCTTCGTCGCCGAGATACACCTTGTCGCCGATCAGCATCGGTGAGCCCCAGATCGCCGCGAACATGTCGTGCGTCCAGAACGGCTTGCCGGTCTTGGCGTCGACGGCGTGCAGGAAGCCGCTGAAGTCCGCGAGGTAGACAATGCCGTCCTTGACGGCGGCGGTGGAGATCGAGCGGCGGATCTTGTCGAAGTGCCAGAGCATGCCGGACTGGGTGATGTCGCCGCGCTTGGTGCCGTCAATGGCGTAGGCGTGACCCACGCCTTCACCGTGCTCGGGATCCTGGCCGTTGGAAATGTAGACGACGTTGTCGACGATGACCGGCGTGCTGATGACCTCGTTACGCGTCTTCGGCCACACCGAGTCCTTCGGGTTGGTATCGAACTCCCACAACTTCTTGCCGCTGGCCGCTTCGTAACCGCGGACCCAGCCGTCACCCTGCGCGTGCACGACCTGGCGCACGCCGCCGATGTCACCAACCGAGGGCGTCGACCACTGGCCGTGCAACACCTTTTCGCCGACCGAGTTGTCTTCCCACTTCAACTTGCCGCTCTCGATCTCGAGCGCGATGATCGACGGCGCCTTGGGTGACGGGACGTTGACGTGGCTTTCGTCTTGGCCGTTGCCGGTCGAGCAGAATAGCAAGCCGGCATCGGCGACGGGCGAGCAATTGGCGAGGTTGTGCGGAAATGCCCCGACCTCTTCCATCATGTCGAACGTCCAGATGATGTCAGGGTCGTTCTTGCCGGTCAGCTTCTCGTCCTTGGTCGGACCGTCGTTTTCGCCGTCGTGGAAGCCTTCGATGTCGACCGCGACGATCGTGCCGCGGTTGGTGGTGAAGTAGGCGACGTTGCGAACGATCAGCGGCGAGCTGGCGATGCCCTGGAACGGCCAGTCGTTGGCGCGGCCCGAGGCAAGCTTCTCGAACGTCGCCTGCCATAAGAACTCGCCGGTCGCTTCGCGGAACGCCATCACGACGCCACGATCACCGCCCTGCTTGGGGTCGCGCATCGCTTCGTTGTTCGTACCGATCAGCACGACGCCGCCGCCGACGGTGGGATTGCCGTAGGACTGCGAGCCGAGTTCCGCGACCCACTTCACGTTCTTGCCGGTCTTGATGTCCCATGAGGTCGGCAGGCCCTTCATGTCAGACACCATGTTGCGGTTCGGCGCGCCGCCCCACATCGGCCAGTCCGCAGACACGGCGGCCGAGGCCGCCAACACGATCGCACTGCATACAATGAATCGACGCATCACTGGTTCCTGTAGACCTTCACGTTGTCGAAATACACGTCCGAGATACCGTCGGCATAGATGCCGGGGCTCCCGACGACGTGCGGGATCTTGTCGATTTTCTCGATCGTCCACGCCTCTGGCTCCGGCGCGTCGGCCGCCCAGACCTTGCCGCGCACCCGCGCGGTGCCGTCCTTCTGCATGTCGACGCGCAGCTTCATGCGGTACCACTTGTCGGCGTCCCACTTGAAGTCGACGCGCGCCGTCATTTCGTCGGCGGCCTGCCACGGATGCAGTTCGAGTTTCTGGCCGTTGCCGAACAGCACGAGGCCATAGCGCTGGTTGATCAGGCCAACATCGCCACGCTGCCGGCGTTGTTCACGGCCACGGACTTCGGCTTCGACCGTCAGGCCTGACAGCGTCGGCTGTCCGAAGAACACCTTGGCGCGGCGGCCCACGGTCTCGTCGCGCGGACGCACCAGCACCTTGCCGACGCCGTCGACCGTTCGCTGCACCACCTTGGTCGGCGCGCCGACCCACCACGCCGGCGGCGCTTCACTGGCGGCGTTGTCGAAATCAAACGTCCAGGGCGGCGCCTCGATCATGCGCACGCGCGCGGTGCCGCTCAAGGTTCCGACCGTGGCCTTCACAAATCCTGCGGTCGATCCCGCAGACGCCGCTGTGTACACGCCTTTCGCGTCGACACCGCCGCT
Source organism: Acidimicrobiia bacterium (assembly GCA_038144855.1). GTDB lineage: Bacteria > Acidobacteriota > Vicinamibacteria > Vicinamibacterales > UBA2999 > 12-FULL-67-14b. Next base: position 5,774 of record JAYQOO010000066.1, on the reverse strand, counting down.
CAGTTGATCGACCGACCACGTCGCGGCGGGCTCTTCGCGAATGAACGTGCCCTTGGCGTCAAACAGCCGCGCCTTGAAGGTTGCGGTCTGGCCCGGCGCCAGCAGCGACTCGTACGGGTAGACCTGCACATACGCCGGCGCACCCGCGGCGCTCGCCGCGCTCGTCGCCCCGGTTGCCGCATTCGCCCCCCCCTTCCGGGGTACCCGCTTGCCGATCGCGTACATCGCGTCCATCGAGGTCACGTAGACCCGGCCGTCGGCGACGATCGGCGACGCCACGATCGCCTCAGGCGACTGCGCCGTGCCGAGGAGGTCCTCGTCGAGGACTTCAACACCAGTGGCCGAGGGGCGCAGGATGTAGAACTTGCCGTTCTCGGTGCCGACATAGAGTTTGCCGTCGGCCAGCACGGGCGAGCCCTTCTGCAGCGTGCCAAGCGTCTTTTCCCAGAGGCGCGCGCCGGTCTTCAGGTCGAACGCGCCGACGATGGCACTGTTGTCCATGGTGTAAAGACGATCGCCGTCCATCACGGGCGAGGCAAACGTCGGCAGGAACCCGCGCGTCTTCCACTTGAAGGCGTCGGGCGTCAGCACTCCGGTGCGCGTCGCGTCGATGGCGGCCACCATGCCCATCTCGGTGGTGTCGATGTTCTCTTCGCCATGGGTGATGTACGCGACGTTGTCCTTCAGCAACGGGCTGTTCAGGATCGCGCGCTTGCTGACTTCCACCGACCAGATTTTCTCGCCGGTGTTGGCCTTGAGGGCGTGGTAGACGCCGTCAGTGCCGCCGACCAGCAGCGCCCGCACGCCGTCGATGGTGCCGACAATCGGCGTCGAATAGTTGGTGTCGTAGTGACGCGACTGCGGTGAACTGATCCAGATCGTCTGCCCGGTCTTCTTATCGAACGCGAAATAGCGGTTCCCCGGGCGGTTGAGGTCGCCCCAGGCCAGGATCAACGTGTTCAGAATGACCTTGTCGCCTTCGATGATGGGCGAGGTCGTGCGGCCGCCATGCGTGGTAACCGACCCGTATTCGTCCGTCAGCGAGCGATCCCAGAGGATCTTGCCGTCCGGCGACACGCAGACCAGTTGCGCCGCCACGGTGAACAGGTAGATGTTGCCGGTGTCGGGGTCGACCGCGGGCGAGGCCCAGGAAGCACGGTGCTGCGGCACGTCGCTCAGGAACAGGCTGAATTTGCGCTCCCAGACCACCTTGCCCGACTCCGCATCTATGGCGATCAATCGCTCCTGGGTCGCTGAAGGATCGCCCGGACTTGGCGAATTGATATAGAGGCGGTTACCGAAAGCGACCGGGGCGGAGCGGCTGCCGATCGGTATGCGCCAGGCCAGGTTGTCGCCCTGCGGGGACCATTTAGCCGGAAGGTTAGTCTCAAGGGAGCGGCCGTCGCGTGCGGGACCGCGCCATTCGGGCCAATCGCTCGCCGAGACAACCGAAATGGCGAAGACCGCCGTCAGCGCGCCGAGCAGCGCACGGCGTAAATGCAGGAGTAAGGGCTTCAGAAGTGCCTGATGCATGACTCGCTTACGTGATCCTTTCACGGGCTGTTTACGACGTTTCGCACGATGCTAGTCCGGTTCGAGCGCGGGCGGAAATCCCGGTTTCCGGGCCAAAAACGCTTGTTTACTGGAGATTTACACCAGTTCCGTGCAAAAATGGACAAACATGACGTCATTGTTGCATATTGTCATATAAACTACTGAGGACTGGGATTCGTCCGAAATACAGAACGTCACTAATATCTAGAGTGCAAAGGTCCCCCTCCCGATTGTCGGAGTGCGCAAGCTGTTGGTATCGGCCGTCTGTGGCCTCATTTTGATCGCTAGCGTGGGCATTGCTGCCCAGAGTGGATCAATTCGGCTTGGCAACAGGGGGCTCGTGGCGCCGATGTTTGCAGGACAACTGCGCACCGGCCCGACGCGCGTCATCGGCGCTCGACGAGGATCGCGACGATCGGCCGCGGCCGGAACCAGGCGCCGAGGATCGGGCCTTCGGTGACATGGTGATGAAGGACCGGCTGCAGAAAGCCATCGAGCAGCTGCCAGTGCAGTACCAGGTCTTGATCAACGGGCACTACTTGAAAGGCATGCGATACGAGGACCTGGCTGAGGCGCTGGACATGCCGATGGGCACGGTGAAGACGCACCTGCATCGCGCCAAGCGGCGGCTGCGCCATTTGCTCGAAACGGAGTTCCGCTGACGTGGTCTGCAGGGATCTTGATCCACTGATCGAGGCGATCGCCGACGGGTCGCACGAGCCCGATGCCGGCGCGCAAGAGGCCATCGCGGCGCATGTGGCCACGTGCGCCCGGTGTTCATCCCGGATCGACGAGACGCGCATGATCGAACGGCTGCTGGCGTCGCGAGACGTGGCGGTGCCACCGGCGTCGTTCACCGCGTCGGTGATGGCGCGCGTCGGTCACGAGCGCTGGCAGACCGAGCGCGCGGTAGATCTGGGGTTCAACCTGCTGATGGCGGCCGGCGTGCTGGTCATCGTGGCCGGCGCGGTGGGGCTGGCGTGGTCGCTCGGCTTCCTGAGCATCACAATCGACGTGGACGCGGTCTGGCACGCGCTCGGTTCGGATGTGACCGGCCGCGTCGTGTCTCAAGCGCAGACGTTCGTGATGGCCGCGGCGCTGCTCACGATGGCCCTCGGACTCTGGTGGTGGGCTGAGACCGCCGCCGACTGATCACGCGCGCACACCCCTCGCCTGATCCGCCTGTTACCATGCTGGCGTGTTCACGCGGCCGTTTCTGAAATGGGTTGGGGGCAAGAGACAGCTCCTTCCCGTGCTGCGCCGCTTCTACCCCGAAACCAGCGGACGGTATTTCGAACCGTTTCTCGGCAGCGGCGCGGTGTTCTTCGACCTGGCGGCGCGCGGCTTCATCAACGGACACGGCGCAGTGCTCAGCGACGCCAACCCCGACCTGATCGGCTGCTACCGCCGCGTCCGGCAGTCCCGGGACGAGGTCCTCGCCCGCCTCGAAGTGTTCGCCGCCGACCACAAGGCGCGCGGCCGCGACTGTTACATCGAGGTGCGCGATCAGCGCTTCAATCCAATGCGCGCCGCGTGGTACGCCGGCGGCGCCGACCTCGACGACTACTCCGTCGAGATGGCGGCGATGATGATCTACCTCAATCGCACCGGCTTCAACGGCCTGTTCCGCGTCAACGCGTCCGGGGAATACAACGTGCCGCCGGGCCGCTACGAGAAACCGCGCATCGTGGATCGGGTCGGCCTGGCGTTTGCCGCCGCGATGTTCTCCTTCGCGAACGTCCACCTCGAGCACGCGCCCTACACGCACGTGCTGGCGCGCGCACAAGCCGGCGATTTCGTGTATTTCGATCCGCCGTACGCGCCGCTGAGCCGAACCGCCAACTTCAGGAGCTACACGGGACGCCTGTTCGGGGACGACGACCATCAGGTGCTGCAGCAAATGGTGATCGCCCTCGCGCAGCGCGGCGTGCACGTGCTGTTGAGCAACTCGACGGCGCCAATCGTCCGCACCCTCTACGAAAACAACCCCGATGCCGTTGCCGCGGGGATCGCCGCGTGGCGAATTCCGGCCAGGCGGTCGGTGAACTCCCACGCCGGACGCCGGGGCACGATCGACGAAATCGTGGTGTCGAACCGCCGTCCACGCTGAAGTTTCGGCCGCACGGGCCGCCGTGCTACGCTTGTTTGGTTAGTCCCCGCGCGAGAGTGGCGGAACTGGCAGACGCGCCGGTCTTAGGAGCCGGTGGCCGAAAGGCCGTAGGGGTTCAAGTCCCCTCTTTCGCAGACCCCGCCTCCGGCGGCGATCGGCAGAGCAAAATTTCCACACACATGAAATCAGAAATTGTTGACGTGAACGAAACGCGCCGTGATCTGACGATCGAGGTGCCCAGCACTGTTGTTGATGAAGCCATCGGGCATGCCGCCGCGAAGTTGGGCAAGCAGGCGCGCATTCCGGGTTTCCGTCCGGGCAAAGTTCCGGTCACGGTGATCCGCCAGCGCTTCAAGCCGCAAATCATGCAGGACGTGGCCGAGCACCTGGTCTCGAAGGCGGTCGGTGAGGCCCTGATCGAAAAGGGCGTTGAACCGATCGGCACGCCCGACATCAAGAACCTCGTGCTGGAAGAAGGCAAGGCGATGTCCTTCAAGGCGTCGTTCGATGTGGTGCCGAGTTTCGACCCCGGCGACCTGACCACGATCGAAGCCACCGAGCCATCGCGCAAGATCGAGGACGAAGCCGTCAACAACTCGCTCGAGCGGCTGCGCGATCGCAACGCGCGCTACGAGGCCGTTGAAGGCGGCGTCGTCGAAGCCGGGCACACCGTCGTCCTGGCGCTCGAGCGCCAGGGCACCGACAAGGACGGCAAGCTCGGTGACGTCGACAGGCACGAGCAGGTGAACATCGAACTCGGCGCGCCGTCGAACCCGCCGGGCTTCGACCAGGAAATCATCGGCATGACGCCCGGCGCGTCGAAGAGCTTCACCGTCACCTATCCGGACGACTACACGATTCCCGAGTTGGCCGGCGGCAAGGTCAACTACACGGTCAACCTGAAGGAGATCAAGAAGCGCGTCGTGCCGGCGCTGGACGACGAGCTGGCCAAGGACCTTGGCGACTTCGAGTCGCTCGACGCGCTGCGCGCGCGGATTCGCGAAGACCTCGAACATGAGGCCATGCACGCGGCGGAGCGCTCGGTGCGTCAGGACGTGCTGAGGCAACTTGCGACGCGCGTGCCGTTCGCCGTGCCGGAGTCGCTGGTTGAACGCGAGATCGATCGCCGCCTCGAGGACTTCGCGCGGCGCTTAATGGAACAGCGCATCGATCCGCGCCAGGCGAACATCGACTGGAACGCGTTCCGCGACGGCCAGCGCGCGCCGGCGACCGAAGCCGTGGCGTCAGCCATCGTGCTGGATGAAGTCGCCAAGCGCGAACAGATCTCGGTCAGCGACGAAGACCTCAATGCCGAATTCGAACGCTACGCGCAGCAGACCGGCCACAACGTGGCCAGTATCCGCGCGCGGCTGGAAAAGGATGGAGAACTGGGACGGCTGGCGGCCGGATTGCGGCGGGAAAAGGCCGTCACCCACGTTCTGTCAAAAGCCCGGATAAATAAGCCCTAGCCAAACGGCTATTGCACCTCCGGCGCCCTTTGCCGATAACTAGGAAGGATAATAAATAGACATGAGCGTCTATCAGAACCAACTAGTGCCGATGGTCGTCGAGCAGACCAACCGCGGCGAACGGGCGTACGACATTTTTTCGCGCCTGCTGAAAGACAACATCATCTTTATCGGCACGCCGATCGACGACACGATCGCCAATCTTGTCATCGCGCAGATGTTGTTCCTCGAGGCCGAGGATCCGGACAAGGACATCCAGCTGTACCTCAACAGCCCGGGCGGGTCGATTACCGCCGGGCTCGCCATTTACGACACCATGCAGTTCATCCGCCCCGACGTGCAGACCATCTGCATCGGCCAGGCGGCGTCGATGGCGGCGGTGCTGTTGGCGGCCGGCGCCAAGGGCAAGCGCTATTCGTTGCCCAATTCACGGATCCTGATTCACCAGCCGCTGATGTCAGGGTTGAGTGGCCAGGCGACCGACATTGATATCCACGCCCGCGAGATTCTGCGAATGCGCGAGCGGCTGAACGAAATTCTGGCGCACCACGCGGGGCAGGACATCAAGCGGATTCAACAGGATACGGAACGCGACTACATCATGGGTCCCGAGGCCGCCGTCGAGTACGGAATACTTGACG
>JAYQOO010000065.1:20561-21198 GCA_038144855.1 Acidimicrobiia bacterium | reverse complement strand
GTGCAGGGCAAAGGCACGTTCGTGTCGTCGGATCCGCCGACGCGCCTGGCCCCGGTGCGCTACACCGGCTTCATCGAAGAACTCCAGGAACGCGTCCGCAAACTGCGCGTGACCGACGTCGAGGTCGCGCAGACGCCCGCGACACCGGAGATCAAGACCGCGTTGCACCTGAACGCGGCCACCTCCGAAGTCACACTGGTCAGGCGGCTGCGCCATATCGACGACGAGCCCTTCTCGTACACGCTGAATTACCTGCCCAGCGAAATCGGCGCACGCATTCGCGCCAAGGACCTCTACACCCATCCGCTGCTCAAGATCCTCCAGGAGGATCTCAAGATTCCCATCCTCAGAGCCCACGAAACCATTGAAGCCGCGCCAGCCGATTCCGAAACCGCGCGCCGGCTCAAAGTCCCTGTGCTGTATCCGGTCATGCACATGACGCGCATCATGTACACCACCGGTGATCGTCCGTTCGAGCTCGTCGACATCTACTACCGGGCCGACAAGTATCACTATTCAGTCAACATGGTCCGCGTGAAGCGCGGTGGCCGGTGGACCTGGTCGACCGAGGTCGAAACGTCGGCCGGATAGCTCAACCCCCCCGCCCCGGCTAAAACCAGTATTTAAAAGCGAACAG
>JAYQOO010000065.1:0-20551 GCA_038144855.1 Acidimicrobiia bacterium | reverse complement strand
GGGGGGGGGTGGGGGTGGCGCCGCGGGGGTTAAGGGGCGGTCTGGCGGGAGCGGCGCACGTCCGCTTCTAGAAGCTGTATTTCAAGGCGAACTGCATGATCCGCGGATCGCCGGTCGTGTTGGTGACGCGTCCGTTGGTCAACGCTGTTGAGCCGATCTGCACCGTCGGGTTGGCCCAGTTCGTGATGTTGAACACGTTGAACGCCTCGATACGAACCTCGACCTTTTGCCCCCTGGGCGCCGAAATCAGTCGCGAGAACGACAGGTCAACGTTCCAGAATGCCGGCCCAAACAGGTAGCCCTTCGGTGTGTCGCCCCACACCCCGGGGGTGTTCGGCGCAAACGCTGCCAGATTGAACCACGCCAGGGATGGCTGACTGCCCGTGAGCGCAACGGTTCGTTGGTCGTCCGGCAGGTAGGGATCCACACCCGCCACAATCATCGGGCGCTGCACCAGGTTAGTCAGCGCGAAGTCACCCGTCGTCGTGGGCGTGATCGGGCTGCCGCTGCGTGCCTGCCAGATGATTCCGGCCTGCCAGTCGGCCGTGACCGTGCGCAGGAATCCACCGCCGAATCCAGGACTCATCACCACTGCCGAGAGATTGAAGTTGTGACGGCGGTCCGCCGCACACGGTCCCTTGTTGGTCGAGGTGTCCGGACGCGGATCACTGCTGCGAATATCGGTAATCGGAATCGGGAACGCGTTACCGATGTCACCGGCGCCGGCCGGCTCACCTTCGTTGGTGCACTTGCTGTAGGTGTAGTTGGTGCTTGCGCTCCAGCCGTCGGAGAGGCGCTTGGTCAGGCCAACTCGTGCGCCGTGATACCAGCCTCTGGCGTCGTCATAGAGCTGGGCCACGGTGTTGGCGGCATAGAAGTTTCCCGCCGCGGGGTTGAGGAGCGTCAGCAGTGAACGCGCCTGCCGGTTGGCCGCAGAGGTGTTCGAGCACGGACCGGCCGTCGTCAAGCCGTACTGCCCCGCCACGCAGTTGCCCGGCACATAGACGATCGGGTTCTCTTCGTACCCCGACCAGATATGAATCGACTTGTTTCCCATGTAGGTCACGTCGAACATCATCGACGTGAGGAACTGCCGCTGATACGACAGATTCCACTGCGTGACCTGCATGGGCGTGAGGTCGAGCGGCATGCTGACGTAGCCGCCCTGCACTGGGAAGCGCACGTCGCTGGGTACTGCCTGCGTCGGCTCGCCCTGCCGCGGATAGTTGATCGCCTTGAGCGGATCACCACCAGGCGTATTCGCCCAGGGATCGGTAAAGTTGATGGCGCAGCCATTGCGGTTGATGGTGCAGGTCGTCGGCGCAACCGCGTTCACGCGGTTACCGAAGGGCGGGTTGAGCGGGTGACGCCCGTAGGCCCAGAGTCTCGGCGAGTCGTAGTAGTGACCGATACCGGCTCGAAACGTCTGGACGTTGTCTCCGCGTGGATCCCAGACGATACCGATGCGCGGCGCAAACTGCGCGAGTCGATTCTTGTTGTTCGTGCCGTTGTCGGGAAACCCTGGGTCGCCCTTGAACATCAGGCCGACCGGCGCGTTGGGGTAGGTCTGGCTTCTGATCCCCTTATCGAAGTTCTCGCGGCTGAAGGCCTGCTGGAACCCGTTGTTGTCGAGAGCCGCCAGGTACGGTTCCCAGCGCACACCGTAGTTCAGCGTCACATTACGGCTGACCCTCCACACGTCACCGAGATAGAGGCCAATGGCATTGATCGACTGATCGTTGCGCTGACTGCCGGCCTGATTGAACGTCGCCGGCAAGCCGAGAACGAAGTCGGCCATCGGCAGTCCCCCGTTGGCGTTGGTCGTGCCGCTGGTGATCAGGCCCGAGAACCCGAACGTGCCATTTGACGCGAAGGTGCCGTCACCGATGGTGTTCGGACGGGTCCAGACGCCTCCGAACGACACGCTGTGTGAGCCCTTGATCCAGTCGAAGTCCTGCGACACCGAGGGCGTCCTCACCAGGAACCGGCCCGTGAAGCCGCTGTTCGCCCACCCGGCGCTGCCACCGGCCAGGAAATCCTGGCCTCCTCCGGTGGTGTACTGAAACGTGTTCACGCCCAGCGACGTCCAGGTCGGAGCACCGTCGCCCTGGATGCGCTCGGTCGAAGTGCGCTGCATGGTGACGCGCGTAGTCGCGACGAACGACGGCGACACGACCCAGTCGAAGCCGCTGGCCATGGTGGTCATACGGGCATCGATACCAAGCCCCGCGCCGCTGAGCATCAGCAGGTTGGGGTTGTTCTTGTCGAACGCGGGGTCGTGCCGATACTTGGTGTAGAAGACGCGGCTGAACAACCGCATGTCCATCGTCATCTGATAGTCCGCGCGACCGATGTATTGCTGCTCGTTGCTGTCGTTGGGAATCTGCAGGACGTAACGCCCGCACCCATCAGGATCCAGCGCCGGGTCTGGGCGTGGCAGCATGTTCATCATCTTCACCGAGATCGGGTGGAACAGGGACGGATCGATCCGGTTGTTCACAAACGGCGCGCCCAGCGTGCGGGCCGTACCGCCGCGGCAGGCGGCGGACATGATCCGCGAAAAGTCACCGCGGCGCACTTCGTCCGTGGGCACGATCTGGTCCGCCGCAAGCGGCGCGATCTTGGTGTTGGTGATCTGGGTGCCTCCGAAGAAGAACACCTTGTCCCGGAGCAGTGGACCGCCGAATGTGCCGCCAATCTGGTTGCGCCGCAGACCATCATCGCGGCCAAGACCGCCGTTTTCCTTCTTCTCGAAGTAGCGAATGGCGTTGAACCGGCTGTCGCGCACGAAGTCGAACACATTGCCATGGAAGGTGTTGCTGCCGGATTTGGTCACGGCGTTGACGGTCGCGCCGGTCGACATGCCGTAGCGCGCGTTGCGGACGCCGTTCTCGGTCCGGAACTCCTGCAGCGCATCGGGAAACGGCATCGGGTTGCCGGTGTTGTTCTGCGGGTCGTTGTTATAGCCGCCATCGACCAGGTACATCGTGCTGTTGCCGGTGCCGCCGGCCACCGAAATCGCCACGGCGTTGGGGTACTGGCGATTGTCGGTGAGCGTCGTGTTCTCGACGGCCGCGCCCGACAAGACAATCAACTGCAGCACACTGCGGCCGTTCAGCGGCAGGCTGACGATCTGCTCTTGCGGCACGACCGTGCCGACGTTGACGTTGCGTGTCTCGACCAGTGTGGCGTTGGCGGTCACGGTGATGGTTTCTTCGAGAGTGCCAAGCTTCAGCCTGACGTTGACCGAGCGGGTATCGCCGACCATCAGCGTGATACCGGTCTGCTCGAAGACGCTGAAACCGCTCAGTCTCGCCGCCAGCTTGTAGGGGCCGATCGGCAAGCTGGTGAAGACATATCCCCCGTCAGCGTTGGTGATCGCGACCCGTTGCATTCCGGTGTCGGTCTGCGTGACGGTCACATCGACCCCGGGCAGCGCGCCACCCGACTCGTCGAGCACCGTGCCCGACAACTGCGCGACCGCCACCGTCTGGCCCGATGTGGGCGCGCTCACCAAGGTGAGGGCCAGTGCCAACCACACTCCGTATCGCCTCATACAACTTCCCTCCGCGCAACGCGTTACGTGCAGACGCTCAATCTTGTCTGGTTGTCCTAACTTGTATTACCGTTACGGTCGCGTATATTTCGCCTGAGTGCACGAACTGTCAAGGGGCAAACGAGGCGCACGATGCCGGGCGGCTGCCCGGCCATGATTCGAGGAGGACGCGTGGACGCGTGGAAAACGGCATTAGTGGATGCCCGTGATGGCCAGATCCGGCTGCGCGGCTATGACGTTGCGGGGTTGATGACGGGTCGGTCGTTCACCGACGTGATTTTCCTGCTGCATCGCGGAGAGTTGCCGACCGCCGCTGAGCGCCGCCTGCTCGACGCGATTCTGGCCGCGGTCGCTGACCATGGGTCAGGCGCGCCGTCGTGCGCGACCGCCAGACTCGCGCTCTCCGGCAACCGGCAGTCGGTGTCGGCTGCGGTCGCCGCGGGAATCCTGGCGGTCGGGGACGATCATGGCGGAGCGGGATCGGGCTGCATGGAGATGATCGCCGCTGGCATCCAGCGCGCCAAGACCGCCGGGGTATCGTTGGAGGAGGCGGCGTTGGCGCTCGCGACCGACGCGCGCGCGGCCGGAAAACGGCTGGCGGGGTTCGGGCATCGCGTCCACGCCACTGACCCACGGACCGGCATTCTCTTCGAGCTGGCGCGGCAAGGGGGCGTTGCTGGCGACGGCGTTGACTTTGTGCAAGCGATGGAACGCGCAATTGCCACGATCGTCAAGCCGCTGCCGATCAACATTGACGGTGCGCTGGCTGCGGTCTTACACGACATGGGCTTCTCGCCGGCGTTTGGGCGGCTGGTGTTCATCATTGGCCGCGTCGCAGGCTTGACGGCTGAAGTCGCCGAGGAACTGGCGCGCGAGAAGCCCATGCGCATCCGGATTCCCGTTGAGTACGACGGCGTCGCTCCTCGGGCGCTGGAGTAAGGACACAATGCAGCCTAGTCGCGCACGCCACAAGCTACTCGCCTTCACCACCATTCTCGCCGTTATCACGTATCTGGACCGAGTCGCCATTTCGTCAGCCGCACCGGCGATTCGTGGCGAAATGGGCCTCGATGCCGTGCAGATGGGCTGGGTATTCAGCGCCTTCACCTGGACGTACGCGATCTTTGAAATTCCCAGCGGCTGGATGGGCGACGTGATGGGGCCACGGAAGGTTCTGACGCGCATTGTCATCTGGTGGTCCGCTTTCACGGCTGCCACGGGTGCCGCGTGGAACTTCACATCACTGGTCATCTTTCGCCTGCTGTTCGGAATGGGCGAAGCTGGCGCTTTTCCCAACACCTCGCGAAGTTTTGCCAAGTGGTTCCCGCTGTCAGAACGGGGCGCGGCGCACGGCTGGATCTTCATGGGCACACGCATGGGCGGCGCCATTACGCCCCCGCTCGTGGTCGCTTTGGTGACCAACTTCGGCTGGCGCGAGACGTTCTACCTGTTTGGCGGACTCGGCGTCGTGTGGGCGTGGTTCTGGTGGCGCTGGTTCAGAGATGAGCCCTCCCAGCATCCAGAGGTCAATCAGGCGGAACTGGCCCTCATTGAGAGCGGTCGGGAGACACCGGCGGAGCACGGCGGATTCAACTGGGCCGCGCTCTTGTCGCCGAATCTGTTGCTGGTCTACGGCATGTACTTCACGATGGGCTACACGCTGTACTTCAATCTGACGTGGCTCCCGACCTACCTCAAGGACGTCCGCGGTTTCACGCTGCAACAGGCCGGATGGCTATCCGCAGCGGTGCTGTTCACGGGCGGGGTGATGACCTACGTCGGCGGCAAGCTGACCGATTACCTGGTCAAACATTACGGGCTGAAGATTGGCCGATCGATCAACGTCGTGACGCTGCCAATCGCAGGGTTGCTGCTCGTCGCTGCTGCCCAAACCGAGCACCCACTGACCGCTGCGATCCTGCTCGCAATGACCCTCGGCGTAGCCGACCTGGGCGTGAGTTCCTGCTGGTCGATTTGCCACGATATCGGCGGCCGCAATGCCGGGATCGTCACCGGCGCCATGAACACGTGGGGCAATATTGGTGGCGCGCTGAGTCCGCTCGTCGTTGGCTATGCGGTCGGCTGGTACAGCTCGTGGACGGTGCCGTTCTACATCACGGCCGGCGTGTACATGTTCGGTGCGTTGTGTACGTTCTTCGTGGATCCTCGCAAGCCGGTGAGCCTCGCGAGGTAGCGTGCGATGACATGTGGGCGGTCCGAAGACAACGGCCCCCGTGCCTCAGAACATCCAGTCGAGTCCAAGAATTGGGAACAACCCAAGCTGATCCAACACCCTCGGCGCGTTGTTGCGGCGATCCCACGAGTACCCAGACACATTCTTGCGATTGGTCACGTTCTGGGCGCCGAGAAATACCGACAGCGGACGTCCGTTGATCGTGAAACGGCGATCAATACGCAGGTCGGCGCGGAAATAGGCCGGCGCCCGTGCGTCGTTCACGCGATCAAGGTCGTAGATCTGTCGGCGGCCCGCTGTCGAAAGGGTGAGGTCGGTTGGCGTGTACGGCCGCCCGCCAAGGTATGAGACGCGAGTACCGATGTCCCAGCGCTCGCCAATCCTGTACGAGCCGATGAGATTGGCCACGACCGGATAGTCGAAGCTGCCGGGGCGCAGCACCTGATCGAGGCCGGCATGACGGGTGCGGGAGACCGCGAGGTTCACTTGTCCGTACCACCTCGAGGTGGCCGTCGCCTTGCGCTCGGCCAGCATCTCGATCCCGCGCGCGTAGCCGGTGCCACGCGAGACCAGCGGGAACAGCACATCGCGAATGGCAAAGGTGTCGCCGATGTTTGCGAGCGACAGCGAGGGCACGTCACTCGAGACCGGGTACTCGTTGTAGCGCTTGTCGTAGGCTTCGATGCTGAGCCTGGTCACCTCGCTCGGCAACCACTCCAGTCCGGCGACGGCGTGGTCGGCACGAAACGGACGAAGGTCGCGATTCTCCGGGAAGGCCGACACGAACAGCGTGAACGGCTGTTGGTAATAGCGCCCACCCGACGCCCTGGCCGACAAGGTCGGCGTCAGCTGGTAGCGGAAGCCCACTCGCGGCACCGCCCGCCAGGCCGACAGATACCCGAAGCGATCGACACGAGCACCAAGCGTGGCACTAAGGCGTGGGGCAATGGCTCGCGAGACCTGGACATAGCCCGCGCCAAGTGAGGTGGTGTCTTGCTGCCGCAGCGCGAACGGATTCTGATCCGGTTGTGCGAAGTACGGGCCATCGCTGCCAAACGGCGACGCGGCATCGTAGTCCGTGGCCAGACGCCGGGCCGACACGCCCGCCTGCACCTTCCCTGCCCACCCGACGTTCAGTGTCAGGTCGTACTTCACGCCGAACTCGACCTCGGTCGAATCCTCGCGGAACACTTCGACGCCACGGGCGAGCTGGTCCTCGACCGGCAGTCCGGCCGACGGCAATCCGTTCTTCAACAGGTCTTTGATGCGCTGGTCGGTGGCCGCACGGGAGTAGGTCACGCCAAACAAGCCGATGCCGCGCGATCCGAACGTCCGCTGCCAGTTCAGCCCGGTGGCGTAGCGGCGGCCACGATACCTGATGTCCAGGTTGCTCAACTCGTCGTTGAGTTCGCTGTCCTCAGTAAGGCCAAGCCGGATGCGATCAGTACCGCTCACATTGAGGAGCCACACGCGATCGCGGGGACTGACGTCGTAGGTCACCTTGCCGTTGAAGGTGTAGAGCACCGGCACGCCGCCAATGCCGGTATCGTCGGTCACCCAGTCGAGCACGCTGCGCCTGAAAGAGACGACCCACGATCCGCGCGAGGCGCCGATGCCGCCTTCGGCCACCGCGCCAAGGCCCGCGAACCCGAATGTCAACCGGCCACCGGTTCGAGTGCGACTCCCCTCGCGCAGCGACACTTGCAACACGCTCGACGTGCGATTGCCGAACGCCGCCGGATAGCCGCCCGTCAGGAACGTCACATCCTGGAGCAGCACCGAGTCGAGCATCCCCACCGTGCCGCCAGCCGACGCGAAATTCGCGAACGTGTTGATGTTCGGGATCTCGACGTTGTCGACGATGTAGAGGTTTTCAAGCGGGCTGCCGCCCCGGACGATCAGGTCGTTTCTGAAATCATCGGTGCCGATCACCGCCCCCGGCAGCGATTGGACATAGCGCGACACGTCCTGCAGGGCGCCGGCCGACTGGCTGATGTCCGCGGCCGAGATCAGATAGCCGGATGTCTTGAGTTCATCGGCGGTCACGAACTTCGGCGCCACGACGGCGACCTTCTCTTCGAGGGCCTGTGTTTCCGGCAGCGTGATCTCGATGAGGCTGTCGAGACCCGCGCGCACCATTACGATCAGCGGCAGCGTGGGCCTGCCTGGTGCCGCCGCCTCAAGGGCGTATTCGTCGGCGCGAAGATCGGTGATGGCAAACTCGCCCTTGGCATCGGAGGCCTCGCATCGGCCGATGGCTGGGATACAAATGGCGACATCCGGCACGCGCGGCTGCGTCGCGGACATGACGATGCCGCGAATCGCGCCGGCGGCGGCGGTATCTTGCGCGTCAGACGGCGAGGGCACGGCACACAGACCAAGCGCCAGTGCGGCGACTACTGGGAAGGATAGTATCTGCACAACTTTTTATGACGCCGCCAGTCGGCGTGAGGATCCCAGGAAAGGCGCCCGCCTAGATGATGCCAATCACCGTATGAGGCACGTAGGGCGCCTCGAGGGCCGCCACGTCCTCCGGCGACAGGGTGACCGTCATGCCCGCCACCAACTGATCGAGCTGCTCGAGCTTCGTGGCGCTGACAATCGGCGCCGTCACGCCCGGCTTGCCCAGAATCCACGCCAGGGCAACCTGAATCGGCAGCACGCCTTTGCGAGCGGCGACCTCCACCACGCGATCGACGACGTCGTAGTCCGGCTCAGTGAAATAGAGCGTGTGGCCCCAGGTATCGTGCTGATCGCGCAGTGAGGCGCTCTTCTCGCCGCGCTTGCGATTGCCGGCCAGGAAGCCACGCGCCAGCGGACTCCACGGAATCACGCCAATCCCCTCTTCGATGCAAAACGGAATGGTGTCCCGCTCTTCTTCCCGGTAGACGAGGTTGTAGTGGTTCTGCATGGTCGCAAACTCGGTCCACCCGTGGAGCCGCTGGGTGTAGACCATCTTCACGAACTGGTACGCCGCCATGCTCGAGGCGCCGATGTGACGGGCCTTGCCGGCCTTGACCACGTCGTGCAGCGCCTCACAGGTCTCCTCGATCGGCACGCCCTCGTCGAAGCGGTGAATCTGGTACAGGTCGATGTAGTCGGTCCCCAGGCGCCGAAGCGACTCGTCTACCGCCCGCATGATCTGCCGGCGGGAGAGTCCCTGGCCCTGGTCGGCATCCACCGGGTAATACACCTTGGTGGCAATGACGACCTGGTCTCGCCTGCTCATGTCCCTGAGCGCGCGGCCGACGACCTCCTCGCTGACGCCAAGCGAATACATGTTGGCGGTGTCGAAGAAGTTGATGCCGTGTTCGAGCGCGCGCTTGATGAACGGCCGGCTCGTGGCCTCATCCAGCACCCACGGCCGCCAGGCCGGCGTACCGTAGGTCATGGTGCCCAGGCAGAGCCTCGAGACCTTCAGTCCTGTCTTGCCGAGACCGACGTAGTCCATTGACGCTTCTCCATGTAGAGAAAGTATGGGATCGACAGCAGCGCCAGCGCCCCGGCGAAGCCGAATGCGCGGCCGAAGCCATAGTGCTCGCTGAGCCAGCCCACGGCGATCGAGCCGGTGCCGATGCCGGTGTCAAAAGCGCCGATCATGGCGCCGAAGGTCGCAGTTCGACGGTTGGCCGGCACGTGCTGCATCAAGTGCGAGACAAACAGCGGATACGCCGACCCGAACCCGACGCCAAAGAACATCGCCGACACCACGAACAGCGGCCGGTCGTTGGCAATCGACAGCAAGCCGATCGCGATGACGATCAGCGTCAGGCACGGCACGATCAGGCGCCGGTGGCCGACGCGGTCCGCGTAACGGCCGATGAACGGCCGCGTCAGGATCGTGGCCACGCAAAAGACCGTGAAATACAGCGCGCGCGGCACACCCACCTGCCCGGCGTAGACCGCAACAAAACTGGTGATGCCGCCGTAGCTGAACGAATAAAGGAACAGGGTGACAGCGCCGACAATGACGCGCCATTCAACCAGGTCACGGGGATGCAGCGACGGCGCGTGGTCAGCATGCGGCGTATCCGGCGGCAGCCGCCAGGCGATCACGGCCATGATGATGTTCAGCACTGCCGCCTCGACGCACATCAGCCACCAGCCGCCGTGGTCGAACACGTAGAGGCCGATCCAGGGCCCGACGGCCACTCCCAGCATGCTGGCAAAGCCTGAGTAGCCCAGGCCCTCGGCCCTGCGGGAGAGCGGGATGATGTCCATGAAATACGAGCTGGAACTGGACAGCAGGCCGGACCAGAACACGCCATGCACCAGCACCAGCGCGAGGATCAACTGATAGGACGGCGCGATCGCATACAGCAGCGAGAAGACGGTGATGGCGATGCTGGCGACGATCAGGACCCGGCGCTTCCCGAAGCGATCACCAATCGCGCCGGTGATCGGCGCCGAGATCGCCGAGGCATACGTCAGCAACCCCAGGAACAGTCCGGCCGCGGCCTGATTGCCGCCTAACTTCAGAATGTGGAACGGCGCCGTCGGCAGCAGCTGGAACGCCGACACGAAGACCGTGAAGTTGTAACACCACATCAACAGGAAGCGGGGCGTGAAGAGCGGATCCTGGCCGGCCGCCGATGCGGCGCTACCTGACGCGGAGGATGAGCTTGCCAATGTGCGTGCTTTCTTCCATCAACCTGTGCGCAGCCGCGGCGTCCGCCATCGGGAACACCTTGTGGATGACCGGTGCCACGAGGCCGCGCTCGAGAAGCGGCCAGACGTGTTGGCGCAACTCGAGCGCAATAACGCCCTTCTCCGCCGGCGTGCGCGGCCGCAGCGTCGACCCGGTCATCGTCAATCGCTTGCGCATCAGCATCGAGAAGTCGACTTCGGCCTTGGGGCTCTTCAGGAACGAGATCTGCACCAGGCGCCCCTCGATCGCGAGCAGATCGAGATTCCGCGGAATGTAATCGCCGCCGACGATGTCCAGGACCAGGTTCACACCGCGGCCGTCGGTGACACGCTTGCCTTCCGCCACCCAGTCCTGCGTGCGGTAGTTGAACGCGTGCTCGGCGCCCAGCGAGCGGATCGCTTCGCACTTGTCGTCGGATCCTGCCGTCGCGAATACGCGCGCGCCAAAGGCTTTGGCGAGTTGAATCGCCGTCGTGCCGATGCCGCTGGTGCCGCCGTGAATCAGGACAGTCTCGCCCGCCTGCAGCCTGCCGCGCTGAAAGACGTTGGTCCAGACGGTGAAGAACGTCTCCGGCAGGCCCGCGGCCTGGACCGCGGTGAGGCCCTTCGGAATCGGCAGGCATTGCTCGTGCGGGACGGCGGCGAGTTCGGCGTAGCCGCCTCCGGCCACCAGCGCGCAGATCGGATCGCCCACCGCCCACCCGGCAACGCCATCGCCGATCGCGGCGACCGTGCCGGCCACTTCGAGACCGGGCAGGTCGGACGCTCCTGGCGGCGGCGGGTACTTGCCCATCCGCTGCACAACGTCCGGACGGTTCACGCCGGCCGCGTCAACGCGAATCAGGATCTCACCGGCGGCCGCCGCCGGATCCGGCCGCTCGACGAGCGTCAGGACGTCCGGAGGCCCGAACCGTGAAATCTCGACCGCCTTCACTGGAGTCCTGACGGCAGGCGCGGCGACGACAGCAGCGCGGTGAACTCCTGCCAGCGCCTGGCCGGCGTCTTGTCGCGCCCCATCTTCTTCTCGACGTAGGCGCGGACCAGGTCCTTGCCGAGGTTGTAGTTGATCACGTAGCTGCGGTACTGGTCGATGAACTTGAGGCGCTGCTCGGCGCTCGGCTTCGTATACATCGCGTATTTCTCGAGCCATGCGATGGCGCCGTCACGGTCGATCTTGCCGTCGATAAACCGGCGCGCCGCCTCGTTGCCGGCATACGAGAGGCGATCGACCAGCGACAACACGCTGTAGTACTCGGCAACCTTGGCCGGATCGAGTCCGGCAAGCGGAAACAGCACTTCACTCTCGAAGCGAAGCCGGTCGGCGGGCGTAAAGGCGACCTCGATGCCGTAGTTTGCCGCGCCCTCAGCGATCAGCGACTGCGGTGAGAACAACGGGTAGACGGTGTATTCGATCCAGCCGCGATCCTTGACCAGATGTTTCTCGAGCAGCGCGTTATAGACGTGATGCCCGGGGTAGCCTTCGTGACACGCCAGGTCGACCGCGCGATCGATGTAGACCGGCAGGTCGGTGTTGACCTGGATCAGGCTCCGGAAATTCCCCTGGTACCAGTTATAGCCACTCCAGGATTTCCCCGTGACGTACTCCACGGTGAAGCGCTCCGACAGCGGCAGATCGACCGCTGATGGCATGCGGCTGCGGCAGCCGCGGATCGCCTCCTGGAAGACGCGATCGAGACGGTTCTTCGGAATCACAAAGCCTTGCTTGTAGGCGTCGTAGCGCTCGATCAGCGAGCCGGTGCCGGGAAGCTTTGCCGACAATTGCGTGGTGACCGCCTGGAACTCGGATTCGGGAATGACCGGGGCAACGGCGTCATACAAGGCCTTCGATTCCTCGTCGAAGGTCATCTTCTTCCCTTGCAGCATCGCCACGCGCGAACGCAGGGAGGCCAACTGCCGCGCCAGGTACTGGCGGCGCAACGTCCACATCTCGGCGTCGCGGACCGGCTTGAACGTGATGCCGTCCAAATCCTTTTCGGCTTGAGCGGCGTCGGCATCGATGGCGGCCAGCGGCGCCCTTGCGGATTCCGCTTCCTTCTTCCACGCGTCGGGGCCGTAGAACGCATCGACGTAATCGGCGTCATGCTGCCCAACGACCAGCACCAGCCTGACGTAGCGTTCGGCCACCTGCCGGTATGGATCGCTGGCGGGCACCTGCGCGCTCACCAGTGCACCTGTCGCCACAACGACCGACAGCAGGGCCAGCCGGAAACCGCGTCGCGCCTGGTCATTTCGCATAGCGCTTGCCGATGGTCGGGATGAGGTAGTCGCGGAACGCGCGCTCGAAGTCATACGCCGGAGCAAAGCCCCAGTCCCTCCGTGCGGCCGAGTCATCCACATCCTCAGGCCATGAATCAACGATACCCTGGCGCTTGACGTCGTTCTCCCAGGTCATCCGCGCGGAGGGGAACGCGCGCGCCACTTCGACACGCACGTCCTCGGCGGACGGATTGAACGCCGCCAGGTTGTAGGCAGTGCGCGTCAACGACTCCTTCGGCGCCTTGGCGAGCGTGAGCAGTGCTTCCACACCGTCCGGCATTGCCATGAAGGGGATGCGGGTGTCTGGACGCACGAAACACGCATACGGCTCGCCTTTCGCCGCCGCGTGAATCATCTCTGGTGCATAGTCGGAGGTACCGCCTGATGGCACCGTCAGCGCCGAGATCAGGCCCGGGAACCGGACGGAGCGGAAGTCGACGCGCCCTGACTGCCGGTCCGCGGCGAGCTGCTTGTAGAACTTGGCGTAGTAGCGGCCCAACTGCTCGCAGTAGAGCTTGTTGGCGCCGTACATCGTGGACGGCGTGTTGTAGTCGTCTTCCTTCACCTTGCCGGCACGCCGCTTGGTCTCGAGGTCCGGCAGACCGTACGCCGCAATCGACGAGGGATACAGGAACGTGACGGGACGACCGTGCGACTCCGCTTCCCGCTGCGCGAACTCGAGCAGGTTGAGCGTGCCTTCGACATTCACCTGGTGCGCCGTGACCGGCGTGAACTCCGAGCGCGTCGACAGCAGCGCCGCGAGGTGGTACACCGTTTCGACTTCGAACTCCGACAGCACGCGGTCGAGCAGCGCCTTGTCCATGATCGAGCCGGTAAACCCGCGCTGCACCATCCGCGCCAGCCCGGGTTCGAGCGGATTCACGTCGAGCGTCACGACGGGCTGCCGCCCCTCGGCCGCCAGGTGGGCGATCAGTCCGTGGCCGATCTCTCCGCCCGCGCCCGTAATAAGTGCAACTGGTTTCCGAATCACTGATTACTCCCCTGCCACCGCCGGCAAGTAGACCTTGAAGCCGGCACCGTGACCGCGTTCGCTTGCGACGGTAATGGCGCCACCGGTCTGCCGGACAATGCCGTAGACCGTCGACAAGCCGAGCCCCGTGCCGCGGCCTGTTTCCTTGGTTGTGAAGAACGGCTCGAAGATGCGCGCCTGCGTCGCCTGGTCCATCCCGATTCCATCGTCGGTCACAGCCAGTTTCACGAAGGCTCCGGCCGCGATGCCGGCCTGCACCACTTCGGGCGCATCCTGCGACAGCGTGACATCGGCGGTTTCAACCACGATGGTTCCGCCTGACGGCATGGCGTCACGCGCGTTGACGATCAGGTTCAACAGCACCTGTTCGACCTGCGCGGGATCCGCCAGGATCTTGGACACTTCCGGCGCCAGTTCGAGCCGCAACTGCACCTCCGTGCCGATGATGCGGCGCGCCATGCGCGACACGCTGCCGATGATCTCGTTCAGATCCAGCGCGACCGGCTGCAGCACCTGCTTGCGGCTGAATGCCAGCAACTGCCGCGTCAGCGACGCGGCGCGATCCGCGGCGTGCAGGATCTCATCCACTTCGGCCACCATGGCTGGATCCTTGCGGACGCGGTGCGACATCAACTCGGCGTTGCCACGAATCGCGGTCAACAGGTTGTTGAAGTCGTGCGCGATGCCGCCGGCCAACCGGCCGACCGCTTCCATCTTCTGCGCCTGGCGCAACTGATCTTCCAGCTTCACGCGATCGCTGATGTCGAGGACCGTGGTCAGGGTGCCCGGCTGTCCGCCAAATTCAGTGGCCGAGCAGAACACTTCGACCTGCATGATCTCGCCGCTCTTGCGGACGCAGCGGAGCGTCAACTGCACGCTCGGCATCCGTTCGGGGTCGAGCCGCGCCACCTGGTCGCGCAACATCGCGCGGTCCTGCTCGTGAATGAAGTCGTAGGGATTCGGCGAATCGATCAGCTCCTGCGGCGAATAGCCGATCATCTGCGACCCCTTCGGGTTGACGTAGACGATGCGCCCGTTCTGGGAGATGAGACGCCCATCAACGCCTGCTCGACGAGGCCGCGGTACTTCGCCTCCGCCGCGCGCAGCGCTTCTTCGGCCTGCCGCCGCTCGGTGATGTCACGGGCCACGGCCTGCATCCCGACCAGCCGCCCCGACGAATCGTTGATGATCCAGGCGTTCTGGCCGAGCCACACTTCCTTGCCGCTCTTGGTCACGGCCGGGAACTCGACATACGAGTTCAACCGGCCCTCGATGGTCTGCTGGTAGTAGTGCTGCAGGATCTGCGGACGAAAATCCGCGCGGATGAACTCGGTGAAGCGGCGGCCGATCACTTCATCCTGCTCGTAGCCGAAGACCTTCAACGTCTGCGGATTGACGAAGCGGAAATAGCCCTCGGGGTCGGCCTCGAAAATGATGTCGGTCGCCGAGTAGAACAAGTGACCGTAGCGGTCCTCGGTGGCCTTGAGCTGCTCCTCGGTGGCCTTGCGGGACGTCACGTCCCGGTAGTGCAGGACGATGGCGCCGATCCGTGGCTCGTTGAGGAGATTCCTGGCCACGCCCTCCATCCACCGGCTGCTGCCGTCTTTGTGATGGCAGCGAAACGCGCCGTGACGGGGTGTGGCCGGATCGTCGAATAACTGCTCGACCAAGGCGCGCCACGCGTCTCGATCGACCGGCTCAACGAGGTCACGGCCGACCAGGTCGGCTGGGTCGTAGCCAAGGACCTCGCGCGTGGCGGGATTGGCCAATTGGACGACGCCGTCGACGTCCACCAGCATCACGGCATCGACGCTGAAGTTCACCAGCTCGGCGAGGTTCTGCGCTGTCGGGATGCTCACCAGAGTGCCGCCTTCATTTCCGCGATGGCGATCTCGACCTTGCCGATATCCGTCAAGACCCGCTCAACTTCGGCCAGCGTCGCCGCCAGCGACTCCGGGGAGGGGACGCTGCCGCGTTTCACTTCCCATGCAAGATCGCGCGTCGTTTCTGCACACGCGCGGCAGATCTGCAACGTGTATTCGTGCGCATCGATCAGGCGGCGCACTTCCTGCTGTTCCTCTGGGGTCATTCCCGTGCCGGTGTCTAGGTGCGATGCAGGTCGGCGCGCCAGTGCTTCACGGCCGCCTTGATCGCCTTGGGTTCCATGTTCTCGCGCGCCGCGCGCTCGAGCAGGGCGCCGAACTCGTCGTCCCCCGCAAAGCGGAGCGCGGCGATCTGCTTCGCCGAGAGCTTGGCCAGCTGCGCGTCGGCACCGGAGGTCAGCAACTCGGCGGCTCGCACCTTGACCTCGAGCATGATGATGCGATCCTGCAGCCGCACGGTATAGACGCGGCTGATCCAGCCCAATTGCAGCGCGGTCAGGATCAACAGCAGCCCCGCCCAGTCACGCGTCTGGTATCCGAACCACGGCAACACCCACAACACCAGCGCGATCAGCGCCAGGAGCCACGCCACGGCGGTGTGAGTCGGTAGGTGTGTATGGTTCTCGAAGGACTGTTCGGCCATGTGTACGCTCTCGCCTCCTGGCTACTTCAGCTTTCCGCTGAGTTCGTCGTAGATCCTGCGGACGGCAATGGGCCCCTGCTGAGCCGCGATGTACCACTCCGCGTACGGGCCCCAGTTGGCCTGCTTCACGGCCTCCTCGACGGCGACGCCGGCCTTATGGAGCCGCGTCACCTCGGCAATCACGGCACGCAGCGCGCGCTGGTACTCGACCAGTTCCTCGCGCGCGACCTTCGGATCTTCGATGAAGCCGTGCCCGGGGATGTAGTGCGCCACGTCCATCTGCAGCGCCCAGCTCAGTACGGCATTCCATTCGCTCGGGTAGGCCGACCGCATGGCCGGGAACACGTGATTCAGGTAGACCTCGCTCATGAACAGGATCTTCTGTTTCGGCAGATAGACCACCAGATCGCCGCCCGTGTGGGCGCGTCCGAGGTTGAGCGCCTGCACCTCCATGCCGCCGATGTCGATCATTTGGCGATCGCCGGACATGGCAGGCACGGTCATCTTCAGCTGTTGCTTCGAGAACGGCGACACGATGTAGGTCACGTCCGCCGGCAGGACGGAGTTGCCGGCCGTGTGATCGCCATGATCCGAGGCGACGACGTACCACTTCACCGGCTTCGGCGTGACCTTGGCAATCGCGTCGAGCAACTTCTGGGTGGCCGCCGGGCTTCCCTGTCCGTCGGCCAGGAGCACGCCGTCGTTGCCGACCACGAACAGGCTGACGGTCGTCATCCCCGCCGAATGGAAGTCTTCGTAGCCGTAGACGTTCTCGGCAAGCTTGATGGTGCGCGGGAACTCGGAGCGGCTCAGTCCGCGCTTTTCCGGATCGGCGGTGCGAACCACCTGCGCCACAGCAGACGCCGCGCAGGCCAGGCACGCCAGGGCCACAAACAGCGCAGACAACACGGGCTGGTTCTTGGGCGTCATGAGCCACCAATCGTACCCCAGTTGGTAGGATGGCTGCATGCGTACTGACGAGACCGCGCCACTCCTCTCGCACCTGTTTTCGGAGCTGTCCGACGGCGTGAAGAGCAACGGCTTCGTGCTCAACACAGGGGACATCGGGCTGCTTCAGTCGCTCGACGGCCTGTCCGCCGAGGACGCCTCCCGCTCAGCCAACGGCGGCGCGACCATCGCGGCGCACGTCCAGCATGTCCGCTACGGGCTGTCGCTGATGAACGACTGGGCGACCAACGGCGGCAATCCGTTCGCGAACGCGAAATGGGACGAGGCCTGGAAGGTGAACATCGTCAACAACGTTCAGTGGGCTGAGATCAGGAGCGGCCTACGGCACGAGGCCACGCGCTGGGCCGGGGTCTTGAAGACACCGCGCGAAGCGTCGGCCGTCGAATACACCGGCCTGCTGTCGAGCGTCGTGCACCTGGCTTATCACTTCGGCGCCATCCGCCAGATCGCCAGGCCGGCACGGGGGCCCAGGGAAGGCACGTTCGCGTAGCTACTTGAGTTCTACGGCGATCCTGATCGCCGGCCGCTCCGACTCGTTCGACTCGGCGTGGATCGCGGCTCCCGATATCCGCACGTCGTCGGCCTTCGCGTTCGGCTGGTCATTCAGGTGGAAGACCACCCGATTCAGAATGTGCTCGTGGATGGCGCCCTTCTCTCCAGGGCCGAACTGCACACGCAGTACGCGAACAGCGTCATTCTCGAACACCACCGAATAATGCTTCGGGTCGACGGTGACCGGATCCTGCTTCGTCACCGGCAGTGGGCCTGACGGCGGCCCTTTCAGGTCGATCTCGAGAATGCGGATGGGACGGTCGCCCAGATTCTCGGCGACGTAAGGGCCGCTCTTCGGCCGCCAGCGCACGTCACCACGCGTGAAGGCGATGTGATTGGTATCCGCACCGTCCCTGATCGTCATTTCGCCATCGTCCATGTAGATCAGCACGCGATCGGTGGCGTGCCCATTTTTCGACACGACCGGCGCGTGCGGGGTCAGCGTCGCGACATAGACGCGCACCTGCGGCGTATCAAGGCGCTGCGTGATGGTGACGGCAGGGGTCGCCGCCTGCATCAGCGCCGCGATCAGGACAAGGCGTGCGGTCACGCCTACGCCTGAAACGAGACGGTGCCGCCGACGACGGTGCGCACGATCTGGATGTCCTTGATCTTCTCCGCGTCGATCGTGTGCGGGTCTTCAGCCAGCACCACGTAATCGGCGAGCTTGCCGGCGGTGATCGAGCCCTTGTTCTTCTCTTGCCCTTCGGCCCACGCACCGTTAAAGGTGTTCACCGCAATCGCTTCGCTCACGGTGATGCGCTGGTTGGCGCCCCACACCGTGCCGTCGAAGCCCTTGCGCGTGACCATGCCCTGAATCCCCATCAGCACGGCGAACGGCCCCGGATAGAAGTCCGATCCGGCACACGCATAGATGCCGGCATCGAGCAGGGAGCGGAACGCCATCGCGTTCTTCATGAACTCCTCGCCGTAGAGCACGAACTTGTCGGGGTTGTAATAGGCGTAGGTGGTGAACAACGCCGGCACCGCGCCGATCGCCTTCATGCGCGCGATCAACGAGGGGTTGACCATGGTGCAGTGCGTGATCTTGGGCCGCGCGTTGGCGCGCGGCACCAGCTTCAAGGCGCGCTCCATGGCGGTCAGGTACATGTCAATCGCCACGTCGCCGTTGGCGTGACAATTCACCTGGATGCCGGCCCGATGCACGCGCTCCACCCACGCGTTCAGCGTTTCCTGCGTCTCGGTGATGTTGCCTTTGTATTCGGGCGTGACGCCGGGATACGGCGTCGAGCGCGCCAGCGTGCGCTCGGAGAACGATCCATCGACGGTGTGCTCGGAGGTCGCGCCGAACGAGATCCACTCGTCCCCGAATCCTGACTTCATGCCGGTGCTGATCATCGCGTCGAGCGCCCGGCCGTTCACTTCGTAGCTGACACGGTGCTTCAAGTCACCGCGCGCACGCACATCCTGCAAGGCGGCGAGATCTCCCCCCTGATGATGGACGCTCGTGAGGCCGTAGCGGGCAAACTGCTTGGAGATATGCGCCGCGCCGTCGCGGGCACGCTGCTCGAGCTGGGCCGGCGTATACGTCGGTCGTGTGCCGACCTTGTTGAACGGAGCCGAGGCGAGATCCGTAACGCGACCGGTGAGTGCGCCGCTCGCATCCCGGTCGTAGGTCCCGCCCATCGGATCCGGGGTGTTGCGCGTCACACCGGCCATCTCAAACGCCTTGCTGTTGTAGAAGTAGGTATGGCCGCCGCGGTGGCGGACGATCACCGGGTGCACCGACGACACCTCGTCCAGGTCGCGCATCGTCAACATCCGCTTGTCGCTCACCTTCGTGTCATCAAAGAAGTGACCTTCGACCCACGTGCCGGGCGGCGTGCTGGCGGCACGCTCGCGCAGCTTGCCGATGATGCTGCGAATGCTGACGAACTCCGCCTCAAAGGGGTTACCAACCAGCGTCTCGTAGAGCAGCGTTTCGCCGACGGCGTGCACGTGGCAGTCGATGAAGCCCGGCACGACCGTCATGCCCTTCGCGTCAAAGACCTGGGTGCTCTTGCCGGCCAGGTTGCGAATGTCGCTGGTCGATCCGACCGCCGTGAATCGGCCGCCCGTCACCGCGAACGCTTCGGCACGCGGGGCGCGGGTGTCCATGGTGTAGACCTTGGCGTTGGTGACGATGAGATCTGGCGCGTTGCCGCCGCTGGTGACGATCGCCGGCGCCTGCTGCGCCGCCGCGGAGAGATCCACCGACGCACTGCCGGCCATTCCGGCGACAGCCGCGGTGGTGGTATGGAGGAAATCCCGGCGCGTATGGCTCATGCGCCGGGATTGTGCCATAGCTACTATCGGCCGTCGATCAGGTCGCCCAATCCGCCGACGCGATCGAGGATCGAGCCTTCTTCCTGGCGCCAGCCCTTGGTCTGCGGCGCCGCGGCGTAGATGCGATCGGCCATGCGGCTCAGCGGCAATGACTGCAGCCACACGCGGCCTGGGCCCTGCAGCGTCGCGAAGAAGATGCCTTCCCCGCCGAACAGCGCCGTCTTGATTCCGCCGACGAACTGGATGTCGTAGTTCACGCTGGGCTGCAGTGCCACCAGACATCCGGTATCGACGCGCATCGTCTCGCCGGGCGCGAGATCGAAGTGGTGGATGGTGCCACCGGCGTGCACGAAGCACAGGCCATCACCTTCGAGCTTCTGCATGATGAAGCCTTCGCCGCCGAACAGGCCGACGCCGAGCTTCTTCTGGAACGCGATGCCGACCGAGACGCCGCGAGCGGCGCACAGGAACGAATCCTTCTGGCAGACCAGGTGTCCGCCGAGCGCGCGCAGATCCATCGGGATGATCTTGCCGGGATAGGGAGCACCAAAGG
>JAYQOO010000064.1:0-21293 GCA_038144855.1 Acidimicrobiia bacterium | reverse complement strand
GCGGGCTGCGGGCTGCGGGCTGCGGGCTGCGGGCTGCGGGCTGCGGGCTGCGGGCTGCGGGCTGCGGGCTGCGGGCTGCGAAGAAGACTACTCGCGGCTGCGGTTCTTGTACATTTTTTTCAGCGACTTGCTCGCGGACTTGAAGTGCTTCTTCGCGTTGATCTGCGAGCGCACGTTCTTCCGTTCTTCGAGCGTCTGGATTTCTTCCTGAAGCTTCAAGAATCCTTCGAGCCTCGACGCCGGCAGGGTCCCCTCTTCAACCGCGTTCGCGACGGCGCAGCGCGGCTCGCCGGCGTGCCGGCAGTCGGTGAAATGGCAGCTTTCCGCGAGGGAGCCGATGTCCTCGAAGGTGTCGCGGGCGGTGTCGGTCTGCGTCCAGAGCTGGAGCTCGCGCATGCCGGGCGTGTCGACCAGCAGTCCGCGCCGCTCGGGCATCAGGATCAAATGACGATGGCGTGTGGTGTGGCGGCCGCGCGAATCGTGTTCGCGGACGTCGCGCGTCTTGAACTTCTCTTCTCCAAGCAGCGCGTTGACGAGCGTGGACTTACCGGCGCCCGATGAGCCGAGCAGCGCCCCCGTGCGGCCTGGCCCCAGGTAGCCGAGGATCACGTCAATTCCGTCCCCGAGTTTGGCGCTCACCGGGTGGACGGGAATTCCAACCGCCAGTCCCCGAATCTCGTCCAAGTCGGCGGACAAATGGTTCGCGATATCCGACTTGTTCAGGATCACGACCGGGCGTGCGCCGCTTTCATGCGTGAGCAGCAGATAGCGCTCGAGGCGGCGCGGGTTGTAGTCGCCGTCCAGCCCCATCACGATGAACACGGTATCGATGTTCGCGGCCACGATCTGCTCTTCGGTGAGATCGCCGGCGACCTTGCGCGAGAACTTGCTTCGCCGCGGCAGGACGGCTTCGATGGTCGCGGTGGCCTCGCCCGGCGTCGGCAACGCCGCGACCCAGTCGCCGACGGCCGAGAGTTGTTCCTTACTCACGGCTTCGTGGCGGAGGCGTCCGGCATGCTGCGCCTGAATTTCCCCGGCCGTGCCGTAGAGCCGGTAGATGTAGTTGAATTCGATCGCGACACGCGCGGGCACGAGGCCTTCCTTCGCGTACGGCGCGAAGGCCTGCTCCCACTCGGCATCCCATCCCAGGTCGGTCAGATCAAACGACAATCTCCCTTAGGATACGGCTACCGAGGGCTAGGAGAATACTTAAGCCGCAGAGAGCACAGAAAGCGCCGTTTACAACCCAGGGCCGCAGATGGCACAGAAGGCTCCGACTTATGGTTCATGACATCAAGCACGCGCTTCGCATGTTGCTCCGCACCAAAGGGTGGACGGTCGTGGTCCTGCTGTCACTGGCCATCGGCATTGGCGCGACGACCGCGCTGTTCACCGCCGTGAACGGGTTGATGCTGCAGACGATCCCGGTGAAGGCGCCACACGAACTGGCGATTCTCAAATGGACCGGCACAAATGACATGGTTCGCGCGCGACGTGACTGTTCCGCTGGTCCTAGAGCCGCAACTCGTGCCCGCGACACCGAACATCATCACGGCCGCGGCGCCCAAGACACGCATCAGTGAGCCGACCAATTGGTACATCCAGATTGCCGGCCGTCTGAAGTCAGGCGCGACGCTCGAACAGATGCGCGGCACCCTCGCGGGGCCGTTCCAGCGGGCAGCGCGCGAAGGCATGCAAGGCTACATGGCCGGCCTGTCGGACGCGGACCGTAAACTCTCGCGCAACCCGCGCGAGGGTTCGTCCGTTCCGGAACTGCTGGTATTGCCCGGCACCCGCGGCATCTATGATCTCGACACGACGACGCAACGGTCGGCGTCGGTGCTGAGCATCATCGTCGTCCTGCTGCTCTTGATCGTCTGCGCGAACGTCGCGAACCTGCTGCTAACTCGCGCGGCCGCGCGCTCGCGGGAGGTCTCGGTGCGGCTGTCGATGGGCGCGTCGCGCCTGCGGCTGGTCCGGCAGCTCCTGACAGAAAGCCTGTTGCTTTCCGGCACCGGCGGCGCGCTGGGTATCGTCGTCGGCTACTGGAGCAAGAAGCTGCTGCCGTTCGGCCAGAATACGTCGATCGATCTGCAGGTGCTCGCGTTCGTGGCGGGCATCAGCATGCTGACCGGATTGATCTTCGGATTGGTGCCGGCACTGCGCGGCACGCGCGTCGACCTGTCCAGCGCGATGAAGGAGAGTGGCCGCAGCGTGGCCGCCTCACGCTCGTGGCTCAGCAAGGGTCTATTGATCACGCAAGTCGCAATTTCGGTGGTGCTGCTGATCGGCGCCGACCTGTTCGTGCGAGCGCTGCAGAACCTGCGCTCAGTGGATGTCGGCTTCTCCTCGAGCAATATCCTGATGTTCCGCCTCAACCCGGTGCTAAACGGATACTCGCCCGAACGCATCGCGCAGCTCTACCAGCGCATGCAGTCCGCTCTGGAGGTGCTGCCCGGTGTCCGCACCGTGTCGTTGACGAGAACGCCACTGCTATCCGGGAGCACAAGCACCACCGGCATCTTTCGGCAGGGCGCGACCAGCGAGAAGGACGCCAGGGACTTCTACATCATGTCGGTGTCTCCGCGGTTCTTCGAGACGATGCAAATCCCGATGTTGCGAGGCCGGGACTTCGACGCGCGTGACGCGGCGGCCGCAACCGCGTCCGTCCTGATCAACGAGACGGCCGCGAACAAGTACTTCCCCAACGAAGATCCGATCGGCCAGCGGGTCGGCCAGTCACCGGAAGAAAGCGGGCAATCGGAGATCGTCGGCATCATTCGCGACACGAAGTACGACAGCGTTCGCGACGCGGCGCCGCCGACCATCTACACGTCGATCCGCCCAGGCACACGGTCGCTCTCCGTGATGTTGCGCACCGCCGGCGAGCCTGCCGCCATGACCGATACCGTGCGGCAGGCGCTGCAGCAGGTGGACGCCGACGTGCCGATGACCGAGATCACCACGCAAAGCGAGCAGGTCGACAACGGGTTCGCGCAAGAGCGCCTGTTCGCGCTCGCCTACTCGCTCTTCGGCGTCCTCGCGCTGGTGCTCGCGTGCATCGGCCTGTTCGGCCTGATGTCGTACAGCGTGTCGCGCCGCATTAACGAGATTGGCATCCGCATGGCGCTCGCTGCGCAGCAGGCGGGCGTCGTCGCGATGGTGCTGCGGGAATCTATGCTGATGGTCGCGATCGGCGCCATCATCGGCCTTGGCGGCGCGCTGGCCGGCGGACGATTTGTCGAGAGGGTGTTGTATGGATTGAGCACCACCGACACGCTGACGATCGCCGGCGCGATCGGCGCAACGATCCTGGCGTCGCTGATGGCGGGCTACCTACCAGCCCGTCGCGCTGCCCGCGTCGACCCGATGGTCGCGCTCCGCTATGAGTAACTGTCTTCTTCGTTCGGCCACGCGTTTCGCCAGCTCCATGATCGACAGCGGCGACGATCCTTCGGCCTTGTTGTTCACGAGCACCCACAGTTTGCGCCCGCTGGTCAGGACGCGATCGCTCAGGTCGACCACATCCCGGCGCATCGCCTCGTCGGGCGCGACGAGGGCGTTGAACGGCTGAAAGCGCTCGCGCTGATCCTCGTACCAGGTGCCGGGACGCAGTAACAGTCTGATCACCGCAAATGGCAGCGTCTCGGGCGGAATCACGCGTGCCTGCAGCATCAGTTCCGGCATCGCGCTCCAGTAGTTGTAGGTGTGGCCGATGCCGTGACGGACGAGCATCGCGAAATATCCGGGCGTCAGCAGCCGCTGATCGCGGAGCTCGACGGCGTACTGAAAGTCAGGCGGCAGCTCGGAAAGGAATCGATCGAGGCGCTCGAGAAATTGCGCCGGCGCCATTTTCGCCTGCCTCGGGAACGGCGGGAACTCGAGGATGAATGGCCCCGTGTGTTCGGGAAACGCGATCGAGAACGGCAGCAGCAATTCCTCGATCAGCCGCGGCACCGACAAGAAATCCGGATTGATGGCGGCCGAGCCCGGGGGCCCGACGACGGTCGACGTCACCGACGCAGGAGCTTTGGCGCAGCCCTTGAACCCGTCCGGCAGCTGATCGGCACAGCGGCGCAGGTCTTCGACCGGGATCGGCGCGTAGTAACTGCGATCGATGCCGACCGTTCGCAACAGCGGGTGCGATGCGTATTGGCGCAGTCCATCGCGCGCCAGTGCCGCCGATGTCACCGCACCGGAGTAGACGATCCCCTTCCAGCCGGGGAAGCTCCAGGAGCTGGTGCCGAACCTGATGTCGCCTGGAAGATCCGCAGCGATCGCGCGAGCTTGCTCG
The DNA here is from genome assembly GCA_038144855.1 of Acidimicrobiia bacterium. Lineage (GTDB taxonomy): Bacteria > Acidobacteriota > Vicinamibacteria > Vicinamibacterales > UBA2999 > 12-FULL-67-14b. The sequence continues at coordinate 16,999 of JAYQOO010000064.1, read as the reverse complement.
TGCATGCGCGCGACGGACTGCACTGACGGGTCTTCAGGCGCAGCCGGCTCGAGATCGAAGAGTGGAATCTGGTCGGACAAGGGAAAGGGCCGGGGACATTTTCTGTCGACAGTTTCTGTTCCGTTGAGTCAGTTCTCGTTGTAGGGCCTGCGGAAAACTCGTTGAACAATCCGCGACCTTATGGCAGAGCGTAGCAGATGTGTTCGCGGACCGTTCAATTGGATCGCATCCCCGCGATTCCGCGTGGCACATCGGCCTTCGCGACAACTGACTCCTGCTGACCGCGAATGACAATAGAAAAAAGGTCCGGCCCCTTCTAGGCGGCAACCTTTTCAAGCTCGGCCTTTCGGGAATGCTATAACAAAGTATTGTGAGTCCCGCCGCCTTCAACCTGGCCGCTGATTCTGATTCGACGATGACCGCGACCGTATTCCCGGCCGAGGGCCAGGCGCTCGACGCGCTGCTCGTGTTCGCGCACGGCGCAGGCGCCGGCCAGGGGCATCCCTTCATGACGAGCTACGCTGGCGGACTCGCCGCCCGCGGCATCACCGTCGTGACGTTCAATTTCCCGTACATAGAAAAGAGGCGCCGCACGCCGGATCGCGCCCCGGTGCTCGAAGAGGCATTCCGCAAAGCGGTTGTCGGCGCGGTTGCGCGCCCCGAGACGAAGGGGTCGAACGTTTTCATCGGCGGCAAATCCATGGGCGGCCGCATGGCGACGCACGTCGGCGCATACCTGGACAAGTGGCCGGATGTTGCAAAACCATCGGGCATCATCGCGTTCGGGTACCCCTTGGCCCCGCCGCGCGGCAAGCGCACCGGCGACCGCGTCTCTCACCTGAAGACACTGACCGTCCCGACGCTCGTCGTGCAAGGCACGCGCGATCCGTTTGGCGGACCGGACGAAGTAAAGGAAGCGGTATTCGAGGGTGGCGCGACGCCGGCGATCGAGATCCTGCCGGTCGAAGGCGGCGATCACTCGTTCGCGGTGCTGAAGTCGAAAGGGCGCGACCAGAACGCCGTGCACGCCGAAATCCTCGACGCCGTCGCTGCGTGGATCAAGGCAAGATCGTAGGTCCTCGAGAGCTTAGGACCTTAGGACCTCTTAATCTTCGACCGCGTGATAGCCGTCGTGCAGTTTGACGGCCTTGCCCTTCTTCGACACGCGGAGATTGATCATCTCGACGAACACCGAGAAGCCCATCGCGAAGTAGATGTAGCCCTTGGGGATGTGCGCGCCGAAGCCTTCGGCGACGAGCGAGCAGCCGATCAACAGCAGGAAGCTCAGCGCCAGGACCTTCACGGTCGGATGGTTGTCCACGAACTCGCTGACGGGACGCGCCGCGAACATCATGATGGCGACGGCAATGATGACCGCGGTCACCATCACGGAGAGATCGTCGGCCATGCCGACGGCGGTGATGACCGAGTCGAGCGAGAACACGATGTCGAGCAGCATGATCTGCGTGATGACGGCCGCCAGCGTCGGGGCCACGCTCGCCGAGACGTGTCCGTCTTCACCTTCCAGCTTGTCGTGGATCTCGCGCGTCGCCTTGAAGAGCAGGAAGAGACCGCCGATGATCAGGATCAGGTCGCGTCCTGAGATCGGGTGGCCGGCGGCCGTGAACAGCGGCGCGGTCAGCCTGACGATCCAGGCGATCGACATCAGCAGCAGGATGCGCATGCCCATCGCTGCCATCAAGCCAATGCGGCGGGCTTTCTCCTGATCCTTCTTGGGCAGCTTGCCGGCAAGAATCGAGATGAAAATGACGTTGTCGATGCCGAGCACGACCTCGAGCACGGTCAAGGTCACGAGGGCGATCAAACCATCAGGGGTCAGCAGTGCGTCCATGAGAATAATCTACTCAGGCATTCGCAGCCGCTCGACGGGCCGCCCGCCGATGATGTGCTGCTCGACGATCTCGTTGACGTCCGCTTCGGTGACCTTGCCGTACCAGATGTTGTCGGGATACACCACGACGCTGGGACCCTTCTCGCATTGATCGAGGCAGCCCGCCTTGTTGGCGCGCACCCGCTTCACCCCGCATACAGCCAGCGCCTTCTTGAAGGCTTTCTGTAACGCTTCCGATCCCGTCGGATCGCACGATCCGCGCGGGTGCCCCGCCTCGCGGCGGTTGCAGCAGATGAAGAGGTGCTTGTCGAACGGGGGCATGGGCCAGGAATCAGGGATTGGAAATCGCTAATCGATCGCCAGTTCCGGCCGGCCCTTCAGGCCGCCCCACGTTTCCGGATCCTGCCAGAGCAACGCCCAAAAATAGCGCGCGACGTCCTGCCTGGGGAACTTCTCCGACAGTTCCTTCACGGCCTTATCGAGGGTGGCGTCCTCGGGCTTCTTCGGCTCCTCGTCCTTGATCAAGCCATCCTCATGCGCGATGCCGAGCAGATCGAGGAACGCGCCCATCATCGGGCGCTGATGCTCGAGGTGGTAGGCGATCACCATCCGCGCAGCCAGCAGATCGGAAACCTGCGCAATGCCGCCGAGGTGCTTCGCCTTCTTATCGACCGGCAGCGACATGACGCTCTTGGGACGGAACCTGATCTGACGGGCGATGAGGGCAACGGCTTCGGCCTGCTCGAGGGCAGCCTGCTCATCGGCCCAGAAGGCTTTGGCGGCTGCGGTGCGCAGTTCGGGTGACATCTGGCGCCACATTCGCGCCGGGCGAACTTCTTCGGGAGACGACATGCATGCCAGTGTAGCGCAGGCGCGGCGCCCCGCGCCCGGCCCGGTAAGTTACCGGCACACCCTCCGGCCGCACACCGCACCCGCGCGTGCTTGGAGGTTTGAACCAGCTTTGGCAGCGCCATGTCAAAAGGGTGAAACGATGCGACCGGAAAACTCACTTCCAACACCGGGCTGCTTTTTTTGGAGGGTACTTACGCTGTAACAAACAGCCTATTCGCGAGACGTTCCAGGTGGTACACCTCCGCCGTGAAACTATTCTGGATGAATCGGCCCGGGTTTATCGGAGAGCCCATTATGAGAGAGGGTGGCTCCGATGCCCCGACCCAGCAAGTATTCTCCCGAGCTCCGTGAACGCGCCGTTCGCATGGTCTTCGATCACGCCCACGAGTAGCCGTCCCAGTGGGCGACGATGCGATCGGTCGCTGAGAAGTTAGGATGCACTACCGATGCACTCCGTCGGTGGGTGCGCCAGGCGCAGCGCGATCGCGGTGAGCGTCCCGGCTTGACCACTGACGAACGCGCCCAGCTCAAACAGCTGCAGCGTGAAAACTTTGAACTGAAACGCGCCAACGAGATCCGCAAGAAGGCGGCGGCGTTTTTCGCCCAGGCGGAGCTCGACCGCCGAGCGAAGTGATGGTGCGCTTCATCGATCAGCACCGGGACACCTTCGGAGTCGAGCCGATCGGCGCGGTGTTGCCGATTGCTCCGTCCACCTATTTCCTGCGGAAGGTGCAACAGGCGGACGTGACGAAGCGGTCGGCGCGCGCGCGCCGAGATGACGAGCTCCGTCGCGAGATTCAGCGCGTCTGGGACGAGCATGAGCAGGTCTACGGGCCGCAGAAAGTGTGGAAGCAGCTGCGGCGCGAACGGATTCCGGCGGTCCGATGCACCGTCGAGCGCCTGATGCGCGGGCTGGGGCTGCGAGGCACGGTGCGCGGTCGCGCGTGGAAGACTAGGACGCAGTCGGATCCGGCAGCGACGCGGCCGGCCGATCTCGTCGATCGTCAGTTTGTGGCGACACGACCGAATCAGCTCTGGGTCAGCGACTTCACGTACGTGGCGACCTGGCGGGGCTTCGTCTACGTCGCCTTCGTCATCGACGTCTTCGCCCGTCGCATCGTCGGCTGGCGCGTGTCGTCGTCCCTGCGCACGGACTTCGTGCTCGACGCGCTCGAGCAAGCGATCTACGAGCGCCGCGACGCCGGTGGGTAGCCGCGGCGACTCGTACGACAACGCGCTCGCCGAATCGATCATCGGACTCTTCAAAACGGGGGGCATTCAATTGAAAGGTCCATGGCGCCATCTTGAGGCGGTCGAATTCGCGACGCTGCGATGGGTCGATTTCTTCAACAACCGTCGCTTGCTCGAGCCGATTGGCTACGTGCCGCCAGCGGAATACGAGGCGACGTACTACGAGCACTTGCATCAACACGCGACCATCGCGCCCTTGCCTCAGGCGGGGGCGCTCGGCGGCATCCTTGGTGTAGCATCTCAGTCCCTCGCGACGGCCGCCGATCGCCTGCAGGACTCTCACTGAGGGTTAATGAACGGATGATTCACTTACGCTAACCGCTCTCCGACGAACCCGGTACGGTTCATCGTCCCACCGGGTGGCCGATGTGAACTGGCGGTCGCCTTCAAGCCTGAATCCGCAGAGTCATTCCGAACACTCAGTTCGGTGTTATTTGCGACCGTTGACGTACAGCCCGACTTCCTTGGGTACGTCGTGCTGGAGGGCCAGGGTGTGGCGGTCCCGCCGCCGCCCCCGCCACCGCCGCCGCCGATTCCTGCGCCGCCGAACGTGCTTGTGTCACCGGAGTCCAAGGACTTCGGCACGTTGACGGAGTCGGCAGGTTACATCTATCAATTTACCGTGACGAACGCGGGCGGCAGTGCCGCGACCATCACTTCGGTCAGCCTGTCACAGGACCCCACCGCCGTGATGAGTATCGGCGCCAATACCTGTACCGGACAGGTGCTGGCGGGCGGCCAGACATGTACCGTCACCATAGCCATTGCAGCAAACCCCTCGCCGGGGCGTCAGAACGGCCAGCTGAGCATCGCGACATCGGCCGGGAATGTGACCGTGCCACTCACTTATCTGCGTGTGATGTAGTCAGACGAGCCGAACTCGCAGCAGTGAGCCCGGGTGATCGAGGGTGGCAATGCGAAAGGGTCAACAGCCAGCCTCGTCGTCCCGCTCTCGATCTCTCAGCCCCTCGAGGCACCGCCACGCCGCCACCACCAAGTGGAGACACCGCGCACAGTCTGCGAGGTGATCGTTGACCCGATCGCGCTCGTCTGCGATCAGCGTGCGATCGAGCCAGGCCGCCAGCAGTTCATCGTCCGGACAGTCAATTGTTCGCATCGCGACAGGTCGGCGTGCCGCCGTGAACGCGACGGCGCAGCCTCATGCACCCGTAGATCGTCGCTGCGTTTGGGAAAAGTAGATCGCTGTAGTTTGCCCGTGGGCTCTGGTCAGGACTGAGGAGTGCTGGTGATGTCGAGGGCTGATGCCACGGCGTCCACCAGCCGGCTTGGTGTCACCGGCTTGCTCACGACAGCGTTGATGCCGGACTCGATGCACGCTAGACGTTCGCCCTCTGACGTCTGCGCTGTTAAGGCGATGATGGGACAGGAAAAGCCAGCCGCGCGCAATCTCCGTGTGACCTCGCAGCCATCCATGCCGGGGAGACGGCAGTCCATGAGAACGGCGTCGTAGGCCACATCCTGCGCCATGGTGAGTGCGGTCGGCCCATCGGCGGCGATGTCGCATTCGTGGCCCGCCCGCGACAGTGCTTCCTGCGCGACGAGTTGACTGGCCTCGTCGTCCTCGACGATCAGGATCCGTGACGGCCGGCTGTGGGGATGGCTACCAGCAGACGCGACGCTCGCCTCCTCGAGGGCGGTGCGCGGCAGGGCGTCCAGCTCGATCCAGAACGTCGAGCCGCAGCCAGGTTCACTCGAAACGCCGATCTGCAAGTCCATGCGCTCAGCGAGCGCTTTCACGATCGACAGTCCGAGCCCGCTGCCGCCGTAGCGCCGCGTCATCGACGAATCCGCCTGAGTGAACGGTGAGAAAATGTGTGGCAGGCGATCGGCGGCGATGCCGATGCCGGTGTCCTGGACCGACAAGCGAACGCGGTGCCCGCCAGATGAGTCGACGGCCGCGACCCGGATGTCGATGCGTCCCTGCCCGGTGAACTTGACTGCATTCGAGGCCAGGTTGAACAGGATCTGCCGGAGCCGGGCACGGTCCGCATGACACCGCAGTGCCACGCCGCTGACGTCGGCGGAGACGAGCAGACCCTTCTGCCTGGCGGATTCGGCAATCAAGTCGACGATCTCCTCAATCAACGGGTTCAGGTCAAAGTCGACGGGCTCGAGTTCGACGCGGCCCGCATCGAGACGCGCGAAGTCGAGAATATCGTTCAACAGTTGCAGCAACGTGTCGGCGGATCGCCGCGCCCGCTTGAGCCTGTCGGATCGGGTGGCGTCGGCGGGGGAGTCGATGAGGAGATCCAGCATGCCCATGATGCCGTTCAACGGCGTCCGGATCTCGTGGCTCATCGTTGCGAGAAACTCGGTCTTGGCGCGCGCCGCTACCTGGGCGGCGGTCACGGCGTCGCGCAGCTCCTGCTCGCTCTTGGCCCGTTCGGTGATATCGCGAATGAACCCAACGCCGAAAAACTGCCCGCCCACGTGTGTCGTGGACACGACCAGCTCTGCCGGAAACGTCGTCCCGTCGGCCCGGCGCACCGGCAGTTCAACGTGACGTCCGTTCAGGTCATGTCCAGAGGCGTGACGTTGAACGAACGCGGCTTGATGCGCGGCGCGATATTCGGGCGGCACAACTGTGTCTGCGAGACGACGGCCAAGCAGCTCGTCGCGTGAGAAGCCGAGCACCTGTTGCACGCCGCTGTTCGTGGCCACGATGATGCCGCCTGCATCCACGACCAGCAGCGCGTCATGCGCGGTTTCCATGACCGCCTCCCTGAAGCGTTCGGCACGGCGTGCCTCGGCGACGCCGGCCTCGACGAGTTGGCGCAGGTGCTGATTCGACGCTTCCAATTGAAGCTCGGCGGCCTTCCGCAGGTCGAATGCCTCTCGGAACGCGGCCACCAGGGGGTCGAACTCGATCGGGAAGCCTCGCGGCGGCAACAGGTTGCCTGTTTTGGCCGCAGTGGCAACGTACCTGCCCATCGAATTCAGCTGGAGCCCGACACTTGCCAGCATCCACAAGATGAGAACCAATAAGCCGAACGTGGCGGCGTTCTCGCGAACCACTCCTCGAATCCAGGAACCCAGCGTCGGCAATTCGAGCACGCGGCCCGCGAACATCACCCAGGGCATCGGCGACAGTTCTCGCCCCGCCCACACTCGCATGATCCCGGCAGCGTCTGGTGAAATCACGGGCTCCGGTTGAGTCACCGTCAGCGTGCCGTCCGGCCTCTTCAATACGGGGAAGCCGAACGCCGATCGACTGACGCCTTCCACTTGAGACTGCAACGGAATGGGACGCCCGACGCGCTCGCTGAAGCCCTCCGAGCGCAGCATGGTACGGCCATCGGCGTCGGTGATGGTCACGAGGGTCCGATTACTGACCACAAGCGGCTCGAACACCAGTTCGTTCAAGCGTGACAGCGAGAGCGACGCCACGATCATGCCGCGCGAACCCGGCAGATGCTTGGCCACCACCACCACCCATTCGCGTGAGATCGCGCCATAGATGGGTTCACCCGAAGCCAGAGGCGCGCCCGAAGGGACGGCCCACTGCAGCCGCGCGCCCGTCGGGCCGAACACGCTGAAGGTTCCTGGCGACACCTGGCAAATTGCCGTGTCGCCTCTCACGATGAAGACCTGCTTGATCAGTCCCAGCACAGCCTTCTTGGGTGCCGACGCTTGCAGCGCGGTTTGACAGGTGGACGCATCCGGCGATTCAGTCAGCGGAGCAAGTTGATCCAGGTACGCGGTGACTTCTTTGATCGCAAGGTTGAGCGCCCCGCCCGTTGAGGCCAACGTCGCTATTACTTCGGTGCCTTCGCGCAGGCGGATGGCGGCGGTCTCGTCCTCAAAGGACTGAAACGAGATCGCAAGCGACAGGACCGTCACCAACGTGGCAATCAGCAGCGCGCGCACGCGCAGGGAATTCATGGTGTCCGTTTGAGGATCAAGAATAGCGCGGAAATAGGAATGATAAGCTGAAGACCCATATGGGCTTTCGGGTGCTCGTCGTCGACGATATGGAGGTCAATCGCTCTGTCCTGACTGACCTTCTGGGCATCGACGGTTATGAGGTCACCGCCGTGGGCAGCGGTGAGGCCGCGTTACGCGCAATCGCTGCCGAATGCCCTGATCTAGTGCTGCTCGATGTCATGATGCCAGACTTGAGCGGCATCGAGGTGTGCCGCAGAATTCGCGCCAATGCCGCGACCAGGGAAATTGCGGTCATCATGGTAACGGCGCTGGCGGACCGGGAGTCGCGTCTTGCCGGCTTCGAGGCAGAAGCCGACGATTTCATTTCCAAGCCTGTAGACGGGACGGAGTTGCGCCTGCGGGTACGCGCGATGGCCCGTCTTTCGCGTTTCCGGACTCTGCTCGAAGAGCGCAGTCGGGGCGCCCTGCTGGCCGAACAATCGCCGGACGCCATTCTGCTCTGTGGCCACGACGGGACGGTCATTGAGGCGAATCTGGCGGCTGTCAGGCTGCTCGGTGGTGGTGCGGCCGTTGTCGGGCTGACGCTGACCGCGTTGTTTCCGAACGTGAACCACTCGGACCTGGCGTGGCTGGTCGGAGGGGAGCCTACCACCGCCGGTTCGCCGAAGGTCGTGGCCACAGGCACTAGGGGACACCGGCGCGTCGTTGAGGTGTCGCGGTCCTGGCATGAATTGCGCGGACAGACGGCTGCAATCCTATTGATTAAGGATGTCACCGAACTGGCCAGGTTGAGAATCACCAACGAACGTCTGCGGCGTCAGGAAGCGATTGGGCGGGCCGCTACCGGCATCGCTCACGATTTCCGTAATTACCTCACGGCGATTCAGATGGGCCTCGAGTTGCTCGACCACGAACTGCCCCCGGACGTCACAGCCGGGCGCGACACCATTCGAGAAATGCAGGCACAGATCGACGCCGGAATCGGCCTGACACATCGAATTACGGCGACGAGTCACGGTAACGCGCAACCGGCCGCGGGCACGCCGCTCGACCTTCAGGCGACGTTGCGGGGCCTGGAACCGCTGATGCGCCATTGGGCGGCAGAGGCCGGTTTGTCGGTGGACCTTGGCCCAGTCCCCAGGATCCAAGCGTCTGCTGAGGATGTGCTGCAGATCGTCAGCAACCTAGTCGTCAACGCGAGTCAGGCCGTCGGGGCGAATGGCCTTATCAGCGTATCCGCCCGGCCGGTTGCTGCGGCGGGGGCGCTTGGCGCCGTGCTGGAAGTGTCGGATAATGGTTGTGGCATGGACGAGGATGTTCTCGATCGTATGTTCGATGCCTTCTTCTCAACGAAGGGGGAGCGCGGAGCCCCCGGCCTTGGTCTCGCGACCGTGCATGAAACCGCGACCCGAACCGGAGCGACTATTGAAGTCGAGAGCGTCCCAGGTTCCGGCAGCACCTTTCGCGTGACGTGGCCGGCGGCAGTGTGACCTGCGTATGCGCAAAATTCGCGTCGTCGTAGTTTAGGATCAAGACCTGAACCGTCAGGCAGTCGAATCGCTCTTGCGGCAGCTGGCTGGCATCGACGTCGTTGCCACTGTGCGCTCGATGAGCGATGCTGCAATCGCCATCGATGACCTCGTGTCGGGCGCGAGCATTGGGCTTTCGTTCGACGCGTGCTTGAGAGCACTCGGGTTTCCGTTCTTGAGCGCGATCTTTGCAGCTCGCGTCAATCCAAGGTTCTAGTCTAGTGAATTAATGCGTGGTGATGGCGAAAGGTGTCATGGCTGTGTCGCAAACGGTTCGAGAGATCCCCGGTCCCATCCTGATTGTCGAGGACCAGGCAACGATTCGGCGAGCATTGGTCAAGTGGGTCGTCGAGAGCGGACGGTTAGCCGTTGAGGCCGCGACTGCCGACGAAGCCATTAACGCTGTGGCGCAGCACCGGCCGACGGTGGCCATTTGCGACGTGAGCCTCGGCGCCGGCAAGTCGGGCGTGTGGCTGGGCGGGCAATTGACCGCTGGCCCCAATCCCATGCAGGTCATTTACGCCACGTCGCACGACATGTTGCCCGTCGACGCGACGCTGCGCGAAGGCGTCTCAGGCTACCTGCTGAAACCGTTCGACAAGCGCAAGTTGTACGCCGCGCTCGACGTGGCTGAATCCGAGTTGCTGGCCCGTCGGCGTCGTGCGAGCGCCGAGCTGGCCGTCCGCACTGAGATGGCCAAACGAAGGGCTTACTTGTATTCGCGCATCGACGGCCTCGAGGCCTGGGAGCGCACGGATGCGACGACCATTGTCGCGCGGCTGGGGATGACGATGGGCGAGCAGCTTGACTTGATGCGGGCGGTCGAACTGCGCAACATCGGCAAGCTGGTCATGCCCGCCTTCCTGCTCGAAGCGGATCGTCCCTTGACCTCTGATGAGCGCAAGACTCTGGCGACGTATGTTTCCGAGGGGGAGGCGCCGTGGCGCGGTGTGGACTTGCCACCGCCGCCGCCTGGATCGGCGCCATGGGCGAGCCGTCCGGATGGCTGTCGCTGGATGCGTCGCCCTCGTCTGGCGGCCATGGGCCCGGCCTGACCCGCGTCATTGCTGTTTTTCTCGCCATGACAGAGGCGCGTCCCTATCGGGAGCCGCTCAGTATCTTGGATGCCGTCGAGCAATTACGCCGCGGCGCAGGCTCGCTCTACCACCCTGCGGCGGTCGAGGCGCTCGTGTCAGCGCTGGCGGCGCAGCCTCTCTGACTCCGCAACGTGCAACACGTGGAGGCAGGGCTGGGATGGCCACGGATACCGGCCGTTGGGGGACTGTCGGTGTTCGGGCCAGCCCAGTCAATCGTCGGGCTCCACTCAAGATGTCGGCGGCTTGGTTGGCGGTTCTCGCGACTGCTCTGTTGAGCGACGTGCCGTTGGCTCCCGCGCTTGATGTTGCGGTGCCGTCTGTGATGGCTGGTTCGTCAGGACAGTTCGGCTCAGACCTGGATCTCACAGCAGATGGGCACTGCGGAGATGGGCTGCCAAGCTGTCCGCCGGCCACAGCGCCTCCGGTGAGTTGTTCCTCGCAGGGCTGCTGCACGATGTCGGCAAGCTGCTGGTGCTGAAGCTGGCGCACGAGTACGAACGCGAGACGGGTGTGCGTCCGACACCCGAGGAAGTCGCCGAGACGACGCGTGTGCGGCACGCGCAGCTGGGTGGCTGGCTGGTGGCACGCTGGGACGTACCGGAAAAGATCACCGACAGCATCGCCTGGCACCACGACCCCGATTGGGCGCACGACCGGAAGTCAGCGGTGATTGTCTGCGCGGCGAACCGGCTCGCGCATCGCTACGGCTTTGCCGGCAGCGAACGCGACCTGTCCAACCTGCCGGACGATCCGATCATGCTCGAAGCGGGCGTCGACGCGCCGCGGCTCGCGGATCTCGATATGTGCGCACCGATGTTGTTCGACGAGACCCGTCGCACACTGCCACCGAGGCCGCCCCCAAGCGGCTTCAGTTCGACGGCGGCGTAAGCCACGCCACGGCTTCGTCGATATCGGTGAAGACCTGGACCGCGATGTTCGGGTTCTGCATCAGGGATTGAAACATCCGGCAGAACCCCAGCACGGTCGGCGAATCGGCGACCAATGCCGTGCGAATCGGGTTGGCTGGCGCCACCGTATCCCGACGCTTCGCCACGCTCATCATGTCGGGAAACGACAGCTGATTCAGCTCAACGCCGCGCAGGTCAGCGAGCGTGTTGGGCCATGGCGAGCTGGCCCGCTGTTCCTGATCGAGCGCGTCCAGCGACGAATGCAGCTCGGCTCCGGTCAACGTGCCGGTGTACTCGAGCCGCAATAGCGACGGTTCCCGCCGGATCGAGAACGGCATCTCGCTCTCGCTAGTCGTCGCTCTTCTTCGGGCGCATGTTGCTGGCGAGAATGCGCTTGCGGAGGCGGATGTTCTTGGGCGTGACCTCGACGAGTTCGTCGTCGTTGATGAATTCGATCGCCTGTTCCAGGCCCATGATGTGCGGCGGCACCAGGCGGATCGCTTCGTCGGCAGACGAGGCGCGCATGTTGGTCTGCTTCTTTTCCTTGGTGATGTTGACGTCGAGATCGTTGTCGCGCGAGTTCTCGCCGATCATCATGCCTTCATACACCGGCGTGGCGGGTTCGATGAAGATCACGCCGCGTTCCTGGATGTTCGCAATCGCATAGGCCGTCGCCACACCCGCGCGGTCCGATACCAGGCCGCCGGTGGTGCGCGCCGGGATCGGCCCGTGCCACGGCTCCCACCCGGCGAACAGGTGGTTCATGATGCCGGTGCCCTTGGTTTCGGTCAGGAACTGCGAGCGGAAGCCGATCAGGCCGCGCGCCGGAATACGGAACTCCATCCGCACGCGGCCGCTGCCGTGATTCACGAGGTTGGTCATGGTGCCGCGCCGCGTGCCGCAGCCGGCAATGACGACGCCCTGGAAATCTTCCGCGACGTCGATCACGAGGTCCTCAACGGGTTCCATCTTGGTGCCGTTGACCTCCTTGACCACGATCTCCGGCCGCGACACCTGGATCTCGTAGCCTTCGCGCCGCATCATCTCGATCAGGATAGAGAGCTGCAGCTCGCCGCGGCCGAGCACCTTGAACTGCTCCGGCGTGTCGGTCGGCTCGACCCGCATCGACACGTTGCCGAGCAGTTCGCGCTCGAGGCGTTCCTTGAGGTGCCGCGAGGTGACGTACTGGCCTTCCTTGCCGGCCATGGGCGAGGTGTTGATGCCGAAGATCATCGACACCGTCGGCTCGTCGATCGCAATCGGCGGAATCGCCTGCGGGTTCTCGGGATTGGCGATGGTCTCGCCAATCGTGATGTCCTCGATGCCGGCGAGGCAGATGATGTCGCCGGCCGTGGCCGAATCGGTCTCGACGCGCTTCAGGCCTTCGAAGGTGAACAGCTTGGTGACCTTGGTCTGCTCGATGCGGCCATCGAGCTTGCAGACCGCGATCGGATCGTTGAGCTTCACCTGGCCGTTGAAGATGCGCCCGATCGCAATGCGGCCGAGATAGTCGCTGGCGTCGAGGTTGGCCACCAGCATCTGCAGCGGCGCGTTGACGTCACCGCGCGGCGGCGGCACGTGCTGCATGATGGCGTCGAACAGCGGGCGCAGATCCTCGCCAGGCACGTCGAGGCTGGTGCTTGCCGTGCCGGCGCGACCGCTGGTGAACAACACCGGGAACTCGATCTGCTCTTCCGTGGCGTCGAGGTCGATGAACAGGTCGTAGACTTCGTTCAGCACGTCCTTGGAACGCGCGTCGGCACGGTCGATCTTGTTGATGACCACGATCGGCGGCAGCTTGCGTTCGAACGCCTTGCGCAACACGAATCGCGTCTGCGGCAACGGGCCTTCGGCCGCATCCACCAGCAGGACCACGCCGTCGGCCATCGACAGCACGCGCTCGACTTCACCGCCAAAGTCGGCGTGGCCGGGCGTGTCCATGATGTTGATCAGGGTGTCGCCGTAGTGCACCGCGGTGTTCTTTGCCAGGATGGTGATGCCGCGCTCGCGTTCCAGCTCGTTGCTGTCCATGGCACGCTCGGCGACGCGCTCGTTGGCGCGCAACACCCCACCCTGCCGGAACATGGCGTCCACCAGGGTGGTCTTGCCGTGGTCGACGTGGGCAATGATGGCAACGTTGCGGCGGTTCGGATTGGCGACTGGAGCGGACTTTCCCGGTAAAGACATCTCACCAGTATAGCGGCTATCATTGGGGAATGCCGTTATTCGAGTATTCGTGCCGGGATTGCAGCCATCAGTTTGAGTTGTTGGTGCGGGAATCCACCAAACTCGAATGCCCGAAGTGCGCCAGCATCAAGCTCGACAAGCAATTGTCGGTCTTCGCGGTGAGCGCGCCATCGGCGGGGCCGTCACGGATGGCCGGTCCCATGCCATGTGGCTCCTGTGGCGACCCCCGCGGCGCCGGCAGCTGCTCGAATTAGGAACGGATATGCGCATTACCGCCGCACTCCTGATCACGCTAGTCGCCGCCGCTCACGTCGACGCCCGGCAGGCACCGTTTGCACTCGCGCCACAAGCCCTGACCTCACCGGCGGGAGGAAACTCAGCCCAACCGCAACTGTCGGTGTCGTCGCGCGGCATCCTCCTGAGCTGGATCGAGCGTACCGGAGACCTCGCCACCCTGAAGTTCGCGGAGCGCACAGCGACCGGTTGGTCGGCGCCACGAACGATCGCCTCGGGACGCAACTGGTTCGTGAACTGGGCCGACGTGCCGTCGGCGGTGCGCCTGCCCTCTGGCGCCATCATCGCGCATTGGCTGCAGAAGAGCGCCGCCTCCACCTACGCGTATGACGTGCGTCTGTCCTACTCCACCGACGACGGCCGGACCTGGTCGCCGTCGTTCACGCCGCACCATGACGGCACGAACACCGAACACGGCTTCGCCTCGATCGTTCCGCTGGCCGACGGCTTCGGCCTGGTGTGGCTCGACGGGCGCAACATGGTCGATGGCGGCGGGCACGACGGGCACGGCAAAGGCGCCATGACCGTCCGCTTCGCGCGTTTCGACAAGGCGTTCAAGCAGGTCGAGGAGAGCGAACTCGACGCGCGCGTCTGTGAGTGCTGCCCGACAGCGGCCGCGGTGACGTCGGAGGGCATGATCGCCGCGTACCGCAATCGCGGCGATGACGAGACGCGTGACAACTACGTCGCGCGAATGGTCAATGGCAAGTGGGCCACGCCGCAGGCGGTGTTCAACGACAACTGGAAGATCGCCGCCTGCCCGGTCAACGGCCCGTCGCTGAGCGCCAAGGGCAACGCCGTGGCCATGTCATGGTTTACCGCCAAGGACGATCAGCCGCGCGCCTTCGCGGCGTTCTCCTCGGATGCGGGTAAGACATTTGCGGCGCCGATTCGCGTCGACGACGCGGGCACTCTCGGCCGCGTGGCCATCCAGTTGCTGCCAAACGGATCGGCGCTGGCCACGTGGATCGAATTTGCCGACCAGAAGGCGTCGTTCCGCGCGCGTCGCATTGATCGCAACGGCACCAGGTCTGCTCCGGTGACGATCTCCACGATGGCCGGATCGCGTGCGTCCGGGTATCCCCGCACCGCGGTCGCCAACGGCGAAATCGTGTTCGCGTGGACAGAGGCCGGCGAAGGCGGCGCACTCCAGGTCCGGACGTCGGTGGCCAGGATCCCCTGATGCGACCGTTCCTGCGGCGGCTCGCCTGGCAGCTCGGGCTGGGCGTGGCGCTAATCGGCGTTGCGCTGCTGATCCTGCAGGGCCGTGGCGTCAGCGCGCGGCCGGAACCCTCAGGCCTCGAGAAGTCCGTCGCCTTGTTCATGCGTGGCTGGATGACGCCGTCGACCTACAAGGGCTTGAAAAACCCGGTCTCCGACACCGAGGAAAACTTTGTCGCTGCCCGCGAACACTTTGCGGATCATTGCGCGAGCTGTCATGCCAATGACGGCAGCGGCAACACGGAGATCGGGCGGCACCTCTATCCCAAGTCTCCCGACATGCGCCTGCCGCGAACGCAGCAGCTTAGCGAGGGCGAGTTGTTCTACATCATCGAAAACGGCGTGATGCTGACGGGCATGCCTGGCTGGAGCACGGGCACACCCGAAGGCGAGAAGTCCAGCTGGCAGCTCGTGCACTTCATCCGCCGGCTGGAGAGGCTGACGCCGCAAGATCTCGCGATCATGGAGCGATTCAATCCCGCCTCGCGCGCGCAATTCGAAGAGGAACGGGCGATTGACGAGTTCCTGAACGGGGGCGAGCCGCCTGAGGCGGTTGAGCCGGCGCGGCCGGGCGGAGACGCCAAGCCGGATCCGCACGCCGGCCACAAGCAGTAGATCAGGCGTCGGGCGTCGAGCCAGCCGCTCGGTCGATCAGCCCGGGAACGTCTCCTCGTAGTCGGCCATGGCCGCCAACACCACCTTGAGAGCATGATCGCGCTCGTAGACGCGATTCACCTTCGTCGGCGTCTCGACGCCCGGCGTCATCTTGTAGGTCGAGAAGTAGTGCGTCAGGCGCTCGACCAGCACGGGCGGTACGTCGCTGAGCCCGCGCGCCTCGCCCCACACGTAGTCGCCCTCGAGCACCGCGATGATCTTGTCGTCCGCTTCTCCGCGATCGATCATCTGCAGGCCGCCGATGACGCGGCAGCGCACGATGATTTCGTTGCGGGTGATGGCGCGTTCGCTGAGCACGCAGATATCGAGCGGATCGCCGTCGCCACGTTTGGCGCCAGGCGCGAGCTTCTGGACGCGCTCGGCGCAGTAGGTTCGCGGGATGAAGCCGTACAACGCCGGATGCTGGGCCGACGTCCGCTGCGGCCGATCGACGCGCAGGTAGCCCGAGACCTTGTCGACCTCGTACTTCATCAGGTCAAACGGCGTGATCTCGATATAGGCGTTGAGCACCCCCGGCGGTTCGGGGCCAACTTCAAGACCGTGCCACGGGTGTGGCCGGAACTGGAACACGGGTGTTCGGCGCGCGACTTTCTTCTGAGCCATGCGGTCTCGTCTGATCTCTTGGTGCCTGTCGTGGCTCCTGGAAGCCATTCGGTGGCCCTTCTAGCGTAGCGCATGGTAGCGTCAGCGCCATGCCCGAAACCGCGATTCCGCACCGCGCCGACTTCACGGTGTTGCGTCCCATTGCCACCCGCTGGATGGACAACGACCACTACGGTCACGTCAACAACGTCGCCTACTATTCGTTCTTCGATACCGCCGTCAACGGCTTCCTGCTCGACGTGACGGGCACCGACATCCGCAACCTGCCGGCTATCGGCATCGTCGCCGAATCGAGTTGCCGGTTCTTCAGTTCGGTCACGTTTCCAGACGTGATTCACGCCGGCCTTGCGGTCGAACGCCTCGGCGCGCGCAGCGTCGTCTATGCCATCGGCTTGTTTCGCAACCTGGACGATGAAGCGTGCGCGGTGGGGCGCTTCGTGCACGTCTACGTGGATCGCGACACCAGGCGCCCGGTCGAAATTCCCGACGTCATCCGGGCGGTGGTCGGGCGCCTGAAACCGGTTTAGAATCCGGGTGGCGGGCCCCTCTCGGCCCGCGGAGGATTCCCATGAGCGGTCTTTCCCGTTGCTCGGTCGCCGCCGCGTTCGCCCTCGCCACCGTTAC
>JAYQOO010000063.1:0-21296 GCA_038144855.1 Acidimicrobiia bacterium | reverse complement strand
CAGTTGGACGGCCACGCAATCATTCTTCGAACCGGTCCTGGCGCTCATCGTCAGGACCTCTACTGATCTCCCCAGACCTCCGCGCCTAGTCGTCTTTTGCCAGCAGGTACCGGCCGAAGCCCGCTTCTCGCTGCAGCACGAAATCTACCGCCTTATAGCCTTTAGCGAGACATTCCTGGAACATCTGGCGCACATCCATACGCCAGGCCAGCGCGCGGTCAGGCGCCTGCTGCTGCATTTGCGTAAAACCGGTCGGGATCTCGATCCAGATCCGCCGCTCCGAACGCGTTAAGTCGATCGCGGTCGTCTTGCGCCACTCCCCTTCCATCGTCGTCGCATTGACCACCGGAGCGTCGAGCACGTCCTGCGCGCGGGCGCGCAGCGCGGGAGGCGTCTCCAAACGCCGGGTGACGTGAGGCGAACTGAGGTTCCAGCTGAGGACGATTCGATCGGTCGGCGTGCCGCGGTGGAGCGCGCTTGTCGATTCACCGTAGAAATTGACGGCGTATTCACTCACGACGCCACCGAGCTTGGCGAAGTTGAAATGGGCGTTCATCGCCTGCATCGGGTCGAAGGTCCACTCGATCAGGTCGTAGCCCTGTGCCAGCGCGCGATCGCGTTGCGCCAGCTTCAGACGATAGCCAAGCCCGCCGCGATAGTCCGGGAGCACGCCAGCCATGTGCGACCACATCATCGGCCTGCCGTCCTTCCTGCCGACCACCGCATAGGCGAAACCAACCATCCGCCCCCCCGGCTCGAAGGCACCCACGAGGATTGCGCCGCGATGCACGGTGAAGATGAACACGGGAATGCCCACCATGTCCGAGGCGTCGGTGTAGCCCCAAATGTCCTTTTCAAGCTGGACCACCTGCCGGAACTCGTCGATGGTCGTCAGGTCGCGAATTTGGATGTCTGCCATGAGTCGATGTGAGCGGCCAGCTCTCCAAGCGTGGTGATGACGGGCAGCGCTGGAGGCAACCCATAGGGTACTTCGCCTGATCGTCGCAGCAGCACCGCCCGCCAGCCGGCCTGCAACGCGCCCTCAATATCGTGCCTGACGCTGTCACCGACCATCAGCGCCTCTTCCGGCAGCACTCTGGCCTTTTCGAGCGCGGCCTCGAAGATGCTGCGATGCGGCTTCATGTAGCCATGATCCGCAC
This sequence comes from Acidimicrobiia bacterium, assembly GCA_038144855.1. Lineage (GTDB taxonomy): Bacteria > Acidobacteriota > Vicinamibacteria > Vicinamibacterales > UBA2999 > 12-FULL-67-14b. Next base: position 20,136 of record JAYQOO010000063.1, on the reverse strand, counting down.
CGGACACCGACACGCTGACGACGTCGCGGACCGCGAAGTGATCGCAGAAGGCGTCCAGGCTCCGGTGCGAGTTCGAAATCAGCCCGACGATGAGCCCACGGTCCCGCATCGACCTGAGGACGGGCAACGCATCATGGTAGAGCTCAAAGTGGTGATTCACCGACCACTGATCGTAGATCCGCCTCGCCACCTCGACGACACGCTCGCCGCGGCCGCCCATGTGCTCGATGATCGACGCGGTGTAGTGCACGAACAGGTCGTGGCTGTAGATCTGCTCCTCGACGTCATCAAGGATGATCGACGAGGCTGCCGTGGCGGCCTCGAACTTCGATGGATCGACGTGGATACCGTACGCGGCGCAGGCCTGCCGGTAACCTTCCGCCTGGAAGGTCGGACCGGGAAAAATCAGGGTGAAGTCGACGTCGAAAAAGACAGCCTTGATCACACGCCCTCCGGCCGCTAGGCGTGCTTGCGCCTGGCGCGCTTTCGGGAGGCGGACGGCTGCCCACGCCGGGCAGGCTTGTCGAGCTCCTCGCGCACCAGCCGCGCCACGGTCCCTGACAGCTCGCGCAAGACGGCGTCCTTCAGGTGCTCAACACGGTTGTCGCGATGCGCTCGCAGGACAGCGATCTGCTCGCGCGTGAGGAAGAGCTCCGCAAGGTCGATCTTCAAGGCCGCCGCGATCCGGGACAACGTGGCGGTGTCGGAGTCCCGGCCGTGCTTGACGAGGTTGGTCAGGGTATTCGGTCGCACCGAAGCACGCTCCGCGAGCTGCCGTTGCGTCCACCCCCGCTCGCTCAAATAAAACGCGATCGCTTCTCCCCATCGCGTGCCTGGCATCCCGCCACTGTAGCGTATGGCTTCACCCGGGTTCAATACGCGCCGCGACGCCAACCGGCTGCAACAGGCAGGCAGCATAGCGTCGATCAAAGCCTGGCGCGATTGCCGCGTGGTCCAAAAATATCAATTTAATAATATATAATATTGATATGGCGACTGTCTGCATGGGCATTCCTCCTGCGCCGGCGGCAATCCATCGGGTATCGATCGTGGTCGACCGCGTGAGAGCCGACCTTTCGCGGGACTGGACAGTGTCGGAAATGGCTGCGGTGATCGGGGTCAGCGCCGGCCAGCTTCGGCGGCTGTTCATGCGCCACTTCGGCGCCACGCCTCGGCAACGTCTCTGCAACCTGCGCCTTGAATCAGCCGCGCGTCTGCTCGCCGATCCCAGCCTCCGCATCAAGGAAGTCCAACAGCGCGTCGGGATCGCTGATGCCAGTCACTTCTGCCGGGACTTCCGCGAACGCTTCGGCATGTCGCCAACCGAGTATCGCGAATCGCTATTGCCTCTCCTTCGAACGGACTCGACCGACAGCATGCGCGATGGCGCCAACAGATGGAAGATTCCGCCCATTGAGCCGCCTGCTCTTCGGCCGCATCGTCGTCGGTGCTCGTGATCATTCACGTTCACGCAGCAAGGAGATGCTCATGATCCCCACCCGACGTCAGTTCGTGGCGAGCCTGTCCGCCGTTCCGGTGTTCCTGCAGACGGTCTCCGCGCAACAGCCCTCCACGCGCACCGCGCCCGCGCAAGATCCCGTGCTTGAACAGATTCTTATGGACATTCGCGAACGCAGCCGAGCGCCCGTAAGGCGGCGATGCGAGACATCGAAACCTCCCTTGGTATCCTCGCCACGCACTTCTCCACTCACTACGATCGCCCGCTCCAGGCCGCACTGCGCCGTCGCGAGACGCAACTCGGACGAGCGGCTCTAGTCGGCGGGATCGTCAACGAAGGCCGCAGCATGAACCACGCCCTCACGCATGAGAATGTCGAGGAGGGCCTGACGCGCTTCAGCCAGGTTGGGCTGGCCGGCGCGCTGCGAAACCTTCAGAGGGCGCAGCGGAACGTGCGGCTCAACGCGCCGGACGCGATCCAGGTCCGCGACGATGCGCCGGGCTCAGTACTCCTACTGCGACGACCTCGCCTGGCAGATCCAGATGCTCGAAGCGGCGACATTGATCGCCTGCGCGATCGCCATGGCAGAACCGACGCCGCTTGGTGAGGCAGCGTGTGTCGCTATGAGCCTGATGCTCGCATCGTTACTCGTGTCGAAGGCCTGGTGGTGCTAGGTTCGGTAAGGAGGGATGAGGATGGCGGTTCGCTACTCGGGGCATTGGCTCAAGACACGTCAACAAGGTGCTTGGCAGAGCGCTATTCTGCTCGCGGTGCTCGTGCCGCTCGTAGCAATACGCTTCACCACTCACCAACTGAACGTGGCGTTGGCATTGGCGGGGCTGACGATGGCACCGTTTGCGATCGCTTACCGGGCGTCGCGGTTCCTCGAAGCGCAGGAGCGCATGCACACCGAACCCACGCCTGAAATGCAGTTCATTTTCCAATTCGTGGCTAACACGCCCATGGCGATCGGCGGGCTGCTCCTCGTGTTGATGAGCGCGATGAGCCGATAGCGATCGGATGGCACAAGACGTGTGCCGTGAATTCATCGCGGCACACCGCATTTCGCTCGATTGGCACGCCTATTTCATTGACTCTGCCACTGCGCGCCGATAGTTTCGGATCATCGGAGGATCAATGTCACCCTCGCGATTGAACACTCCTCGCCCGTCGTCACTCGCGTCACTGATCGCCACTGCGGCAGTCAGTCCAACTGGAGACGATGCGGATCTACAGAGTGCGCTCACGGAGTTGGAGCGTCAGGCGGGCATCACCGTTCTACGGAACGGCGTCGTCATGAGCGACGCGCTTCGAACCAACGTGGACGCCGTCGCGGCCCGACACCTGCGGCGCTCTGATGCGGAACGCGAGCTGTCGCGCGCGTTTGCGAAAGTCAGCGATCGGCAAGTACGCAACCGGATCGAGGTCGCGCATGGCCAGGTCCTGGATCTGAGTGAGATCGCCTACTACTACGCAGGGCTGATGGCCGGTGTCGCGCTGACGGAACTGAACAAGAACCGGCGCTAGGCCGGAGGCACCCACGGTCCGGCAACCGCGATCGTCGCCTTTTGCGGATCGAGCAATCGGCGCGCAGCGGCATCAGCGGCACTTCGCGTGACGCCCTTCAGCAAATCTGGCAGCCGTTGATCGTAATCCAGGCCAAGTCCGAAGGTGTCTGCCGACAGCAGAAACGAGGCGATCGCCGCATTCGTTTCAAGCTGGCGCGGAATCGAACCGATCATGTAGCTCTTCGATTCATCGATTTCCTGGTCGGTGAATCCTTTTTCGAGCACAGACTGCAACTCGGCATCGATCGACGCAATGGTCTTTTCGACATTCGCCGCCGCGACGCCAGCGCGGATCGCAAACGGGCCCTGCCCGAAGGTGGCATCCAGCGAGCTGAACACGTAATAGGCCATGCCCTGGCGCTCGCGGATGTTGTCGCCCAACCGCCCACCAATCGCGTACTGGCCGAGCGCGTTGTTCATGACCGACATCGCGGTGTAATCGGGATCGGACCGGCGAATGCCGACAAACCCGTAGGCGATGTCCGCCTGCGACTTGTTCATCATCGGCACCGACACGAGCGACCGGGACACGATCGGCGTCGGATCGGGGACGTTCAGCGCTGGCCGTTCCGCCGACGACGAGGCCCACTCGCCAAACAGCTTCGACACGGCGGCGATGGCCGCCTGCTCCTCAACGTCGCCGACGACCACCACGGTGATCGCCGCCGGGTCGAAACCCTTCTGGTGAAAGCGCACCAGGTCCTGGCGGCGCATCGCTTCAAGCCCGGAGATCGTGCCGCGAACCTTGCGGGCGTACGGATGATCGCCGTACAGCGCCTTGTTGAAGGCATCCACCGCCATCGATGCCGGATCATCCTCTGCCTGGCGGATCGTCGTGATCAGCGTTTCCCGGCGTGTCGCAATCTCTTCCTCGGCAAAGCGCGGGTGCCTGGCCGCATCGGCGACCAGTGACAGCACCGACACGAAGTCGTCGGAGAGACACGTCGCCGCCAGCGCCGTCTGATGGCGGCCGGCGATCACCGACAAGGAGGCGCCACGGCCGTCAAGATCGTCGGCGATGGCCTCTGCCGATCGCGTCACCGTGCCGCGGTCGAGCACCCGTGCACACAGTGCTGCGGCGCCGTCGCGATCAGCCGGATCAGCGTAGGCGCCGGTGCGCACGCCGACCAGCGTGCTGACGGCCGGGGTCGTGGTGTTGGATTTCGCGATCACGGTGACGCCATTGCCGAGGGTCACGCGCGTGGGATTCAGGCCCGGCATTACGCCCCCACCTGCGGCTCGAACCAGCCAATCGTGCGATTCGACGCCACGAGGTACCGGGCCGCCGCCTGCTGCACCTGGTCGACGGTCACGGCGTCGAGCCGGTTTCGAAGGTCGTGGTACGCCTGCCAGGAGGCGATGGTTTCGAAGTATCCGAGCTGGTGGGCGATGTCCGTCACGCTGTCACCGTCGTACACGAAGCGGGCCTTGAGCTGCGCCAGGGCCTTGGTCAGTTCGCCGGCCGTGATCCCGCCCGTCTGCAGCCGATCGATTTCGCCGAGCACGACGTCTTCAACGGCGCTGAGCGCCTGGCCCTCGGAGACGCCGGCTGAGACGCCATACAGGTAGGGATGCTGCGTCGGCATCAGCGCGCCGCTGACGTGCGACGCGAGCCCCTTGTCGACCAGTGCGCGATACAGCCGGGCGCTACGTTGCGGGCGCGCCACGCCTCCACCCGACCAGATATTGAGTCCTGCAGCTCCGTTCAACACCGCATCGGCAACCAGCAGCGGAAAGAACGCCGGATCGTCAAACGCGGGGGCGTGAAACGACGCCTTCCAGTACGCGGTCGTGCCGGGCTTGCGCAGCACCACCCTCCGCTCAGCCTGCTGCTCTGGCTCGACCTGCTTCACACGAGCCGGCAGGGAGCCCGGCGGAATCTTCCCGAAGTGTTTGTCGATCGCTTTCAGCGTGTCCTCGGTATCGACATCGCCGACCACGACGAGTGTCGCATTCGACGGCACGTAGTGCCGGCGATAGTGGCCGTAGAGGTCCTCGCGCGTCATGGTCTCGAGGTCGGTCTGCCAGCCGATCGTCGGATGGTGATACGGGTGAACCTTGAACGCGGCGGCGGTCACCTCGGTGTCGAGGAGCTGCTCGGGATCGTTCTCGCCGCCCTGCAATTCGGAAATGATCACCGTGCGTTCCGATTCGCAGTCGGCGGGGTCGTACAGGCACGCGTCCATGCGCTCGGCTTCGATGAACAGCATGCGATCGAGCGCGTCCTTCGACGCGGTCTCGAGATACGTGGTCTGGTCGATCCAGGTGTAGCCGTTCCAGCTGCCGCCGAATTTCTCGATGATGCCTTTCACCTGGTCGCGGGGGATGTTGCGGGTGCCCTTGAAGTTCATGTGCTCGCACCAGTGCGAGACGCCGGTCACGCCGGGCCCCTCGTCCTTGGAACCGACCCGGTACCAGCACCACACCGATGCCAGCGGCGCGGTATGGACTTCCTGGATCAGCACCTTCAAGCCATTGCCAAGCACGGTCTCGCGAACCATGAGCCCAGCGTACAATAGAGAGATAGCTATGGCCGACTGGAAAGAGACGTGCAACCTGCCGCGGACCGCCTTCTCGATGAAGGCAAACCTGCAGACGACCGAACCCGAGACCGTGGCCCGCGGGGCCGCTATGGCCCTCTACGGCAAGATTCGCGGCGCCCGCAAGGGCGCGCCGAAATACCTGCTGCATGACGGACCGCCGTACGCCAACGGCGAGATCCACATGGGGCACGCGCTCAACAAGATTCTCAAGGACCTCGTCGTCAAGTCGCACAACATGCTGGGCTTCGACGCCCCGTATATCCCGGGGTGGGACTGCCATGGCCTTCCGATCGAACTCAAGGTCGACCGTGAGCTGGGCCCCAAGAAGAAGCAGATGAGCACGGCGGACTTCCGCCGCGCCTGCCGCGCCTACGCCGAGAAGTACGTCGACATCCAGCGCCGCGACTTCAAGCGCCTCGGCATCCTGGGCACGTGGGACGATCCGTACAAGACCCTGAAGTTCGAATATCAGGCGGCCATCGTCCGCGCGCTCGGCAAGTTCGTCGAGCAGGACATGGTCTACAAGGGCAAAAAGCCGGTGCACTGGTGCACGCACTGCCGCACCGCGCTGGCTGAGGCCGAAGTCGAGTACGAGGCGCACACCTCGCCATCGATCTACGTCGAGTTCCCGCTGAGCGAGGGCAGCCGCGCCGACCTCGGGGCGCGCGTACCCGCACTGGCCGGCAAGGACGTCTCGGTCCTGATCTGGACGACGACGCCGTGGACCATCCCGCACAACCTCGGGATCGCCTTCCATCCGGAGTTTGAATACGGCGCCTACGACGTGGCCGGGAAGACCGTCATCGTCGCCAAGGAACTCGCCGGCACAGTTGGTGAGAAGGTCGGCAAGTCCTTCGATACCCTGCTGGCAACATTCCCGGGCAGCGTGATGGAACGCCTGGTATTCCGGCATCCGCTGTACGAGCGCGATTCTCTCGGCGTGCTTGGTGATTACGTCACGCTCGACGCCGGCACCGGCGCGGTTCACACCGCTCCAGGCCATGGCGCCGATGACTACAAGACCGGCATACGTTACGGCCTGGAGATCTACGCCCCGCTGGACGCGGGCGGCCACTACAACGAATCGGTCGAGTTGTTTGCGGGCCTCAAGGTGTGGGACGCAAACCCAAAGGTTGAAGCGGCGCTGAAAGAACGCGGCCGCCTCTGGCATCGCGAAGATTTCGATCACCAGTATCCGCACTGCTGGCGCTGCCACAATCCGGTGATCTTCATGGCCACGTCGCAGTGGTTCATCTCGATGGACGGCAAGCAGCTGCGCGAAAAGGCGCTGAAGTCGATCGATGACACACGCTTCATCCCTGACTGGGGCAAGGCGCGCATCCACGGCATGATCGCGAACCGTCCCGACTGGTGTATCTCGCGCCAGCGCACGTGGGGCGTGCCGATCCCGGCGATGGACTGCACCAAGTGCGGCACGCCGGTACTGACGAAGGCGCTGATCGACAGGGCCGCATCGGTGTTCGACGTCTATGGCGCCGACGCGTGGTACGAGCGTCCGGTCGAAGAATTCATCCCCGAAGGCATGGCGTGCGCGTCATGCGGCGGCACGGAGTTCGAGCGCGAAGGCAACATCCTCGACGTCTGGTTCGATTCTGGATCGAGCCACGAGGCGGTGCTGCCGTTCCGCGAGCACCACCAGTGGCCGGCCGACATCTATCTTGAGGGCAGCGACCAGCACCGCGGCTGGTTCCACAGTTCACTGCTGGTCGGCGTCGGCACTCGAGGGCGCGCACCGTTCAACCAGGTGCTGACGCACGGGTTCGTCATGGACGAAAACGGGCGCAAGATGTCGAAGTCGCTCGGCAACACCACCGCGCCCCAGGACGTGATCAAACAAAGCGGCTCGGAGATCCTGCGGCTGTGGGTGTCGATGGTGGACTACCGCTACGACATCAACATCGGCAAGGAAGTGCTGACGCGCGCGGTCGAGAACTATCGCAAGTTCCGCAACGTCATCCGCGTGCTCGTCGCCAACCTGTACGACTTCGATCCGAAGGACGACAGCGTGTCGAAGGCGAAGATGCTCGAGATCGATCGCTGGGCGCTCGCCAAGTACGCCGATGCCGCGGAGAAGATCGTCAAGGCGTACGAAGACTACGACTACCCGGCGATCTTCCAGACCGTGAACCACCTGATCACGGTCGACCTCAGCGCGTTCTACGTCGACGTGACCAAGGACCGCATGTACACCTTCGGCGCCAAGTCGGAAGCGCGCCGCTCCGGCCAGACGGCGATGTACATCATCGTCGACGGCCTCTGCCGCCTGCTGGCTCCGGTGCTGTCGGTGACGATGGACGAGTTGTGGCGGTTGTTGCCGGGGGCACGCGAAGAGTCCGTCCACATGGCGCTCTTCCCGCGTGATCTGGAACAGTGGAAGGACGCCGCGTTGCTCGAACGCTGGGCCGCGCTCGCGACTGTCCGAGACCAGGTCAACCTGCAGCTCGAAGAGAAGCGCAGGGACAAGACCATTGCCGCCAACCTCTCGGCACGCGTAACGCTCGACGCGCAGGGCTCAATGGCGGGGCTGCTGGCTGAATACCGAACCTTCCTGCCGACGTTGTTTGGCGTCTCTGAGGTGGAGCTCAAGGCCGAGAGTGGAGAGCCGGCGGCCGACGGCGTCACCGTCGCGGTGGATCGGGCCACGGGAACGAAATGCGAACGGTGCTGGCGCTACGTGCCGGACGTCAGCGCGGCACCTGAACGCGCCGGCCTTTGCCCGCGTTGCGTCGAGGCGCTCGCAGAACCGGTGAGCCTGTAGTGCTCGCTTCGCGCAGGCTCGAACTGGTCGTGGCGATCACGGTCGTGATCCTCGATCAAGTGACGAAGGCGATGATCCGCCCGATGCTGGCGCTGCACGAGAGCCGCGAAGTGATCCCCAACTTCCTGGACCTCACGCGCGTCCACAACACCGGCGCGGCGTTTGGCATGCTCAACGCCGCCGAGTTCCCGTTCAAGACGCTGGTCCTGTCGGCCGTCGCTGCGATCGCGCTTGGCGGCGTGGCGTGGTACGCGGCTACGGTACCCCTCACAGACCGGCTGGCGCGGATCGGCATCGCCGGCGTGCTCGGCGGGGCGATCGGCAACCTCATCGATCGCGCGAAGGACGGCTACGTGCTGGATTTCGTGGACGCCTACTGGGGCGGCTGGCACTTCTGGGCATTTAACGTCGCTGACGCCGCGATCACCGTTGGTGTGATCTTCATGATTCTCGATATCCTTGGATTAGGTAAACGTGCATCCAATCCTGTTTAGCGCCGGTCCCGTCACTATCTATTCTTATGGCGTCCTTCTCGCGTCAGCCTACCTGCTGGGCCTGTGGCTTGCGGTGCGCCGGGCGCGTGCGGCGGGCGTCGATCCCAACCGGATCATGGATCTGCTGATCTGGGTGATCATTGCCGCCCTGGTTGGCGCCAAGGCGCTCCTCTTCATCGTCGACTTCAACCACTTCACGAGCAGTTGGGAGGAGTTCAGCACCCTGCTGCGTTCGGGTGGGGTGTTTTATGGCGGCCTGATCGCCGCGATCGTGGTGTGCATCTGGCAGCTCAGGAAGCACCGGCTGCCGTTATGGAAGTCAGGCGATCTGTTCGCGCCGGGCATTGGCCTCGGCTACATGGTGGGGCGCCTGGGGTGCTTGATGGCGGGCTGCTGTTACGGCAAGCCGACCGACGTGGCGTGGGCGATCACGTTCACAGACCCGGCCGCCAATCTCAACGTCGGCACGCCGCTCAACGTCGCGCTGCATCCGACGCAGCTCTACGAAGCCGGCGCGGGCCTGATCCTGCTGGTGGCGATGCTGATCCTCGAGAAGCGGCCCGGTCACTTTGCCGGCCGCACCTTCTGGAGCTTCGCCTTCCTGTACTCGGTGTTGCGCTTCGTGATCGAGTTCTACCGAGGCGACGACCGTGGCCTAGTCTTCAACATGATTTCGACGTCGCAGTTCATCTCCCTGGTGCTGGCGCCGATCAGCATCTTCATGCTGTGGTACTTGAGCCGGCCCGAGCGGCCTGCCGAACCCGAACTGCCGCAGGGTCCGCGCAAGCCACGGTTCGTGTAGGCACGCAGGCACGCAGGCACGTGGGCACACTGTCGTTCGTAGCCGAGGCCGATCATGCCGGTGATCGCCTCGATCGCTACCTGACCGGACAAATATCAGACTTCTCACGTTCGCAGATCCAGCGGCTGATCGAGAGCGGCCACGTCACGCATTCGCGCTACAAGAAGGCGAAGGCCAACAGCGACATTCGCGAGGGCGACGTGATCGGCGTCGAGTTGCCGGAGGCTCAACCATCCGCCGCGCAAGCCGAAGATATCCCCCTCGAGATCATCTTCAACGACGCCGATCTTGTCGTCGTCAACAAGCCGGCCGGCATGGTCGTGCACCCGGCGGCCGGCAACGCCAGCGGCACGCTGGTGAACGCGCTGCTGCACCACGTCAAGGATCTCAGCGGCATTGGCGGCGAGGTGAGACCGGGCATCGTCCATCGCCTCGACAAAGGCACGTCCGGCGTCATGGTGGTGGCCAAACATGACGACGCGCACAAGGAATTGGCGCGCCAGTTTCACGACCGTGAAGTCGAAAAGGAATACGTGGCGCTCGCGTGGGGGCTGGTCCAGCAGCGCAAGCGCATCAACGCCGCCATCGGACGCGATCCCAAGAACCGCTTGAAGATGACCACGCGGCGCGCCGACCGCGCGCGTAACGCCGTAACCCGAGTCACCTGGGCGCGCGACCTGCAGGGCCTCACGCTGTTGAGAATCGCAATTGCGACCGGGCGCACCCACCAGATCCGCGTCCACCTCAGCGAGATCGGCCACCCGATCGTCGGCGACGCACTCTACGGCGGTGTGCACAAGAGCATGCCGCAACGACTGCGGCCGGTGCTGCGACTGACCCGTCCGTTTCTGCACGCCGAGCGGCTGGCTTTTACCCACCCACGCACGCAGGAACGTCTTGAGTTCACCGCGCCGCTGGCACCGGATCTCGAGGCCGTGCTGATGGACCTGGTGCCGGAAGACAAGCAGGCCACGATCTTCGCGAAAGACACCCCGGGCACGAACAACGAGTTCGCCGAGTAAGCGCCGGGCGGCGCGACGGGGGCGCCGCTACTCGATTCGCTCCGGCTCCATCACTTTTTCAACGACCTTCCCGCCCTCGAGACTGACGTAGTACACCTTCGCTGCCGCGCGGGTCGACACGACACGCTTGACGGTGTTGTCCTCGAAGTAGATGCCGGCGTCGTTGTCGCAGGCATAACCAGGCTTCATCTGCCCCGCCTGAATCATCTTCTGATACAGCGGACGCCGCCCGGGTTCAGCGTCATAGTGCGGTGAGTGACTGCCCTGCAGGAATCCCATGCAGTCAACCCTCGACAATTCCTTCGGGCGCGAGTCCGTCGTGCCGTGCTCGAACCAGCACAGTGAGCCGGCGCTCGCGCCGCCCAGCACAATGCCTCGGTCCCACGCCTGCTTGAGGATCGCGTCGATGCCGTGCGCCTTCCAGATGACCTGCTGATTCAGCGTGTTGCCGCCAGAACAGACAATGCCGTCAACCGACAGGAGCACTTCCTCCCACGTGCGCGTCTGCGTGTAGCTGGCGATGAAACTGATCTGGTGCGACGGCTCAACGTTGAGCGGCGCGCACGCCCGATACCAATTGATGATGCCGGTTGGCGAATCGGCTGACGCGGTCGGCAGGTACAGCAGCTTCGGTCGCGGCTTGCCCGTGAGCTGCGCCATGTAGCGGATGAACGCGGTGCCGAAGCCGCCTCCGGCGATCAGGATCTTCCGCGTCGATGCCGCGCGCGGCTGGAGTCCCCCTTCGAGCGGGGACGCGCCGAGTGAATGGTCCGCCAGCGTGGCGCCAAGTGAACCGGCAACCGATGACTTGAGGAATTCGCGTCGCTTCATAGCGCGCATTGTAATCTTGTTCCATGTCTTCGGAACTGCTCGCGCGCACGACCATCTACAAGGGACGCATCTTTCAACTGGAGGTCGACGTCGTGAAGCTGCCGACCGGCCACACCGTCGACATGGAGATCGTGCGTCATCCAGGCTCGGTCGTGATCCTGCCGGTCCCCGAACCCGGGAAGATCATCCTGATCAGGCAGTATCGCTACTCGATCGATCGATGGATCTGGGAACTGCCGGCCGGCAGCTTGAAACACGGTGAAAATCCGGACGAAGCGGCCGCGCGCGAGTGCGAAGAAGAAATCGGACTCGCGCCCGGAACGGTGACGCGCTTGCGCGGTTACTACCCGACGCCGGGCTTTTGTGACGAGGAAATGATTTACTACCGCTGCGAGGACCTGCGTCCTCCCGCGCCGGATTCAACGGCGCGGAAGGATGACGACGAAGAGATCGAGCCGAAGACCTTCACCTTGGACGAGGCGCGCGCCCTTGTGGCATCTGGTGAAATCGTCGACCTCAAGACGCTGGCGGGGCTGACCCTGCTATAGTGCGCCGCAGGAGGCCCTGATGACGCGTCGCTTCGTCACCTCTCTCGTGCTCGCGGTCCTCCGGCCTTCACCACCGTCAGTTCGAGCGATTCAGCGCGCGCGATTCGCGTGCTTGGCGGCGTGCCCGCTCTTCGGCTTCGCTTTGTCGGTCGTGCGCCGTGTCGGGCGATCGTTCTGGTGCACGAGTGCGAGCAACAGCACTTCGTCGATCGTGCTCACCAGGTGGATCGTCAGTCCCTTCCGCAGTTCTTCGCTCAGGTCTTCCTTCACGTCCTTGTCGTTCTGACGCGGCAGGATGATCTCCTTGATGCCGAGACGCTTCGCCGCCAGCACTTTTTCCTTGATACCGCCGACCGGCAGCACCTTGCCCTGCAGCGTGATCTCGCCGGTCATCGACAAGTCGCCACGGACGGGACGTCTCGTCAGCTCCGAGACCATCGCGGTGACCATGGTCACGCCCGCTGACGGGCCGTCCTTCGGGATCGCTCCAGACGGCACGTGGACGTGAAGTTCCGAGCTCTTGAAGAATTCGGGATCGATCTGCCACTCGGTGGCGTGTGCGCGCACCCACGACAGCGCCGCACGCGCCGATTCTTTCATCACGTCGCCTAGCTGACCGGTCAGCGTCAGCGATCCGCCCCCGGCCATACGCGTCGCCTCGACAAACAGGACGTCACCGCCGACCGGCGTCCACGCCATGCCGGTCGCGACGCCAGGATTGCGGGTGCGATCCTTGACTTCTTCGTCCATGAAGCGCGGCGCGCCGAGCAGCTCGTGAACCAGCTCCGGTGTGACCTTGAGTTTCTCCTCGTTGCCTTCAGCGCGGCGCCGGGCAATCTTGCGGCAGATGGCGCCGACCTCGCGCTCCAGGTTGCGAACGCCGGCTTCGCGGGTGTAGCCGCGGATGACCGTGCGAAGCCCCTGATCCGTGAACGCCACCTGCGCTTTGCTCAGCCCATGATTCTGGACCTGCTTGGCGACCAGATGATCGCGCGCAATCGCGAGCTTCTCTTCTTCGGTGTAGCCCGCCAGTTCGAGCACTTCCATGCGATCGCGCAGCGGCGCCGGGATCGTGTCGAGCACGTTGGCGGTCGTAATGAACAGCACCTCGCTCAAGTCGAAGGGCACGTCGAGATAGTGATCGCGGAACGTGTTGTTCTGTTCGGGGTCGAGCACCTCGAGCAGCGCCGACGACGGATCGCCGCGGAAGTCCGAGCCGAGCTTGTCGATCTCATCGAGGATGAAGACCGGGTTCTTCGACTCCGCCCGGCGCAGGCCCTGGATGATCTGGCCGGGCAGCGCACCAATGTAGGTGCGGCGATGGCCGCGGATCTCCGCCTCGTCGCGCACACCACCGAGTGAGATGCGCACGAACTTGCGGCCGAGCGACTGCGCGATCGAGCGCGCGAGCGACGTCTTGCCGACGCCCGGAGGACCGACAAAGCACAGGATCGGCCCTTTCATGCCAGGGTTCAGCTTGCGCACCGCGAGGTATTCGAGAATGCGATCCTTTGCCTTCTCGAGCCCCGAGTGCTCGTCGTCCATGATGCCCTTGGTCTTCTTGAGATCGATGATCTCGTCGGTCTTTTTCGACCACGGTAGCGCGACGATCCAGTCGAGATAGGTGCGCGCGACCGTGTATTCAGCCGCGGCCGGCGGCATCTTGGACAGGCGATCGAGCTCGCGCAGCGCTTCCTTCTTCACGCTGTCGGGCAGGCCTGCGGCTTCGAGCTTGGTGCGCAGCTCTTCGATCTCGCGCGTCTGGTCGTCGCCTTCGCCGAGTTCCTTCTGGATCGCCTTGAGCTGTTCGCGCAGGAAGTAGTCGCGCTGGTTCTTGCCGACTTCCGACTGCACCTGGCTCTGGATCTTCGACCCGAGTTCGAGGACTTCGAGTTCCTTGATCAGCAGGCGGTTGAGCAGGTCGAGGCGCGCGCGCACGTCAAGCGTGGCGAGCACCTCCTGCTTGGTGTCGGTGCCGATGGTGCCAAGGCCTGAGGCGATGAAGTCTGCGAGGCGACCAGGGTCGGTGATGTTGGAGGCCAGCGCCTGCAGGTCGTCCGACATCAACGGCGACAGCGAGACGATCTGCTGGAAGTTCGCCTTGATGTTGCGCTGCAGCGCATCGATCTCAAGACGGTCGTGGTCGCGAAGGACCTCGTTGGCCTCGGTGACCTTGGCGCGCAGGTATGGCCGCGATCCGGTGATTTCGTCGAGCCGGACGCGCGCGAGCCCCTGAACAATGATGCGCAGGCTGCCGTCGGGCAGCTTGAACATCTTGTGGATCTGGCTGGCGGTGCCGATCGGATGCAGGTCGGCCTGCGTCGGATCGTCCTCGCCGGCTTCGCGCTGTGCGAAGACCGCGATGGTTTGTCCGCTGGCCACTGCCTCATCAATCAGCTTGACCGAGCTCTCGCGAGCCACGGCCAGCGGCATGAAGGCCTGTGGAAACAGCACCGTATCGCGCAACGGCAACACGGGCATCTCCGGCGGAACACGGAACAACGGTGTGTCCGCGGTTGGATCGAATGGTGGATTGGGATCGCTCACATCTGGCGGCCTCCTACGGCCGCGAGCACGATGTCACTTACTGATTAGAGTGAGCCGGAGGCGGGATGTTTCACAGGCCCCGTCTCCGGAGCCTGTGAATCTAGGACGCCGGGTATTACCCGCGCATGTCGAAGCCGAGCGTCGCTGACCCGCGGCGGGCCTGGATACGCTCGCGCTGCTGGGCCATTTCGCGGGCCTCTTCACAGTCCTTGCAACGAACCGCGAACGGGAGGGCGCGCAACCGCGGCTGCGCGATCTCCTCGCCGCACTCGAAGCAGTTCCCGTAGGAGCCGTCTTCAAGGCGCGCGAGCGCTTCGTTGATCTTGTTCAGCGTCTCCGCCTTCATCTGGATGAGGGCGAATTCGATGTCTTCCTGGATGTCGACTTCCGAGGTTTCACCAGGATCGAGGACATCGTGGTCCTTGTCGGCGCCTTCGGCGCGCGCGTCGCGGATCTTGCCCTGAACTTCGTTCATGATCTCGCGCTGACGCTCGATGAGCATCCGCTTCAATTCGTCGTACCGTGCGCCGCCCGGCGCTTCGGCAACTGCAACGCTCTTCTTCACTTTGGCCGCCATGACAGCCGCTCCTTCTTGCCACCCACCTTTATGGGATGGCCATGATTGCTCCGCTCTTGCGTCCGTTCCTCAAGCAAAAGCGATGCCTATAAACCTGACCGAACCTGAAACTCAAACGACGGTTATGAGCGCTAGAAATGAAGGACTGGGGATATGACCCGGAGACGTGCTGGAGCCTCCCACCGGACTTCCTGGTGGGTGCGGCTGCCCCGGCCTTCCACATCTATCGCGTTTAACTACAAGGACTTACTGTCGTCCCTGTCTTGCCAGGCTCAACGGTCCGAACACCGTTCACTTGCATATTAGACGCCGCTGAGCCTGTTTGGGTTCTGGCTGCCGCTGTCACTATTCGGGGACAACCACAAACCGGCAAACGGTAGCACACCACGTAGAGTGTGGCAAGTTTTACACTCCGGCCTGTGCCCTTACACGTTTTTTTCGAGCCATTTGCCGGTGCACGAACCTCCGTCACGCCCCGGAACTGGTAGTGTTTGAGACCGTGCAGTGCCCGCTGTGTCAGAAAAGACCCACCAAGCGCTTCTGTCCCGCAAGGAGGGAAGAGATTTGCCCTGTCTGTTGCGCGACCAAGCGGCTGGTCGAAATCTCCTGCCCTGAAGACTGCCAATACCTTGAGGCGGCCCAGAAACATCCGGCAGCGGTCGTAAAGCGCCAGATTGACCGGGACCTGATGCAGCTCATGCTGTCCGTCGGCCGGCTCTCGGAGCAGCAGCTGCAGCTGTTCTTCATCCTCCAGTCGATGGTCCTGTCGTACAAGCCCGAAGGGATCAGTCGGCTGACCGACACCGATGTCGCGCAGGCGGCCGGCGCGCTGGCCGCGTCCCTCGAAAGTGCAACGAAAGGCGTCATCTTCGACGAAGCCCTGTCGTCGATCCCGGCCGAGGGGTTGAGAAAAACTGTGAAGCCTGTGATTGAGGAGATCACGCAGAAGGGCGGAACGCGAGAAGTGGCGCTCATCCTCCGGGCGATCGAGCGGGGCGCCAGGCACGAGGGAGGCACGATCGCCGATGGCGAGACCTCGTATCTCGATCTGGTAGGGCGAGTATTCCAGCGTCGGCCGAACACAGCGAGCGGGCCCGGCGATGGGCCCCGGATCGTGCTGCCCTAGCCGGCCCGAAGGCCGGGCAAGGCGTGATAGAATAACGTGTTTACCGTACTGAGGAGTTTCGTAACCATGGCAATGCGATGTGAAATCTGCGGCAAGGGTCCTGTTGTCGGACGCCGTGTCTCCCACGCCCACAACGTTCGTCCCCGCCGCTTCGAACCGAATCTGCAGACCGTCCGTGCGGTCGTCGACGGCGCCAGCAAGCGCGTTCGCGTGTGCACGCGCTGCATCCGCTCGAACAAGATCACCAAGGCTGCCTAGGCGCAATGAAAGAGCTGGTCACGGCCGCCGGCGCCCCAAAGGCGATCGGCCCGTACTCACCCGCAGTCAAGGTCGGCAACATGCTGTTCCTGTCCGGATCGATTCCGCTCGATCCGGAGACCGGAGCGGTCGTGGAAGGCGGCATTCAGGCGCAGGCCACTCGCGTGATGGAGAACATCAAGGGCCTGCTGTCGGCTGCGGGTGCGGACTTCACCAACGTCGTCCGCACGACCGTCTACATGATCGACCTGGGTGAGTTCGCGGCGATGAACGAGATCTACGCGAGCTATTTCGCGGCGCCGTACCCAGCGCGTTCGACCGTCCAGGTTTCGAAGCTGCCGCGAGACGTGCGCGTCGAAATCGACGTCATCGCGATTCTTTAGCTTCGGCTTTCCTCTCAACGTTCAGCACGCCGCTGACACCGCGCACGGACTTGATGACCTGCTCGAGGTGCGTCACGTCCTTGATCTCGACGGTGACGTCAATGCGGCCCCGCTGATCACCAGTCCGCGCCTCGACATTCGTGATGTTGGTGTTGATGTCGGAGATGCGCTTCGACAGTTCGGCCAGCATGCCCTTGCGATCTTCCACCTCGATCGCCAGCCGCACGGCGTAGGGCTGGATGTCGCTGCCCTTGTCCCACTCGACCTCGATCTTCCGCTCGGGGTCGTACATCAGGTTGATCACATTCGGGCACTTTGCCGAGTGCACCGACACGCCCTTGCCGCGCGTGATGTAACCAACGATCTTTTCGCCGCGAATCGGATTGCAGCACTTCGCGCGGAACACCATGACATCGTCCGCGCCACGCACCTTGATGCGATCGGGCTCTGAACCCGGGCGCAGCACGCGCTTGACGGCTGACACGGCCGGATGTTCCGGAGCCTGTTCCTTCAACTGGTCCTGCGGGACCAGCTTGTCGAGGATCAGCCGGGGCGAGACCTTGCCGTAGCCGATCTGCGCGAGCAGGTCCTCGGCCTTGGTCGCCGCGAACTCGGCCAGCACCTTGGCGATGTCGCCCTCGAGCAGCTTGGTGGCGTTCAGGCCAAAGCGCCGCGCTTCCTTTTCGAAGACGCGCTTGCCGAGCTCGACGGCGCGCTCCTTCTCCTCGACCTGGATCAGGTGCTTGATCTTGTTGCGCGCGCGCGACGTGACCGCGAAGTTCAGCCAGTCGCGGCTCGGCTTGTGGGTGGCGTTGCGAACGATCTCGACGATGTCGCCGTTCTTGAGGCGGGTGCGCAGCGGCACCATGCGGCCGTTGACGCGGGCGCCGACGCACTGGTGTCCGACATCGGTGTGAATGGCGTAGGCGAAGTCGATCGCCGTCGACCCCTTGGGCAGGACCTTCACCGTGCCGCGCGGCGTAAAGGTGTAGACCTCCTCGGGATAGAGATCGATCTTGAGGTTCGACAGGAACTCCTGCGGATCGCGGACCTCCTGCTGCCACTCCAGCAGCTGTCGCAGCCACTGGAAGTACTGCTCGTCGCGCTGCGCGCCGACGCGGCCTTCCTTGTACTTCCAGTGCGCGGCAATGCCTTCCTCGGCGAGGCGATGCATCTCCTCAGTGCGAATCTGCACCTCGAACGGAAAGCCACGGTCGCTGATCACCGAGGTGTGCAGCGACTGGTAGCCGTTCGGACGCGGCATCGCAATGAAGTCCTTGATGCGGCCGGGGACCGGAGACCAGGTCTGGTGGATGATGCCGAGCGCCGCGTAGCAGTCCTTCACCGACGGCGTGACGATGCGCAGCGCGACGAAGTCGTAGACCTGGTCGAGATCGATCTTCTGTGCCTTGAGCTTCAGCCAGATGCTGTAGAGGCGCTTGACGCGACCATCGATGCTCGTCACCGGCACCTGCGCATCATCGAGCTTGCGGCGGATCTCGGCGGTCAGCTCCTCGATCATGCCCTGCATCGCGCGACGCTTGGCCTCAACCCGCGTCTGGAGAGACTGGAAGCCCGCCGGTTCGAGATACTGGAACGACAGTTCCTCGAGTTCGTTCTTGATACGGCTCATGCCAAGGCGATTGGCAATCGGCGCGTAGATGTCGAGCGTCTCCTGGGAAATCCGGACCCGCTTCTCGTCCGCCATGTATTGCAGCGTCCGCATGTTGTGCAGGCGGTCGGCCAGCTTGACGAGGATCACGCGGATGTCGTCGACCATCGCCAGCAGCATCTTCCGGAAGTTCTCCGCCTGACGCTCCTCGGTGGACGAGAACGGGATCGCGCCGATCTTGGTGACGCCTTCGACGATGTGCGCGACGTCCTCGCCGAAGCGCTCACGAATGCGATCGGGCGTCGTAAGGGTGTCTTCGACCACGTCGTGCAGGAGGCCGGCGGCGATGCAGACCGCGTCGAGCTTCATGTCGGCGAGGATGTCCGCCACTTCGAGCGGGTGGACCAGGTAGGGCTCGCCGGAATGGCGGATCTGTCCCTTGTGCTCCAGGGCCGAGAAAACGTAGGCCCTTCGGAGAAATTCCAGGTCAGCGTCCGGGCTATAGCCTCGGACCTTGTCGAGCAGGTCCTCAAACCGGATCATGACAATTCGTTACCTAATTGTTTATCGGTTTGTAGCCCAAATACCTGCGTTTGGTGTCTAAACTGGAAGGCGCGAATAGCCGGGGATTTTTGATTTGCCGGGTCTTCCGGAAGCCAGATATACTCTCCGGCTTGCGGCTCTTGAACGGGTTCCATACAGGAGAATTTTGAGATGAATAAGCGGTCTTCGGCAGCGTATTTGGCGCTGTTTATCGGGCTGAGCGCTACGCTGGCCGGTTGCGGATTCCTCGGTGAAGTCCGCGCCATGAAGGCGTTCAAGGATGGCAACAAGGCATACGCCGCCAGCGATTGGCGCGCGGCTGCGGCCAAGTATGAAGAAGCGGCGCAGCTGACGGCGGCGACCCCTGACTGCCAGTGGTGCGGCGCGGTGTTCTTCTACCTGGCCAACTCCTACGACAACATGTACCGGCCGGCCCGCAAGGGTGAGGCCGCCAACGACGCCTACCTCCAGAAGGCTGTCGACAACTACAAGCTGGCGAGCGAGAAGCTGACCGAAGAGACGGTGCCGAAGCGTTCGCTGGCGCTTGAATTCCTGGTCGCGACCTACGGCCCCGACAAGCTGGCCGATCCGACGCAGGCCGAGCCGGTCGTGCAGCGCATGATCGAACTGGCGCCGAACGAGCCGACCAACTACTTCCAGCTCGCCAAGATCTACGAGGACTCCGGCGAATACCAGCTGGCCGAGGAGACCTACCTGCGCGGCCGCGACGCCAAGCCGAACGACCCGGGCGTCTACCTGACCGTGGCCGGCTACTACAACCGCCAGGGCGACTTCGACAAGCTGATCGAGAACCTCAAGAAGAACATCTCGCTCGAGCCGACCAACCCCGAAGCGCACTACCGCCTCGCGCCCTACGCGTGGGAAAAGGCGTCGCGTGATTTCCGCCTCAGCGACGCACAGAAGATGGCGATCATCGAGGACGGCCTGGCATCGGTCAACAAGGCCCTCGAATTGAACAAGGATTACATCGAGGCGATGACCTACAAGGGCCTCCTGCTCCGCACCCTTATAAACAAAACCGAG
>JAYQOO010000062.1:11850-21512 GCA_038144855.1 Acidimicrobiia bacterium | reverse complement strand
CGACCGGCGCGTCGCTTGTCGATGTCGGCCTGCGTGCGCGAGCCGTCGACCTTGCCGTAGTCGTGGTTGGTCGCGCCGAGCGTCTTGTCAAACTTCTTCAACAAGTCGGTCAGCTTGAAATGCGTCGGCGACGTGAACGGGTTGTAGTTGCGCGCCAGCGCGAGTCCGAGGCCGACGACGGTGAGGAACTTGCCGCGCGCGGCGTCGTTGACTTGCTGCAGGTCCTTGGCGAGCTGCTCGGCGTTCAGGAACGCCGTCACCGGAACGGCCTCCTTGGTTTCCTTGTCGATCATCATCGCCATGCCGACGCCGCAGTTGGGGTGGCAGCCGCAGCTCAGGTTGCCCCACTGGCTCTCTGGTCCCTTGGCCAGGTCCGCCCAGTCGGTGAAGGTGCCGAGGAACGAGATCGGGAACCAGTCGCGCGTTGGTTCGCCAAGGCCGGTCTGGTCCTTCACGTCGTGCGCGAGGTGCGACAGCGTGTAGCGCTGCGCGGCCCGGCGCTCCGGCGTGACCTCTTCGTCACGGCCGGTAAAGCTGACCGGCTGGAACGAGAGAAAGTTGATCTTCTTCGGGTTGTCGAGCGCGAACTGGATCACGCGGCCGACCTGCTCGTTGTTCACGCCATTGACGATCGTGATCACCGGCACGATGTCGACACCGGCGTTGTGCAGGTTTTCGATCGCGCGCAGCTTCACGTCGAACAGGTTGCCGACGCGCCGGTGTGAGTTGGCGGCGTTGCCGATACCGTCGAACTGGAGGTAGGCGTAGCGCAGGCCGGCTTCCGCCGCGGCCTTGGCGAATTCAGCGCTCTTGGCGAACTCGATGCCGTTGGTGGCGGCCTGAACCGAGTTGTAGCCGATCTGGCGCGCGTAGCGAATCGCGTCCAGGAAGTAGGGCGACAACGTCGGCTCGCCGCCCGAGAACTGCACCGACATCTGGCGGCGAGGCTTGATGGTGATGGCGTTGTCGAGCACCTGCTTGATGTCGTCCCACGTCAGTTCGTGGACGAAGCCGACCTGGTTGGCGTCCATGAAGCACGGATCGCACATCATGTTGCAGCGGTTGGTGAGGTCGACGGTGAGCACCGAGCCGCGTCCGTGCTTGATCGTCGAGCTGCCGTGATTGTGCAGCTTGGCGTCGTTGTGCGCGCGAATGTCGCGGCCGGGGAAGACCTCTTCAAGGTGGCGGAAGAACGCCGTGTCGATCGCCATGACGTCTTCGAAGTGCCCGTGGATCGGGCAATCCTTCATCATCACGATCTTGCCGTCGACTTCGTTGATGGTCGCCTTGAGCTCGCCGACCTTCTCGTTGAGCAGGGTCTCGAGCGGACGCGTGCCGTCGAGGATGGCCTGGCGCGCTTCGCGCACGCAGGTCGGACACAGCGAGTCGGTCTGTCGCGGCCAGCCCAGCGGCGGTTTCGTTTTCTCGTATGACTTGAGGATCGGCTGATCCGACCAGTTCGGTGTCATCGACGGGTTCGGGCTGATCTTGTTGACTCGCGAGAACACCTGCCACAGGCCGTTGGCGGCGACGGACAGGGCTTTCTCGGCATATTTAATCGGCGCGTGCATCAGGGGTGCTCCTTCAACCGACTCAGTCAAGTCTGATCGTGCATGGCATAACTACTAACTGCTCTGGATGTTACGGAGAGTCAGCGCGTCCGTGCCGAACCTTCAGTGTTTGGGCTGGAATGCGGCCTGAACTGGCCGGGCAACGACGTGAATGGACAAAATCCGACACAAAAAGTCGGAGATGGCTGGTCGAGTGACGAATGGTATTCTCGGGCCGGATGCGACGTATGCCTTTTCTCGCTGTTTTGCTGGCCTGTCTGGCGATCGTTCCGGGCTTGGCCTCGACCCAAACCGCGACCGGTCAGGCCGCTTCAGACGTGCTGGCTCTCACCAATGCGTCGGTGGTGAATGTGCGGACGGGCGCAGTGCAGCGCGGCGCCACTGTCGTGATTCGCGGCAATCGCATTGAGTCGATCGGCCAGGCGGCGCCGGCCGGTGCTCGCACGATCGATCTCAACGGCCGTTTCGTGCTGCCCGGATTGATCGACGCGCACGTGCACATCACCGCGTTGCCGCAACTGCGTGCGGCGCTTGAGAGCGGCGTCACCACAGTGCGCAGCGCCGGCGTGTCGAACTTCGTGGACGTCGGCATGCGTGAACTCGTCAAGAAAGGTTTTGTGGCCGGGCCGGATGTCGTGGCGACCGGCTATCACGTGCGGCCGTCGATTGCGCCCGAGATGTTTCTCGATTTCCCCGAGCTGGGCGATCTGATGCGCGGCGGTGTGTCGAATGGCGATGCGATCCGTCGCGCGGTGCGCGCCAACCTGTCGCGCGGCGTTGACTGGATCAAGACGCTGGCGACTGAACGCGCCGGCACGCCGGATACCGATCCGCGCAAGCAGGTCTACTCGCAGGAAGAACTGCGGATCCTTGTCGCCGAAGCGGCGACGAAGAACATCCCGGTGATGGCGCACGCCCACGGCGCGGAAGGCGCCGATGCCGCGGTTAGGGCCGGTGTGCGCAGCATCGAGCACGGCACCTACCTCAGGGACGACACCCTGCAGCTCATGGCGAAGCAGGGCACCTACTTTGATCCCACCGCCGACATCGTCAATGACCTCGCCGAGGCGGGTGGCGACTACGACAACGCCGGCCTCAAGCGGCGCGGCGAGATGATGCAGCCGATCCTGAAAGCGGCGATCGGTAAGGCGGCGAAGCTGGGCGTGAAAATCGTGGCCGGTTCCGACACCGGCTATGGCCCAAACAGCGTCGCGCGCGTGTCGCGTGAGTGCGTTGAGCTGGTTGATGCGGGGCTGACGGCGCTGCAGGCGCTCCAGGCGGCCACGATCACCAACGCCGAGATGCTGCGTCTCGAGAAGCAGATTGGCGTCGTGGAAGCGGGTTTTGAGGCCGATGTCGTGATCGTGGACGAGAATCCGTTAACCAATATACGGACCTTGCTCGACCCGCTGCTGGTGATCAGCAATGGGCGCGTTGGATTAGACCGACTGTCGTTTGCGAAGTGAAGAACAGGCCTAAAGGCGAATCAGCCTGCAGGCCAACAGGAGAAACGAAATGAAGAAGTTCTACGCCCTCTGTTTGTGTATCGTGCTCGCGCCGGTGGCGGCGTGGGCTCAGGCTGAGCAGCATCAGCATGCCGGGATGGCGCCAAAAGACGTTGGCACCGTCAACTTTGAAACCTCCTGCACGCCTGCGACGAAGGCGAAGTTCAACGAAGCCGTCGCGCTCCTTCACTCTTTCTGGTTCCAGGAATCACGCGACGCGTTCAACGCGGTCCTTAAAGACGATCCCAACTGCGCCATGGCGCACTGGGGCGTCGCCCTCACGTATTGGGGCAACCCGTTCGGCGGCCAGCGCTCGGCGCAGGTCATCGCCAACGGCAAGGCCGCCATCGACAAGGGACTCGCGACCGGATCGCCAACGCCGCGTGAGAAGGACTACATCGAAGCCGTCGGCATCCTGTTCTCGAGTAACGACGTGACGACGCAGCGTCAGCGTGTGTTGGATTACGAGAAGGCGATGGGTCGCATCTCCGTGGCCAACAAGGGCGACGTCGAGGCACGCATTTGGTGGGCGCTGTCAGTGGCCCAGGCGGCGTCGCCGACCGACAAGACCTATGCGCGTAACCTGCAGGCTGCCGAAATGCTGGAGCCGCTGGCCAAGCAGATGCCGAAGCACCCGGGCATTGCCCACTACATCATCCACGCCTACGACGTGCCGGTGCTGGCGCCGAAGGCGTTGCCGGCGGCGCGCGCCTACGCCGGCATTGCGCCGGTCGTCCCGCACGCGCTCCACATGCCGTCGCATACCTTCACGCGCGTCGGCTACTGGAAGGAATCGGTCACCAGCAACGAACGCTCCGCCGAAATCGCCGAGAAGACCAATGGCCTCGGCGAAGCCATGCACGCGCGCGATTACATGACCTATGCGTTCCTGCAGATGGGCATGGACGCGCAGGCCAAGACCAACCAGGACCACGTGATGCGCCTCGTCGCATCCGGGACGACCGGCGGCGGCCAGGGCGCTGCGGGCGCGGGACCGAACACGTTTGCGATGGCGGCCATCCCGGCGCGCTACGCCATGGAGCGTCAGCAGTGGGCCGAAGCGGCTGCGCTTGAACCGCGCTCAGCCCCGAACACGCCCTACACCGAAGCCATCACGCACTTTGCGCGTGCGATTGGAGCCGCCCGTGCGGGTCGTCCCGTCGACGCGGCCAAGGACGTTGAAAAGCTTGCCGCCCTCCGCGACAAAGAGATCGAGATGAAGGACGAGTACTGGGCGAGCCAGGTCAACATCCAGCGCTCGGGCGCTGATGCGTGGGTGATGTTTGCCCAGGGCCGCAAGGATGCGGCGCTGAAGCAGATGCGCGAAACCGCCGACATGGAAGACCTCACCGACAAGGCTGCGGTCACGCCCGGTCCGATCGCGCCGGCGCGCGAGCTGCTTGGCTACATGCTGATGGAGAACAATCAGCCGAAGGAAGCGCTGATCGAGTTCGAAGCGGTGATGAAGAAGGAACCGAATCGCTTCCTCGCCATCTGGGGCGCAGGCAAGGCCGCCGAAGGCGCCAAGCAGACGGCGAAGGCGAAGAGCTACTTCAAGATGCTCGTGGAGATGTGCAAGGACGCGGGCACGGAACGTCCGGAACTGCAGTACGCCAGAAAGATGGCGAACTAGCCTCAAGCCTCAGGCCTCAGCCAGCTGCGGCGACAAACCGCTGCAGCCGGCTGAGTGCTTCACGCAAGGTCGCCTCGCTCGAGGCGAAGCAGAGCCGGATGTGGCCTTCGCCATCAGGTCCAAATCCAACACCAGGTGCGAGCGCGACACCAGTCCCGCGCACAAGTGCACCTGTAAACGCCGCGCTGTCTACGGCGAAGCGGCATTTCGGAAATGCGAAAAAGGATCCCTGCGGATCCGGCAGGGTGACGCCTGGCAGCCCGTCAAGCGCCGCCTTCACCTGCGCGCGTCGAGCGGCGTAGTGGGCTCTAAGCTCAGCGATCGCCGCTTCGCCGTCCTGCAGCGCCGTGATGCCGGCCTGCTGCACCATTGCCGCCGGATTCGACGTCATGAACTCGACCGCTCTGTACATCGTCTTGATGGTGCGCTCGCTCGACTGCGCCCAGCCAAGCCGCCATCCGGTCATGTTGTAGGTCTTCGAGAAGCTGTTGATCACCACCAGCCGGTCACGGTTCGTGATCAGGCGCGCGAATGAAGGGGCGATCTCGTCCGCATACACCAGCCGCTCGTAGACTTCGTCGGCCAGGATCACCAGGTCGTGCTGCTCGGCGATCTCGATCAGCGCGCGCTGCTCAGCCTCGCTGATCACCCAGCCGGTCGGATTCGACGGGCTGTTGACGATCAGCATCCTCGTGTTGGCGTCGACCGCCGCTCGCACCCTGTCCAGATTGAGGACGAACCGATTGCCGGTCAGGGCCAACGACGCTCGCCGTGATTCACCACCTGCCATCGTGACGGCGTTGGTGTAGATCGCATAGGCGGGGGAGACGATGACGGCATTGTCACCGCGGCCCACAAATGCGCGGATGGCCGCGTAGATCGCCATGGTTCCGCCGACCGTGGCCATGATCTCCGGCACGTCGTAGCGGACACCGTGCAGATCAAAGACTTTGGCCGCGATCGCCTCACGGAGGTCCCGGTAGCCGGCCGTGTGCGTATAGAAGGTGTGGCCGGCCCGAGTGGCGCGGTCGAGGGCGTCGCAAATGAACGCCGGCGTCGGCAGATCCGACTCGCCGTAACAGAGCTTGAGCGAGCCCGGCATCGCTTCCGCGATGGTGGCGATCTGCACCATCGGCGACTCGGCGACGCCGGTCAGTTCCTCGCGTAAGTTCATGAGCCGCCAGTATATTCAGGAATTCTTCCGCGAATCCTGAGGACTTAGCGCGTTCGGCCCCACAATAGTGGTGGCCATGACTTCAGGCTTGAAACCACACCTGCGTGACCGGCTGCAGTCCGTTGATGCGCTGCGCGGTGCTGTGATGATCATCATGGCGATCGACCACGTGCGCGACTTCATTCATCGCGGCGCCATGATGGGGCAATCGCCGACCAGCCTGGCCACGACCACGCCGATCCTGTTCCTGACGCGGTGGGTGACCCACTTCTGCGCGCCGATCTTCATGCTCACCGCCGGCATGGGCGCGTATTTGTATCTACAGCGCCACGGTTCTGCCGTCCAGACACCCAGTCCTACTGCGGCGTCCGGCTTTAGCCGGACTGTCCCCACGTCACAACTGTCCTGGTTCCTGGTCACCCGCGGCCTTTGGCTGATCCTCCTCGAAGTGACGGTGATGCAGTGGGCCTACAACTTCAGCCTGGCGACCACGTATCCGATCCTGCTGCTGGTGCTGTGGGCGCTGGGCGCCTGCATGATCATCCTGGCCGTGTTGATCTGGCTGCCGATTCCGCTGATCGCCACGCTCAGCGTCGCCACCATCGTGCTCCATCACTTTGCCGACGGCATGCGCACGCAGGGGATCGGCATACTGCTGCATCAGGTGGGCGCGTTCCCCTTTGCCGGTCGCGTCATCCTGGCGCCGTACGCGCTGGTGCCGTGGTTTGCGGTGATGGCGCTGGGCTACTGCCTCGGTGCGGTCTATACGTGGGTGCCCGATGTGCGTCGACGCTTCCTGCTGCGGATCGGCATTGCTGCGACGATCGCGTTCCTGGTGGTGCGCGTGATCAACGCGTACGGCGATCCGGTGAAGTGGGCGTGGCAGGAGTCCGCGACGCTGACGGTGCTGTCGTTCCTCGACACGACGAAGTATCCGCCGTCGTTGCTGTTCCTGCTGATGACGCTCGGCCCTGGTCTGATCGCCCTGTCGTGGCTCGAAGGTCGATCGTTGTCGCCGGCGAACCCGCTCATCGTCTTCGGGCGAGTGCCGCTGTTCTACTTCGTGGTGCACTTCTTTGCTGCGCATGCCGCCATGCTGCTGTTGTCGCTGGTGAAATACGGACCGGCGGCGCTCGGGTTCATGTTTCAGCCGCTGCCATCGACCGGCGGACCGGAAGGCGCGTTCCCGCCAGGGTTTGGGTATGACTTGTGGGTTGCCTATGCGGTGTGGATAGCGGTGGTGATCGTGATGTATCCGCTGTGCCGTTGGTTCGCAGGCGTGAAGGCGCGCAAGCAGAGCTGGTGGCTGTCGTATCTGTAGCGATCCTCCCGCTCGGCGTTGGCTCGCGACGCTCCGTGGATAACCAGCCGTGACCTCCACGGATGACGTCATCGCTTCGCGAAGCCCTCATCCTCTCGGGACGCGGGAAACCGCATCTCGCTGCGCCTGATCACTTGCTTGCTCGACGCGGTTTCGCAGATCCTGAGCCGCGTCCCTCAAGTCAGTCACGGCTGGTCATCCACTCCGCTAGTGCCTCGCCGTGGTACAAATCGATTGTGGCCCCAGTCATTCCGGATCCGAAGCAGATCAAAGCGTTCAAGACAGAGGCAGCGTTCGAGGCCTGGCTGTCGAAAAACCACAACAAAGAGACCGAGTTGTGGCTGAAGATTCACAAGAAGGCGTCTGGCTTACCGACCGTCACCTATGCCCAGGCGCTGGATGTGTCGCTCTGCTGGGGCTGGATTGACGGGCTGAAGAAGTCGTTCGACGAGAACTCGTTCATTCAGCGATTCACGCCTCGGACCAAGAAGAGCCCCTGGAGCCAGATCAATCGAGACCACGTCGCAAGGCTGACCAAGGCCGGCCGGATGACGGAGCACGGTCAGCGCTACATCGACGCAGCGAAGGCTGATGGTCGATGGGATGCGGCGTATGCGCCGATTCGGAGCATCACACGCGAATCAATGCCGGCGGATCTCCTCAACGCGATCAAGGCGAATCCGCGCGCGAAAAAGACCTTCGAGAAACTTGGCCGCGCGTCAGCGCGAGCGCGGCCTCCGCTTGTTCGCGCTGGACAGCGCCGACGCCACTCGGGCCAACGCTGCCCGAGCCAACGCTTAGGCCTGCAGCAACATCACGCCGGCGATCTCGCGCGTGATCTTGGCCGCCACAGACGCCGTCACGCCGCCTAGATCCTGTGACGGATTGAACTCGACGATATCGGCGCCGACGACTGGGCCGTCGAGGCCCTGGATCATCGCAAGGACGTCGCGTACCGATAGGCCGCCAGGCTCGCGATGGGAGACACCTGGCGCGAAAGCGGGGTCGAGTCCGTCGATGTCTACCGACACATAGACCGGCCCGTCGATCACGGGTCGGGCGCCACCACAGAAGCGCTGCATCTCGATCGTATCGACGCCAAAGCGCTTGATCTGCTCGCGCTGGTGCGGCGTCAGCGTGCGGATGCCGACCTGGACGAGGCGTGCGCAGAGGCCTTCTTCCATGATCCGCGCGAAGGGGCAGGCGTGCGAGAACTTGTCGCCCTCGAACTCGTCATAGAGGTCGCCGTGCGCGTCGATATGCAAGATCGTGACGCGCTCCTTCTTGCTGATTGCGCGCATGATCGGATAGGTGATCGAGTGATCGCCGCCGAGGGCGATCGGGCGGAAGCTGTTCGCTATCACGCGCTCGATGCCTTCGGTGATCGCACCTCTTGATGCGGCCGCGTCGTCGGTCAGCGTGAGATCCCCGGCGTCGGAGAGCTGCGAGAGGTCGGCGCCGTTCTCGGTGTAGCGATTGCCGGCAGGCGAGTGCATCGCCGCTCGAATCAGCGGCGGACCGGCAGCGGAGCCGCGCTGGAACGACGAACTGGCGTCATACGGCACGCCGATCAATTGGGGGAGTGGCCGCATGGCTAACGCACCGGCGCGAGCTGCTGCTCGTAGACGCGCGTGCCGGAGGTGTTGATGATCGATACCGTGAGCATCTGATCGGACGGGCTGATGTCCAACTGCCCGAAGAACTGAAAGCCCGCGTCAGGTGGCCGATTCGGCTTTAGGTCGGCCGGCACTCCCTTGAACCGGACGTCGATGCCAAAGGTCGGATCCGGTTCGCCCATCGAGAATGAACCGGCGTGAGCGGGGCCGGCGACAAACTCCCAGAACGGGTCGAAGGCTTTCTCCGCTGCGCGATCTGGATGGAAATGGTGCGCGGCAGAGTAGTGGACGTCCGCCGTCACCCAGATCACGTTCTTGACCTTCCGCTCCTGCAGCGTCTTCAGCAACCACGCGATTTCGAGTTCGCGGCCGCGCGCCGGTCCCGGGTCGCCGTTCGCGGCCGCTTCGTGAAAACCGGGCGTATGCGAGACGACCAGGCCGATCGGCATGTCGGCGGCCACGATCTTCCAGGTGGCCTTCGACGCCGTCAGGGCATCGGCGAGCCAGCGAAGCTGCCGATTGCCAAGAAAGTTCGTGTCGACGCCGCGTGTGGCCTGCATGTTGACGTTGTTCGACGAGCGGTAGCTCCGCATGTCGATCGCAAACACATCCGCGAGCGGCCCCATCGGGATCGATCGAAAGATCTGCGCATCAGCGCGGCGATCCATCGTGATCGGATACTGCTCGAGAAACGCCTGACGCGCACGCGCGGCCAGCACCGACACGCGCTTTTCCTTGTATCGCTCGTCGTCCAGGATCTCGGCGTGGAACCAGTTGTTGCGGACCTCGTGGTCGTCCCACATCACGACTTGAGCAACTTCGGACTGGAAGCGGCGATAGTG
>JAYQOO010000062.1:0-11840 GCA_038144855.1 Acidimicrobiia bacterium | reverse complement strand
ATAGTGCTCGTCAAGCCGGTTGTACAGGTGATTGCCCCTGAACTCGTCGAGCGTCTCGGCAACCTTTGCCTTCGAGGGCGTCACGACGTTCTTCCACAGCGTGCCGTCGTCCAGCTTCACACTCTCGACGAGCGGAGCGTCGGCATAGATCGTGTCGCCAACGTGGAGGAACAGGTCCGGATTCGCGTTAGCCATGGTGCGGAACATCTGCATGCCGCCACGAGCGGTATCGATGCCCCAGCCTTGCCCGACGACATCGCCCGACCAGGCAATGCGGACTGGCTTGCCGCCGGGTGACGCAGTGCGGAATCGACCGACGACCGGAACGCTTTGGAGCTTCGAGTCCTTCGCATCCTCGAATCGAACGCGATAGAAGATCTCCTGCGCTGCCGGCAGGCTGCTGACCCGCGCACGAGCGGTGAGTCCGGTATCAGCCGTCGCGTTGGTTCCGGCAACGCGAATCGGATTCGCAAACGACTCGGTGGTCGCATACTCGACCACCATCCGGCCGGGACGATCGACGTGAGCCCAGATGATGGCTTCGCGAGCGTTGAGCGGTCCGGATGCCACTCCGGCATCAATCACCGGCCGCATTCGATCAGACGTGATGATCGCCGGAGCCTGGGGAACGACGGCGAGCGCTCCGAGTTGCTGCAGGAACGTCCGGCGGCGCATTGCTACATTCCCGGAGGAGTGAAGCGACCGTCCGCAGCCAGCCAGCCGCCATCGGCGTAGAGAATTGTGCCGGTGACGTAGCTCGCCGCATCGGAAAGCAGGAACACGGTCGGCCCTGCCATCTCAGAGGCCTGTGCCCATCGATTCATCGGGTTCTTCATCGCGTAGGCGTTGTACCAATCAGGGTTCTGCTTGATCGGCGCCGTGAGGGGCGTTTCGATCACGCCAGGGCCGACGGCGTTGACGCGCACGCCGGTGGTGCCCCATTCGGTGGCGGCCGTCTTCACCAGCTGCAGGATGCCGGACTTGGTCATCGAATACACCGACTGCCCGGGCTCGGTCACGATCGAGCGGATCGACGAGAACAGCACCACGCTGCCGAAGCCCTGCGGCACCATCAGCCATCCGGCCGACTGCAAGACGTTGAAGTTGCCGCGCAGGTTGACCTGCACCACGCGATCGAATTCTTCGCCGGTGTATTTGAGGATCGGCTTGCGCACGTTGATCGCCGGCGTGCACACCACGCCGTCGAGCCGTTTGTGCTTCGAGGCCGCACTGGTGATCGCGTCATTCACCGACGTGGCGTTGGTGATGTCGATCGGGCCGGCTTCGGCCTTGCCGCCTTCCTTGGTAATCATCGCCGCGGTCTCGGTGGCGTTGTTGGTATTGACGTCGAGACAGAACACGGTGGCGCCCTGCTGCGCCGCGCCAATTGCGACGGCCTGGCCGATGCCTGACCCCGCGCCGATCACGGCGACGGTCTTTCCTTCCAAGCTAAAGAGATTCTTCATTTGCGGTGGCTGCACGTTTCACGTTTCAAGTGGAGTTCGAGTTGACGTTTCTGGTTACCGGCTACTTCTTCAAGTCGCGAACGGCGGGGTAGTTGGGAATGCCGGTCGCTTCGGTTGCCGCGCGAACGATGGCGCGGGCCATGACGTCGGCGGCCAGCGCGCCGATTTGTGTGAGGTTCACTTCGCCGGTCCACTGGCCGGTGCCGAGCGAGAACACCGTGTCGCCGTCGCCCATGGTGTGCGACGGGAAGATCGCCCGCGCAAAGCCGTCATCGGCCATCATCGCCATGCGCTGCGCCTGCGCCTTCGTCAAACGCGCATTCGTGGCGACCAGGCCGATCGTGGTGTTCTCGCCGGCCCGCGGCGCCGCGGCCGGTTGTCCCGCGCGGAGGATCGCTCGCGCATCGGCGAAGCTGCCATCGGGATTGCGGACGCCCGACACGACTTTGCCGGTGTCGGGATCAATCACGTCGCCAACCGCGTTCACGGCGACGATGGCGCCGACGACAAGACCGTTGGGCATGGTGATGCTGTAGCTGCCGATGCCGGCCTTCATCGATCGGCCGGGGCCGCCAGTCTTGCCGATCGTGGCGCCGGCGCCTGCGCCGATTGTGCCTTCGGCCACTGTGCCGTTCGTTGCGGCCGCCGCCGCGCGGTACCCACAATCAGCCGTTGGCCTGATCTTCGGATTGGCCCCAACCGGCAAATCAAACAGGATGGCTGAGGGAACGATGGGCACCCTGCCGGCGCCGGTCGGCCAGCCAATGTTGTGCTCTTCGAGCCACTTCACGGTACCGGTTGCAGCTTCAAGGCCGAACGCGCTGCCGCCAGACAGCACGACAGCGTGTACCTTGTCGACCTGGTTGGATGGGTCCAATACGTTGGTCTCCCGCGTGCCCGGCGCTCCGCCGCGCTGGGCCACCCCGCCGGTTGCGCCATCGCCATCCGCAAGAATCACGGTACATCCCGTCGGACGCTCGGTCAGCGTGTGGTGCCCGACCTTGATGCCAGGTACCGCGGTGATGGTGGCATTCGCGGGCCGTTGAGCGGTCAAGGTTGCGGACGCGGCGAGCACGCAGACGACGGGAAGAACGCTTTTCATGTGCTGAGCTTTCTGTGCCTTCGGTGGCCCTGGCCGTGATGAACCCTGCACAAAATCATATAGGATTCCCCCGTGTCTTCTGTGTCTGACCGCGTGCTCATGGAAGTGGAGCGCGCGCGAGACGAGATCGTGGATTTTGCTGCCCGTCTCATCCGCATCCCAACCGTCAACCCTCCCGGCGACCAATACGAGACCTGCGCGGCGGCGATTGGTGATCAACTGCGCGCCCACGGCATGGACGTGCAGTTGCTGCCGGCGGTTGGGCGGCTTGAACACACACCCGAGCACCCCCGCGTCAACGCGTTCGGCCGCATGGAAGGCTCCGCGCCATGGCCTGCCATTCATTTGAACGGCCACTTCGACGTTGTCCCCGTCGGCCTGGGGTGGACGCGTGATCCGTTTAGCGGTGAGATTGTCGACGGCAAGCTGTATGGCCGCGGTTCGTGCGACATGAAGGCCGGGATTGCCTCAGCGGTGTTTGCCGCAGAGGCGATTCGACGCGCCGGTGTGGCGCATCGGGCGCCAATTGAGATCAGCGGCACGGTCGACGAGGAGAGTGGCGGCTTTGCCGGCGTTGCGTGGCTGGCCGAGAACCGGCTGCTGTCGCGCGAGCGCACGAAGGCGGTGATCATTCCCGAGCCGTTCGGCGTCGACCGCGTCTGCATCGGCCATCGCGGTGTCTATTGGTTTGAGGTCATTGCGCAGGGACGCATCGCGCATGGCAGCATGCCGTATCTGGGCGTCAATGCCATCGAGGGGCTCTCGCATTTCCTGGACCTGGTGCGCGATGAACTCGGACCGGCGCTCCGCGATCGCGTGACGACCATGCCCGTGGTGCCGGAGGGATCGCGACACGCCACGATCAACATCAACGGGATTGAAGGCGGCCAGCCGGTGGACGATACGCCGAGTCCGTGCGTGGCCGATCGTTGCCGCGCGGTGTTCGATCGCCGCTTCCTGGTGGAGGAAGGGCTCGAGCGCACCCGCGCCGAAATTGCGGAACTGGTGGCGAAGGCGCAATCGCGCATGCCGGAGGTGCAGTTCTCGATCGAAGATCGCCTGGTGTTCGAGCCGACCCGCACGCCGGAGGACGCACCGGTGGTCGGCGCGCTGACCAGCGCGATTGCAACAGTCACAGGGCGTAAAGCCGCACTGGTGGCGAGCCCGGGCACCTACGATCACAAGCACGTGACGCGCATTGCGGGTGTGCCGCAGTGTGTCGCGTATGGCCCTGGGTTGCTGGAACTTGCCCACCAGCCTGATGAATACTGCGGTATCGACGACATGATCGACGCCACGAAGGTGCTCGCCCTTGCGGTGCTCGAGCTTGCGGAGTAGGGGAACGAGCGAACGGGCGAACAGGCGAACAGGAAAAATACGATGGCTACGACTACAGCGGGGATGACTGGTCAGGAAATCGTTGCGCTCTCGAAACAGCACTCGCTGTTCGAATGGTCCGCGCAGGCGGCCGTGGATCCGATCCCGGTCGCGCGCGCGAAGGGCATCTACTTCTGGACGCCAGAAGGGAAGCGCTTCATCGACTTCAACAGCCAGTTGATGTGCGTCAACATCGGCCATGGGGACGAACGCGTCATCAAGGCGATCCAGGAGCAGGCCGCGACGCTCGCGTATGCGAACCCGTTCATGGCCACCGAAGCGCGTGCGCGTCTGGGCCAGAAGCTGGCCTCGCTGTGCCCCGGCGACATCGACGTCTTCTTCTTCACCAACGGTGGTGCTGAAGCCAACGAGAACGCGATCCGCATGGCGCGCCTCTATACGGGCCGCCACAAGATCATGGCGCGCTATCGCTCGTATCACGGCGGCACCGGCGCCAGCCTCACCGCGACCGGTGATCCGCGCCGGTGGGCCATGGAGCCGGGCATGCCCGGCATCATCCACGTGCCGCATCCCTACAAGGGACCGCAGCGTGGAACGCTGTCAGGCCCTGAGGCGCTCGCCGAGATCGAAGAAGTGATCATGCTCGAAGGGCCGCACACCATTGCGGCGTTCCTGATGGAGACGGTGACCGGCACCAACGGCATTCACGTGCCGCCGCCGGGATACCTCGAAGGCCTGCGCGCGCTCTGCGACAAGCACGGCATCCTGCTGATCGCTGACGAAGTGATGTCGGGCTTCGGTCGCACCGGGGAGTGGTTTGCGATCGATCATTTCAAGGTCGTGCCCGACATCCTGGTGATGGCCAAGGGCCTCACCAGCGCCTACGTCGCCCTCGGCGCTGTCGGTGTGCGCCGCAAGATCGCCGATCACTTCAAAGACAAGGTGCTCTACGGCGGCCTGACTTACAACAGTCATCCGCTCGGGTGTGCGGCCGCGGTCGCGACGATTGCCGTCTACGAGGAAGACAACCTGATCGAACGCGCCAAGAAGACCGGCGTGGTCATGAAGCAGATGATGGAAGACCTGAAAGCCAAGCATCCGTGCGTTGGCGACGTCCGCTCCATTGGTCTGTTCGGCATCGTTGAACTCGTGAAGAGCAAGCAGACGATGGAGCCGCTGGCGCCGTTTAACGGTTCGTCGCCGGAGATGCAGGCACTCGCAAAGTTCTTCCGCGAAGAGGGCCTTTATACGTTCGTGCGCTGGAATGGGTTCTTCACCAATCCGCCACTGTGCATCACCGAAGCGGAGCTGGCCGAAGCGTTTGCGATCATCGACAAAGGCCTCTACAACGTCGACAAGGCGATCGCCTAGGCGCTACTTCTGCTCCTGAACGTGCTTGACCCATGCGGCCACCAGTGGCTGCATGGGGCCCTTCGTGCCGGTGTAGGCCTTCGCCCACTTCGTCATGTTCGCCTTGTCGGCCGCGAGCGTTGCCGGCTGTGCCGCTGCGAGGTGCCGCTGATAGGTGCTGTAAATTGCGGCAAGTAGTGCGGCGCCATCGGCAGGGTTGGCTTCGAGATACGGCGCCAGCACCGTCGCGGCATCCGCCGGGCGTCCGCCGAGGACGTAGGCGATGCCAAGTAGCTTGCGCGACTTCGGGTCCGCGTTCGGCTGCTGCGTGGCCAGTTCGAGGGGCGTGATGGCGAGCGCGGGTTGTCCGGCCTTGATCCACTCTTCGCCGGCAATGCGAGCGATCGCGGCGTTCGGGGGCGCCGTGCTGGCGCTCTGAATCAGTCCCGCGGCTTCTCGATGCTTGTTGGCATCTGCCAGCGCCGCGCCCAGGAAAAGGCGGGAGGGCGCGAACGTTGGCGCCATCTGCATCGAATTCTGGAACTGCATCGCGGCGCGATCGAGTTGCGCCGCCTGACACAACTCCATGCCTTTGAGGAACGTCGCCAGGGCCTGGTCGTTGTCAGCCAGGGCCGTCATTGCCGCAGCGCCGAGATCGCCGCCACGCGCTTCCTTGACGGCTGCCTTCGAGCCCGTCGTCCTCGCGTCAGCCACGGCGAACATCGAAGTCAGGATGGCTGGCGCCAGCAACTCCTTGCGATCGAAATTCGATACGCCGCCGAGCAGCACCATCGCCATATCGTTTGGCATCATGCCCGGTGCCGCAGCGGCCGCGTCGGATGACGCGGCGGCGGCTTCGATCCTGAACGGCCGAACGATGTGCCCGTGCGTGCCTCCGCCCTGACGGACCACGCCGCGGGCGAGATATCGGCCCGGAGGAAGTGCTGTCGTGCTGATTTGCGAGGTGAGGCTCACCACTTCCATTGACGAGCCGAGGCCGACGCGCATCGGCATGGTCGCCAGCGCCGGACTGTTCTCGTCGCGAAGGATCTCCAATGTGCCTTCGAGATCCGTCGTCTGTGTCGCATAGGCTTCCATCAGCGCCGCCATCGAACCCGAGATGACCGGTTCGATCGCCGGTTCCAGCAGGGTCTTGCCCGACGCATCAACGGGACCGAGCAGCATGTCGCCCATTGCGCGCCGAGCGCACGCCGATGCGATGGCGACGGCCGTTGCGATCCTCCGGACGCGATTCGACGCCGAGGAGGTAATCGCCGTCGATGGCCCTGGAAATACGATCGAATGCGAATTCGGCGGTGGTGTTGACGCGATACAGTGTGCCGCGCGATGCGCCGGCGATCTGTTCGAGGCCCGTCACCTGCAGGTCGCGGTCTTCGCGCGGGGTCGTGGGCTTGTTGGCAATGGAGGCGTCAAACGACGACACGTCGAGCAGCAACACGTCGAGTGTGGCGCGTGAATCTGCGGCCGCTGCCGCGATTTCGTCGGCCTCTGAACCCAGGCTCTCAAAGATCAAACCTTCAGAGATCAGGATGACGGACTTGGGGCCCTCGATGGCGCCAAGGCTCTGCAGCAGGCTGCGCATGGCCGCGACCGAGTCCTGGGTGCGGCGCCGGATGTCGGTGGCGATGTTGGCGGCGTCGTTGTGGACGTCACGCTCGCATTGTTCGAGGTTGGCGGCGGCAACGCTGCCGCATTCGCGCGCAATCACTTCGGTGGCCAGGCGCGTATCCGAGTGCATGCAGAGCGCCATCGCCTCGGTGATGGAGATGTTGAAGCGTCCCCGGATCGGATCGCCGGCTCCGACAATGCGCAGCAGCGATTCGCGAACCTTGTCGTGGTCGGTCGTGAAGTCGACCAGTTCGCCAGGCGAGGGCACCGCGATCACCGCAACGCGGTCTTCCGGCGTCAGCGTGTCGACGAACTTCTTGGCGCTGTTCATGGTTTGACGAGCGGCGCCGGTGCGAATGTTGCCCTGGTCGATGAGCAGGACGATCAACCGGCCACGCGGCGCGCCTTTCGCGTTCGACGATGAGAACGTCTCGTCTGGGGTAACCACTTTGTGCGGGGCGCCGATCTGCCGCAGCGGATCGACGGAGCGGACGTATTCGACCGTCGACACCTGGCGCCGGTTCCCGTCGATTTCCACCTGGAAGTCACTCGCCGCAAGGTCAGTGACCTGCCGCCCGTTACCGTCGAGCGCGGTGACGTCGATTGAGACCAATTCGACGCCTGCCCTGAAGACCTGCGGCGGCTGCGTGGCCTGCTGGGCCTCTGGTGGGTGTGCCTGAAGAGCGCCGGTCGCAAGCGCGGTCAGGAGAAGTGTGGTCGCTCCTCGCATCGGCGGATTCTACCCGCCTTAGCCATGCTTCGGTGAGGCAGGCTCCTTGTAAGATTGTTGGAATCATGTCGGTTCGCGAAGTCTTGATAGTGGGGGCCGGCCCGTCCGGTCTTGCGACGGCCATTGCCTGCCGTCATTTCGGTCTCGACTACCTGGTCCTCGAGCAGGGGTCGCTGGTGGATGGCATCGCCCGGTTCCCGCTCAACATGGTGTTTTTCACCACGCCGGAATTGATGGAAATTGGCGGCATCCCGCTGACGACGCCGTACGACAAGCCGACGCGCGCGGAAGCGCTGCAGTACTACCGGAAGGTCGTGGACACGTTTCAGCTACAGGTCGCGCTGTATGAAACCGTCACGGCCGTCGTGCCGCCCACCGAGCCAGGCGAGCCGTTTGCCGTTGAGACGCGCAACAGCCGCGGTGTCACGCGGGTGCGCGAAGCGCGCTCGGTGGTGCTGGCGATGGGCTACTACACGCAGCCCAATATGCTGAACGTGCCCGGCGAGGATCTGCCGCACGTCTCCCATTTCTACAAGGAGGCGCACCAGCATTGGCGACAGCGCGTGGTCGTGGTCGGCGGCAAGAACTCCGCCGTCGAAGCGGCGCTCGAGATCTACCGCGCCGGCGGGCACGTCACCATGGTGCATCGCGGTCCTGGATTCGGCGAATCGGTGAAGTACTGGGTGAAACCTGACATCGAAAACCGCGTGAAGGAAGGTTCGATCGCCGCCCACTTCAATGCCAACGTCACCGAGATTCGCCCGAATGAGGTCGTCCTGGATACGGGCGCGACCATTCCCGCCGAGTCGGTGTTGCTGTTGACGGGATACCGTGCCGATCCGGAATTCATGCGGCGGATCGGTGTGGAGATCAATCCCGAGACGCTCGCGCCGAAATACGACATCAATACCTACGAAACGAACGTGCCCGGCCTGTACGTGGCCGGCGGCCAGGTCGCAGGGAAGCGGACCGGCACGGTGTTCATTGAAAACGGGCGCTTCCACGGTGAAGTCATCGCCAAGGCCCTCGCAGCGAAAGCGCAACAATCATGAAACTCTCAGCCCTGCTCCTTGCCGGCGTTGTCGCGCTGGTCTCACAGACTGCGCCTGGTCCCCGGCAGATCTCGGTCACGCTGCGCGAAGGCACCAATATGGCCGCGGCACTGTCGCCCGACGGCCGCACCGTGCTCCTCGATTTGCAGGGCAGCCTGTGGTCGATGCCGGTGAGTGGCGGATCGGCGACGCGACTCATCGAGGAGTATCTCGACGCGCGTCAGCCGTCGTGGTCGCCGGACGGCAAGCGCGTGGCCTTCCAGGGATACGCCGACGGCGTCTGGCACATCTACGTGATGAACGCAGACGGCAGCGGTGTCCGGGCCATCACCTCGGGTGCGTTTGACGATCGCGAGCCCTCGTGGTCGCGTGATGGCAGCCGCATCGCGTTCTCGTCCGATCGTTCGGGCAACTACGACATCTTTGATCTCGATGTCGCCGCGGGCACGGTGCGGCAGCTCACGACCAATCCCGCCAACGACTACAACCCGGCCTACTCGCCGGTCAACGCGTCGATTGCCTTTGTGACCGAGCGCGAAGATCGTCGCGGTGTCTGGGCGATTGATGCCGAGACACGTTCGGAACGCTCGCTGGCGCCGGCGGCCGGTGTTCTCAGCGCGCCGTCGTGGACGCCGGACGGCTCGAAGGTGATCTACAACGTCATCGCCAACTATCGCAGCAACCTCGTGCTCGACGGCAGGGAGCTGACGCGCGACGAGGACGTCTTTCCGTTCCGCGCGCAGTGGATCTCGGCAACCGAGTTTCTTTACACCGCCGACGGCAAGGTGAAGCGCCGGTCAACGACGGGCACCGCAGCCACGCCGATTGAATTCACCGCGGCCGTGTCGTTCACGCGCACGCCCTACACACCGATGAAGCGGGACTTCGACGCGCGCGGGGCACAGCCCGTGCGAGGCATCACCTCGCCGGTCATCTCACCCGACGGCACACAGGTCGCGTTCCTGGCGCTCGGCGATCTGTGGCTGATGCCTATTGGCGGAACGGCCCGGCGGCTGACCGACGATCGTTTCGTTGAAATGGATCCGACCTGGTCGCCTGATGGCCGATCGATTGCGTTCTCATCGGATCGCGACGGCGACATGGATCTCTGGGTGCGCGAGATCAGCAGCGGCGCGGAAAAGAAGGTCGCGTCCGGTGCGACAAAGGCGTCTTGGGCGCCGCGAGGAAACGAGATCGCCTACATCAACAGCGATGGGGCGTTGGCGATCACTGGCCGCGCGCAGCCTGTGCATCCGCGTGGATTCGAGAACGGGCGTCCGTCGTGGGCACCGGAAGGATGGATCGCCGTCACGTCGCTGACGCCGTACTCGTCACGATTCCGCGAAGGCACCAATCAACTGGTGCTGGTGTCAACAACCGGTGCGGCGCCTCGTCGATTGAATCCGGTTCAGCATCACTCGATTGGTACGCGCACCGGGGACGGT
Source organism: Acidimicrobiia bacterium (assembly GCA_038144855.1). GTDB lineage: Bacteria > Acidobacteriota > Vicinamibacteria > Vicinamibacterales > UBA2999 > 12-FULL-67-14b. The sequence goes on along the minus strand of JAYQOO010000062.1, from coordinate 1,728 downwards.
CCGGTCTGGTCGCGCGACGGCTCGAAGATGGCGTTCGTGATGGACGGTGCGATGCACGTGATGCCGACAACAGCGGTGGGGGATCCGACCGCCGCGCCGCGCCGCCTGTCGGACGATCTCGCCAACGCGCCCTCATGGGCGGCCGACTCACGCCGCCTGCTGTACCAGACGCCGAACGGGTTGAAGCTGGTGGATGTCACCGACAACCGCGTGACGGATGTACCGGTCAACCTGACGTGGCAGGCACAGCCTCCTCCGGACCGCACGGTGATCCATGCCGGCCGGATGTTTGACGGCAAGTCCGCCGCGCTGCGCAGCAACGTCGACATCGTGCTGCGGGGCAATCGCATTGAGCAGATCGTGGAGCACCGCGCTGACCTGCACACGGGCCAGGTGGTGGATGCTGGCGCTGATGTGGTGATGCCGGGCATGATCGAGATGCACACGCACCTGGTGGCCGATTACGGCGAGCGCCTCGGCCGAATCTGGCTGGCCTACGGCATCACGTCGGTGCGTAACCCCGCAGCCGACGGCTACGAAATGCTGGAGCAGAAGGAGTCGATCAACTCCGGCAAGCGTCGTGGTCCGCGCATCTTCGCGACCGGCGGTCCGTTCGATGGCTCCCGGATCTATTACCCCGGCGGTGTGCCGCTCGCCAGCGGCGGGCAATTGCCGCTGGAACTGCAGAAGACGACTCAACTTGGTTATGACCTGGTGAAGACCTACGTGCGTCTCGACGATCGTTTGCAGAAGCAGGTGATCGACTTCGCTCACCAGAACGGCATGCCGGTGACGTCACACGAAATCTATCCGGCTGTCGCATCCGGCGCCGACGGCGTCGAGCACATCCGCGGTACCAGCCGCCGCGGCTACTCGCCAAAAGTCACCGCCCTCAATCGCAGCTACCAAGACGTGGCCGATCTGCTGATTGCGTCGAAGATGACGATCACGCCGACGATCGGCATCACCAATCGTGCGTTTGGAGTCCAGGTCGCGAAGGATCCGACGCGCTTTGACGACGCGAGATTCAAGACCCTGTTCCCGGAATCCGTGGTGCGCGACATGGAGCGGCTCGTCGAACAGGGGAAGACGACGCCGCAGGAACTGGCGACGGTGGCCGAATCCAATAAGCCCATGGGCGATCTGGTGCGCCGCATCGTCAAGGGCGGCGGCATTGTCGTTGCCGGCACGGACTCGCCGATCTTCCCGTACGCGATCCTCTACCATGCCGAACTGGAGATGTTCCAGGACGCAGGGCTTACGCCGTTCGAGGTGTTGCAGACGGCGACCATCCGCGCGGCCGAAGCGCTGGGCGAGGGCGGAAACCTGGGTTCGATTGAGGCAGGGAAGCTCGCGGACCTGGTGATCGTTGGCGCGAATCCGCTCGAAGACGTGAAGAACCTGCGAAAGGTGCGGACCGTGATCAAGAACGGAACGGTTCACACGGTCGATTCGCTGATGCAGCGCTAGCGCTGCATCGTCTCGTGTGGCCTCGCCCGTGGCGAGGTGCTCAGGTGTGAACGCCCGGCGGCGTTTCTGCGGGATCCTGGCCAACGACGACGGTCCACGGGCGAACCTGCCAGGACTTCACCAGGCCTTCGTTCACGTACGGATCGGCCTTGGCGAAATTCTCCGCGACCGATTTATCGGCGGCGCGGAAGCCCAGCCGCGCGCCCGCGGGCTCCGCGAGCGCGCCGGCCATGCTCAACTCTCCGCGCGCTTGCGACT
>JAYQOO010000061.1:0-21547 GCA_038144855.1 Acidimicrobiia bacterium | reverse complement strand
GCGCCACGCTGCTCGACTCGGCCATGGGCTGCGCCGTGCACACCACGCTGGATGCCGGCGACATCTACACGACGCTCGGATTCAAGATCAACTTCATCCGCGCGCTGACGCACGAGACCGGCGAGGTTCGGGGAATTGGGAAAGTGCTGAGCGAGACGCGGACGACGGCGATTGCCGAGGGAAGAATTGAGGACGCCGGCGGCAACCTCTACGCACTGGCGACGACGACGTGCGTGATCAGGAGAGCCAGTAGCCGGTAGCCAGATGCCAGTAGCCAGAAAGGCTGCTGAGTTTGCTGGCTACCGGCTACCGGCTAGTGGCTTACTTCTTGACGTAGCGCTGCAACTTGCGCGGGCCGACTTCGGCGCCGTAGATGTTGCCTTGCGCATCGACCGCAACGCCTTCAGCCGCGAGCGTGCCCGTTGGCGGCTTCTTCGTCGGGTCGGCCATCGTCGGCACCACCTTGCCGTCCTTTTCGACGTAGGTCAGCCCTTCGTGCGACGGATCGGGGATGAAGCCGCTGATCTTGCCGTCCCGCGCGCTGCCGATGCGGATGCCGCGCATCCACATGTGGTGCGGCGGGCTCACCGAACCCGATTCGGAGTCGGCGCCATAAATGATGTCGTCCTTGATGAAGATCCCGCTCAGGCGGCTGAACTGGTACCAGGTGTCCAGCGTCTTGAAGGTCTGCGCGTCAAGGATCTGGATGCGGTTGTTCGAGCGATCGGCCACGAACAGGCGCCCCTTCGAATCAAACGCCAGGCTGTGCGGCTGCATGAACTCGCCTTCGAGCGCAGAGCCCATCTTGCCGTATTCCCGGATGAACTTGCCGGTGCGATCGAAGCGGATCAAACGCGCGGTTGCGGGTGGCGCGTTGCCGTGTCCTTCAGCGACCAGGATGTCGCCGTTTGGATAGGTGATGACGTCGTTCGGCTGATAGAAGGACGCCGGATCGGCCGGCTGCCCTGGCTGATTGCCGCCCGGCTTGCCGAGCGTCAGCAGCACCTTGCCCTCAGGGCTGAACTTGATAACCTGGTGACCCACGACCTTTGCCGGCGCGGGCGGGAGTGGCGCATCCGCGGGCGATCCCGGCAGACGCCGCGGCAGGTTGTCGTTGCCGTCCGTCACCCAGATGTTGCCGTCACGATCGACGTGAATACCGTGAGGGAACACGAACAGGCCCTGGCCGAAGCTGGTGACCATCTTGCCGCTCGCGTCGAACTTGAAGACGGTGTTGAGCGGCGACATCTGCTGCGCCTTGGCGTCCCAGCAGCTGTTTGCCTGGCAGCGTTCGGCCACCCACACACTGCGGCCGTCCTTGTCGATGTCGACCGCGCTGGTCGATCCCCACGTGCGGCCTTCGGGCAACTTCGCCCAGCCCTCAATCGTGTTGTACGGATTTGGCGCGTCATTGGTCGGAGTCGCCGACCGCCACGCCTCCGCCTGCGCCGCCGGCGCCTGCGCGAACATCCCGCTGCCCAACATGCCAATCGCCGCCACACCGGCAGCGGTCAAACCCACTCGCATTCCAAATCTCATCGGAAAGCCTCCCCCAGAGGGAGAGATATTACAGGCCAAGGGGCTATCAGGCCAACATGCGGCCCAGACGACCACGCCAAATCCACCGGACGCGGAGCGTCCGGAGTAAAATCAGGGGGTTATGCCGATCTTCGAATATCAGTGCAAAGGCTGCGGCAAGGAGTTTGAGGCGTTGGTACTCCCGACGACGGGGGCGCCGGCCTGCCCGGCCTGCCAGAGCACCGAGCTCGAGAAACTGATCTCGCGCCCGGCGATCAAGTCCGAAACCACCCATGGACTCGCCATGAAGGCCGCCAGGAAGCGCGACAAGATCGCAGGATCCGAGAAGGCCCGCGAGCAGCGCGAGTACGAGCTTCATCACAACGACTAGACAGGCCAGCCGGCCAGCAGGGAACGACATGCCGATCGAAACCGCCTCCGGGCAGGCGCAGTGCCCCGAATGTTTTGCCGACGTCACGCTCACCAAAGTGATGCAGAACGAGATCACGCAGTGCCCCGGCTGTGGCGCTGAACTGGAGATCACGGCGCTTGCGCCGCTGACCCTGGCGCTTGCCCCCCAGGAAGAGGAAGACTGGGGTGAATAGCCACACTGGCAAAGCGCCGAAGGTCGGCGTGCTCTATAGCCGCGTCCGCGTCGAAGAAAAGCTGCTGTTCGAAGCGTTCGAGGCGCGTGGCGTCGCGCTGGACCTGCTCGACGATCAAAAACTGATCTTCGACATTACCGACGTCGACAACCACCCCTACAAGGATTACGACGTCATCGTCGAGCGCTGCATCAATCACAGCCGCGCGCTCTACAGCCTGAAGATCCTGAACGACCAGGGCGTCAAGACCGTCAATACCGCGCTTTGCGCGGACATCTGCGGCAACAAGCTGATGACGACGAGCGCGCTGGCAGCGGCGCGCGTACCCCAGCCTAAGGCGCTGGTCGCCTACACCGCGGAAAGCGCGCTTGAAGCCATCGAGCAGCTTGGCTACCCGGTGGTGCTCAAGCCGACCGTCGGGTCGTGGGGACGCTTGCTGAGCAAGATCAACGACCGAGACGCGGCCGAAACGATCCTCGAGCACAAGGAAACGCTCGGCAGCTATCACCACAGCATCTTCTACATCCAGGAATACGTGAAGAAGCCGGGACGCGACATTCGCGCATTCCAGGTCGGCCCGGACACGATCTGCGCGATCTACCGGACGTCGCCGAACTGGATTACCAACACGGCGCGCGGCGGCTCGTCGAGCAACTGCCCGATCACGCCGGAGCTCGCGGACATCTGCACGCGCGCGGCCAAGGCGTGCGGCGGCGGCGTCGTCGCGCTGGACCTCTTCGAAGATCCGGATCGCGGCCTGCTGGTGAACGAAGTGAACTACACGATGGAGTTCCGCAACAGCATCGCGCCCACCGGCGTGAACATCCCCGATCGCATGGTGGACTTCTGCCTCGACGTCGCGAAGCGCGGGTGGAACGCCGCCAACGGCTGGAAAGAAGGCGAAGGCCCGAACCTCGCGGCCATCTCGCTCGCTGAAGGCGCGTCGGCGTAATGCTGACCGCATCGATCATCGGCGCCTCCGGGTATACCGGGGGCGAACTGCTCCGCCTCTGCCTGTCGCATCCCGAGATCGAGGTGAAGCAGGTCACGAGCGAACGCCTCGACGGGCAGTTCGTGCACTTCACGCATCCCAACCTGCGCAAGCGCACCCAGCTGAAGTTCGTGCGCGCCGAAGCGGTTGAGAAATGCGACCTGCTGTTTCTGGGCCTGCCGCACGGCAGTGCGATGTCGCGGATCGAGCACCTGTCGACCCTCGCGGACCGGATCGTCGACTTGAGCGCCGACTTCCGCCTGCGCGACGCCTCGGGTTACGACACCTGGTACGGCAAGCCACATGCCAACAAGGAATGGCTGGCGAAGTTCGTCTACGGCCTTCCTGAACTGCATCGCGCCGAATTGAAGACCGCGAAGTACGTGAGCGGCGTTGGCTGCAACGCCACCGCCACGACGCTGGCGATCTGGCCGCTGGCGGCAACGGGACTCATCGACACGTCGCGAGGGGTGATCTGCGAAGTCAAGGTCGGCAGCAGCGAAGGCGGCGCCGCTTCCGCGGATTCCACGCATCACCCCGAGCGCGCCGGCGTCATGCGCAGCTTCGCGCCAACCGGTCACCGTCATACGGCGGAAGTGCTGCAGGCCCTGGCCTTGAAGAACGTCGTCACCGACGTGCACTTGAGCGCGACCGCGGTCGACAACGTCCGGGGCGTGCTTGCGACCGCGCACGTGTTCGTCAAGCCCGGCACGGCGGAGAAGGACGTGTGGAAGGCGTTCCGCGAGGCCTACAACAACGAGCCGTTCGTGAGGATCGTTAAGGAGAAGACGGGGCTCTATCGCTACCCCGAGCCGAAGATCCTTTCGGGCACCAACTACGCCGACGTCGGCTTCGAGTTCGATCCGAAGACCAACCGCGTCGTGGCGCTCTGCGCGATCGACAACCTGATGAAGGGCGCCGCCGGCACGGCGTTGCAATGCACGAATGTGATGATGGGCTGGGAAGAAACGCTCGGCCTGGAGTTCCCCGGACTACATCCGATTTAAGGCCTCAGGACCTGAAGACCTCATGATCGTCGTAAAAGTGGGCGGAGGCACGTCGCTGAACATCGACGCGGTCGTCGCAGATATCGTTTCTCTTCGGGCGCAGGGCACTGAATTGCTGCTCGTTCATGGTGGCGCACAGACGACCAACGTAGTCGCCGAGGCTCTCGGACATCCTCCCGAATTCGTCACCAGCGAAACCGGTCACGTCAGCCGCCGCACCGATCGGCGCACACTCGAAATCTTCGAGATGGTGTACTGCGGCCAACTGAACAAGATGTGGGTCGAAAAGCTCCAGACCAAAGGCATCAATGCCGTCGGTCTGTCTGGCCTCGACGGCCGCGTGTTCGAAGGCACCCGCAAGGACACGCTGCGCATCCGCGTCGACGGGCGCCGCATGGTGCTGCGCGACGACTGGACCGGCACGGTTGAGAAGGTGAACGTCGATCTCCTGAAGCTGTTGATGGGTGGCGGCTACTTCCCTGTGCTCACGCCGCCGGGATCCTCGACAGCCGGCGAGGCGATCAACGTGGACGGCGATCGTGCCGCGGCCATGGTCGCCGGGGCATTCAACGCGGAGGCCCTGGTCATCCTCACCGACCAGGTCGGGCTGCTGAAGAAATTTCCGGATGAATCGACGCTGATCTCGCAGATTCCCAAAGGCCAGGCCGACAAGTTCATGGAGTTTGCCGAGGGCCGCATGAAGAAGAAGGTCATGGGCGCGGTCGAAGCGATCGAGGCTGGCGTTGGCAAGGTCATCTTTGCTGACGGCCGCGTCGACGACCCGATCACCAAGGCCATGGCCGGAGCGGGAACCCACATTGGCTAAGCAAAAAGCCAACGGGCCTACAGGCGAACAGGCGAACCGAAAGACGGGGCAACAGGCCCTCAACCTTTCGAAGATGACCAATGCCGACATCGAGGAGATGATCCTCGGTGGCACCACCGCGCGACGTGGCGACGTCGTCATCGTGCGCGGTGAAGGCTCGTGGCTGTGGGACGAGAACGGCAACAAGTATCTCGATCTCGGATCCGCCCAGGGCGTGGCGATGCTTGGCCACTGCCACCCGGGCGTCACCGCGGCGATCCAGGAGCAGGCCGCAACGCTGACGCTCTGCCCGTCCTACCTCTATAACGACAAGCGCGCGGAGTTCGCGAAGGCGCTCGCTGGCGTCCTGCCCAAGTACCTGCCGCACGTGTTTCTGGCCAACAGCGGCGCCGAGGCCATGGATGGCGCGCTGAAGTTCGCGCGGCTGGCGACGAAGCGTTCGGCTTTCGTGGCGGCCACCAAGGGCTTTCACGGGCGGACCATGGGCGCCCTCTCGGTCACATGGGAGCCCAAGTATCGGGAAGGCTTTGGCCCGTTGCTCGAGTCCGCACACGTGCAATTCAACGACGCTGCCGCGCTCGAAAAAGCGGTGACCGACCAGACGGCAGCCGTCGTCCTCGAGGTGGTGCAGGGCGAGAGCGGCGTCAACGTCGGCACGCCGGATTTCCTGAAGACCGCGCAGAAGGTGTGTCGTGAACGCGGCGCGCTGTTGATCGTCGATGAGATCCAGACTGGTTTTGGCCGCACCGGGAAGTGGTTCGCCATCGAGCACGCCGGCATCGAGCCGGACATCATGTGTCTGGCCAAAGGCCTCGGCGGCGGATTCCCGATGGGCGCCTTCGCTTACACCAAGGCCGTTCGCGACGTCCTCACGCCCGGCGCGCATGGCAGCACCTTCGGCGGGTCGCCGCTGGCGTGTGCGGCGGGCCTGGCGGCGATCGAGGCCTACAAGAACGAAGAGCTGATCAAGCGCAGCGGCATTCTCGGCGCCGACATGCGCAACCAGTTGCGCGGCGCGCTCGAAGGCCAGCCGATGGTGCGCGACATCCGCGGCCTCGGCCTGATGATCGCCGTGGAACTGCGCACCAAGGTCGCACCGGTCCTGAAGAGCCTGATGCTCGAGCACGGGATCATCGCGCTGCCCGCGGGTCCGACGGTACTGCGACTGCTGCCGCCGCTGGTCATTACCGAGCGCGAGATCAGCATCGGCGTGCAGGCCATCGCCAAGGCCATCAAGGAATTGAAGGCCTGATGGATCGCGCTGCTGCGATCGAACTCGTCCGCGGCCTCGTCGCGATTCCGTCGACATCGCGCAACGAGCAGGCCGCGTCGACGTGGCTTGCCGAACAGATGCGCGGCGCCGGCTACGATCGCGCGTTTGTCGATGACGCCGGCAATGCCGTCGGTGAACTTGGCGAACCAAACGCGTCACGCACCATCGTCTTGCTCGGCCACATCGACACCGTCCCGGGCAACATTCCAGTCCGCATCGAGAACGGCCTGCTCTACGGGCGAGGCAGCGTGGATGCCAAAGGCCCACTGGCGACGTTTGCGGCCGGGGCGGCGCGATTTGGATCGGCGGCGGCGAAGGCGGCAAACATTCGGGTGGTGGTGGTCGGCGCCGTCGAGGAGGAAGCTGCCACCAGCAAGGGCGCGCGCTTCATCGCCTCGCGCTTCAACGGCACGACCGACGTGATTCCACACGCCTGCATCATCGGCGAGCCCAGCCACTGGAATCGGGTCACGCTCGGCTACAAGGGCCGACTGCTGATGGACTTCACGGCCGACCAGCCAATGGCGCACACCGCCGGCCCCGAGGCCAGCATTGCCTCGGTCGTATGCGACTACTGGAACTGGGTCACCGCGCACGCCGCGGCGTTCAACGCGGGCAAGGACAAGGTGTTCGATCAGCTGATGCCGAGCCTGCGCCGTTTCATCACGTCCACGAACGAACAGATGCACGACACCGTGGACGGCCAGTTTGCATGGCGGCTGCCGCTTGGATTCGACGCCGAAGGATTTCAGCGCGAACTACGGGATGCGGCGATCGGCCTCAGCACCAACACCACCTTTGCCCTGCGCTTCAAGGGACACGAACACGCCTGGCGAGGCGACCGGAACAACACCCTCGTCCGTAGCTTTCTTGCCGGCCTGCGCTCCGTCGAGGCATCCGAGAAGCTCGGCTTCGTCGTCAAGACCGGCACCAGCGACATGAACGTCGTCGGTCCGGTCTGGCAATGCCCGATCGTCGCCTACGGTCCTGGCGACAGCGCGCTCGATCACACCCCGAACGAACACTTGCCGGTCGAGGAGTACTGGAAGGCCGTCAACGTCATCGAGCAGACGTTGGTCGCCTTCAGCGCGACATCGTAACGAGCGCGGCAAAGATGTCGATCGCTTCCCACAAGTGACCGACGCGCAGGTTCTCGTTAATGGCGTGCTGGTTGTTGTCGAAATTCACCACCGCCAACCCGATCGTCGGCAGATTCAGCGCGCTGCTGAAGGTTGAGAACGGCAGGCTGCCGCCGATCGTCGGCATCTGCACCAGCCGCTGATCGAGCGAGCGAATCGCGTTCGCGGCCATCAGCGTGCGCGGGTCATCCATATTGCCCTTGCCGATCGGGAACCCGCCCCCCTGCGTCGTCACGCGCGCAATCTTCGGGTACTTCCGGCGGGTCGCCATATCAGGCGGCGCCGTGACGACGTGATACCCCTGCTCGCGAATGTGCGCGATCAGCCGCTCACCCTGCGTCTGCGCGTTCAGGCCGTTCACCATTCGGATCTCGACGCGGCCGGTCGCCTGCCCTGAAATCGCGTTGCGCGCACCAGGCCCCACGGTCCCGGAAGACAGTCCGACGACGCTGAGGGTTGGGCGATTGTGTTGCAGCTCGATCCGGCTGTCCGGGAACATCGCCTGCGCGACGCCGAACTGTTCGAGCAGTTTCTGGTCGACGTTGGGAATCTCGTCGATGGCGCGACGTTCGCTCACGGTAAGCGGCACGACGCCATCATAGAAGTTCTTGATGACGACGTTGCCCGCGTCGTCCTTCATCGATGCGAAGAGCTTGGTGAGCGCCATCGCAGGATCGGGCACGAAGTTGCCGTAGTTGCCGCTATGCAGATCGCCCGTCGCACCGTAGATGGTGATCTCCGCGCCGGTGACGCCGCGGCTGCCATAGAACACGGTCGGCAGATTGCTCGGGTGCCGTGGGCTGTCGACGATGATCGCGAGATCGGACTTGACGGCAGCCGCGTTGGCCGTCATCGCCGCCTCGAAGTTTGGCGAGCCGGCCTCTTCTTCACCGTCGAGCACCACTCGCAAAGTCCAAGGCAACGCCGCCTTCGACGCGATCAGTCCGTCGATCGCCGCCAGGAACGCAACGATCGGCCCTTTGTCGTCCGCCACCGCCCGTGCGTAAATGCGCGTATCTGGATCGATGGCGGCGTCGGTTGCCAGATCGACGCGCGTGGTGCCGCGCATGGCGACCGGCGCGAACGGCTGGCCGATGGTCCAGTCCTTGGCCTCGGTCGGCTGACCGTCGTAATGGAAGTAGAACGTGAGCGCGCCGCGCGCGTTCTGCGCCACTCGCTCCGCGTAGACGACCGGCGAACCTGGCGTGGCGATCCGCCTGACGGCAAATCCGCGCCGTTCGAACAGCGTCGTCAGCAGATCCGCGTTCTTCGCGATATCGGCTTTGTTCGACGCGATGTTGGGCAACGACACGAGCTGAATCAGCTCGGCGAGGATCTGCCGCTCATTCTTCGCCCGCCACTCGCGGACCCGGATGACGTCTTGTGAAGGCGCCGCCGTGATCGTAACGCCCAGGAGCAGTGTGGCCAACAGCTTGCCGGTAATTCGCATGGTCTAGAGAATTAGCACAGTTTTCGAAAGCGCTCCGGACACATAATCGGCGGATCGGATGACCGGATTGTTCTATGCCATGCCGTCGCTGGCCGGGACCGCGCTGAGTTTGTACATGGCCCGCTACGCGGTGATCCACCGCCTGGGGCCCGCGTGGCGGTATCTGGTGGCCTTTGCGATCGTCAGCGCCTGGTGGTGCGCGGGGCAGTGGGCGTTACTGTTCTCCGACGATCTCGACGTTCGGTTCAGGATCGTTCAGCTTCAATTTCTTGCCAAGTGTGCCAATCCGGTGCTCTGGCTCCAGATCGGACTCGTCTACTCGGGGCGTCGCCGCTGGTTGAAACTGCCGTGGCCGGGTGCGGTGCTTTGGGTCATCCCGGCCATCACCATCGTGCTGGTCGCCACCGGCGGGCGTCACCATCTCATCTGGGAGCGCTTCGAGTCGGTGGCCGGAGCCCCGCGTGTGCTGGAAACCTACGGTTCCTGGTTCTGGGTCCATGTCGCCTATGGCTACACGGCGGTCGTCACCGGCACCCTGTTGCTCGGCTTCCGCTTTGCCGGCTCTCCGCTCTACCGTCGATCGTCGGTCGCCATCATCCTGGCGCCGGGCATCGTATTTGTTGCCAACGTGGTGCACGTGACGGCGCGGAATTGGCTTCCTCTCGATCCGACTCCTACCGCGCTCGTGCTGTCGTTCGCGATGATCGCGGCGACACTCCGCCGCGATCAATTCCTGTCGCTGCTGCCACTCGCAAGAGGCGTGACCGTCGAGACCCTGCACGAAGGCGTGGTGGTCATCGGATCCGGGGATCGCGTTGTCGACGTGAACCCGGCCGCGCGCGCGCTGCTTGGCCGCCTGGAACTGGGAAGCCCACTGGCGGCCGCTCTTCCCAGCGGAACCTCGCTTCGCCCAGGACCCGCTCGCGAGGTGCGCCTGCCTTCCGGGCGGCGCATCGACGTGACGATCACGGCGGTGTCCGCGGATGAGGGGGCCGACGAAGGACGAGTGGTCCTGCTCCGCGACGTCACCGACGAACGCGACGCCCAGGATCGGCTGCTCAAGGCCCAGGAAGAGTTGCAGGAACTCAACCGCGAACTGGAGCGGCTCGCGCACACCGATACGCTGACCGGCCTCGCCAACCGCCGGCGGCTGATGGCCCGGCTGGACGAGGAATGGGCGCGGTGCCGGCGCTATCGCCATCCGCTCGCCCTGTTGATCGTGGACCTCGATCATTTCAAACACGTGAACGATCACATGGGCCACCTGGTCGGTGACCGGGTGCTCGAGGCCGTTGGCGGCGCCCTGGCAGGAGCGGTCCGCTCGGCAGACGTGGCCGCTCGCTACGGCGGCGAAGAGTTCGCGGTACTGCTTCCGGAAAGCGGCCTGGCCGGCGCCACGGAACTAGCCGGCCGCGTGTGCCGGACACTGCGCGATCTCGACCATCGCAACGAGCAAGGCGCCTCGTTCAGAGCGCCGGCCAGCATCGGCGTGGCCGCCTTGCTCGACAGCGATCAAGTACCCGCGGACCTGCTCGCGCGGGCGGATGCCGCGCTGTACCACATCAAGCAGTCAGGGCGGAACGGCGTCAGCGTGTTCGAGGGCGGTAAGCCCCGCCGCCTCGACGTCTGACGCCCCCAAGCATCTGCACGAGATGCCGCCCTCAGGCGTTGACGGTCGGTGTCGTATGATGCAGCACCATGTCCTCCGCTGAACGCGCCGTCAACATCGCCGACCTCCGACTGATGGCACAGCGGCGCCTGCCGAAAATGGTGTTCGACTACATCGATGGCGGCGCCGAGCGCGAGTGGACGCTGCGCGAGAATACGCGGGCGTTCGAGGACGTGCTGTTCAGGCCACGATCCGCGGTCGCGACCGCGACGTGCGACCTCTCCACCACGGTGCTCGGCCTGCCGATCTCGATGCCGCTGATCCTGGCGCCGGTGGGCAGCAGTCGCATGTTCTTCCCACGCGGCGAAGAGGAGGCTGCGGCCGCGGCCGGCGAAGCCGGGACGATCTACACGCTGTCCACCCTCTCGGGCTGCCGCCTGGAGGACGTGAAGGCCGCAACCACCGGGCCCGCGTGGTATCAGCTTTACCTCTGCGGCGGACGCGACGTCGCCCTGAGCGCGATCGCGCGCGCAAAACAGGCCGGCTACAAAGCGCTGGTGGTGACGATCGACACGCCGGTCGCCGGCATGCGCGAGCGCGATCCTCGCAACGGCGTCAAAGAACTGCTCGCCTTCAACTTGTCGTCGGTGCCCCACCTCGGCCAGATGCTCGTGAAGCCAGGCTGGCTGCGCGCATTCTTCGCCGACGGCGGCCTCATGAATTTCCCGAACATCGTTATCAATGGCGAGCCGATGGGCTATACCGACGTCGGCGCCGCGCTCGAAGCGTCGATGACGTCGTGGGAGGATTTCAAGTGGATTCGCGACGCCTGGGGCGGCCCCATTGTCGCCAAGGGCGTGCACACGGCCGACGATGCGCGGCAAGCCGTTGACGCGGGCGCAGCCGCAATCGTCGTCTCCAATCACGGCGCGCGCCAGCTCGATGGCGTGGCGCCAACAATTCGCGTGCTGCCTGAGGTGATCCAGGCCGTCCAGGGCCAGACGGAGATCCTGCTCGACGGCGGCATCCGACGCGGCAGCGACATCGTCAAGGCGCTCTGCATGGGCGCGCGCGGCGTGCTGATCGGCCGCGCCTACGCCTACGGGCTCGGCGCCGGCGGCTATGCCGGCGTCGAACGCGCGCTCCAGATCCTGAAGACCGACGTCGTCCGCACCATGAAACTCCTGGGGGTCGGCGCCATCAAAGACCTAGACGGGTCGTTCGTGGATATCCCGTCGGATTGGACCGCTCGCCTGCCGCGGTAGGCCTTCAATGGCCTCATAAAGACAATCAATAACCATTCAGTGCAACGGCAGGCCTATACTTTCCGGAGTTCGACTATGTCCCTCAGGCCTGTGAAGAACGTCGTTCAAGCGTCGCCGACCATGGAAGGCGCGGGCGTCAAGCTGCACCGCGGATTCGGGTTCGGCGCGACCAACGAGTTCGACCCGTTCCTGCTGTTCGACGATTTCCGCAACGAGCGCCCCGACGATTACCTCGCCGGGTTTCCGTGGCACCCGCATCGCGGCATTGAAACGATCACCTACGTGCTGGCTGGCACGGTCGATCACGGCGACAGCCTTGGCAATCGCGGCTCGCTTGGCGCCGGTGACGTGCAGTGGATGACCGCCGGCAGCGGCATCATGCACCAGGAGATGCCGAAGGGCGACGCGCAGGGGCGGATGCACGGCTTCCAGCTCTGGGCCAACCTGCCGAAGTCGCTGAAGATGACCGATCCGCGTTACCAGGACATCCTCGCGAAGGACATTCCCGAAGTGACCGATGACGACGGCACGAAGGCGCGCATCGTGGTGGGCGACTTCTGGGGCCAGCGCGGACCCGTTGAAGGCGTTGCCGCCGATCCGCGGTATGTGGACATTTCCGTTCCGCCCAATCGCACCAAGCGAATCCCGGTGGAGTCCTCGCGCCATGCGTTTGCGTACGTGTTTGCAGGCTCGGGCACGTTCCGTGACTCGTCGAAGCCGCTGCCCGTACAGACGGAGCTTGTCGGCGTCTCCGATGATCCGACACCGTCGATGCTTGGCAATCGATCGCTGGTGCTGTTCGACAGCGGCGACGAGATCACCGTCACGGCTGGTGACGAGGGCATTCGCTTCCTGCTAATCTCGGGCCGTCCGCTCGAGGAGCCGGTCGCCTGGTACGGGCCGATCGTGATGAACACGCGCGCGGAGATCCAGCAGGCGTTCTCCGAATTGCAGAACGGCACGTTTATCAAGCACCGGTAAGGCGCAACGTCCGCCGGAGGCGGGCACCGCCACACTGCCAATCCGTGGCGAGCGTGCCATGGGTATTAGAGAGGCTCGATCGTCATGGAACTGTTGCAGCTCGAACACTTTCTGGCCGTCGCTGAAGAGGGCACATTCACGAGGGCGGCAGAACGGGTCGGGCGCACGCAACCGGCGATCAGCCAGAGCATCAAGAAGCTCGAGGACGAGCTGGGCATGCCGCTGTTTGCGCGTGACCTGCACGAGGTCTCACTGACCGAGGCCGGCAAGGCGCTGGTGGAGTACGCGCGCAAGATGATCAAGGCGCGCAACGACGCCTTGCGGCGGCTCGGCTCCCTCAAGCACCTCTCGGCGGGCACGCTGAAGATCGCCGCGCACGAATCCGCCGCCGTCTACCTCCTCCCCGGCGCGCTCCGCCACTACTTGCGCAAGTTCCCCGACATCAAGGTCGGCATCTATCGCAGCCGCCTCGCGGACATCCCGCGCCAGGTCGTCGATCGCGAAATGCACGTCGGCTTCGTGAAAGAAATCCCGCCCTTCAAGGAACTGACGTGCGTGCCGGTGCATGCCGATGAAATGGTGCTGGTCGCCAGTCCCGGGCACCCCTTGACGACGCGCGGCGACGTGACGATCAAGGACCTCGAGGGCGAGCCGTTCGTCCTGCACCGGCTGTGCAGCACCACCGAGCAGAAGATTCTTCGGCTGTTTGCCGAGCACAATACCCGCTGCCGCATCGTGGCAGAGGTGCGGAGCTTCGAGAACATCAAGCAGCTGGTCGAGGAAGACGTCGGCCTGGCGATCGTGCCGAACGTGACCGTCAAGCAGGAGATTGCGGCCGGCACGCTGGTGCGGGTCAAGATGCCTGAACTCAACATCCCGCGGCAGACGTTTATGATCTCCCGCGATCAAGGGCAGCATTCGGATGCGGCACGCGAGCTGATCTCCGTGGTCCGCAGCTTCAACTGGGAAACCGCAGGCGGGCCACGCGTCCGTCCCATTCGGAAGAGGGCGTAAATGGATCGACGGACGTTTATTCAGACAGGTACGGTCGCGGGATTGGGTGCCGGGTTGACGGCGTGCAGTTCGGCGACACCGGCAACGACGGCGCCACCGGCCGCGCAGAGCGCACCGGCGGGAGGGCCGCACCCGGCCATTGCCGCCCTGAAGTCGATGACGGCAGATGTCAAGCCGATCACGATGGAGGAACGTGCCGCCCGCGTCGCCAAGGCGCAGCAGCTGATGCAGCAGAACAAGATGGCGGCGATCTTTCTCGAAGGTGGATCGAGCATGTTCTACTTCACGGGCGTCCGCTGGGGATTGAGCGAGCGGCCGTTCGTGTGCGTGATTCCAGCCAGGGGTGAACTGGCGTGGGTGTGTCCGGGATTCGAAGAGGAGCGCGCGCGCGAACTCGTGTCGAAGACCGCGGAAGTGCGCGTGTGGCAGGAAGACGAGAGCCCCTACACGCAGATCGCCGGTATCCTGCGCGATCGCGGCGCGGCCTCTGGCCGCGTTGGCGCTGAAGAGCGGCTGCGATTCTTCATCTATGACGGCGTCCGCAAGGAATCACCGGCCACCGACATCATCTCGGCCGATCCGATCACCGCGGGCTGCCGCATGATCAAGGACGCGCACGAACTGGCCCTGATGCAGAAGGCCAGCGACATCACCATCGAAGCGTTCCGCGCGGCGTTTGCCACCTTCAAGGAAGGCATGACGCAGGACGAGCTGCGCGCCAACATCTCGGCCGCGCATCGCGCGCTTGGCGCCACCGGCAGCGCCAGCGTCAGCTTCGGCGAATACACGGCCTTCCCGCACGGCAGCATCGAGCCGCAGAAGCTCAAGGAGGGCGACGTCATCCAGGTCGACGGGGGCTGCACGGTTGACGGCTACCAGTCCGACATCACGCGCACGACCGTGTTCGGCAAGGCGTCGGCGCGCCAGACGGAGATCTGGAATCTCGAGAAGAAGGCCCAGGCTGCCGCGTTCGCGGTGATCAAGCCGGGCACCCCCTGCGAAGCGGTGGATGCGGCCGCGCGCAAGGTCATCACCGACGCCGGGTTCGGCCCGGATTACAAGGTGCCGGGACTGCCCCACCGCACCGGCCACGGCATCGGCCTCGACGGCCACGAGTGGACCAACTTCGTGCGCGGCAACCGCACGCCGCTCGCACCCGGGATGTGCTTCAGCAACGAACCGATGATCGCCATCTACGGCGAGTTCGGCATTCGCCTGGAGGACTGCCTGTATGTGACCGAGTCAGGCGCGACCTATTTCTCGCAGCCGAGCCCGTCGATCGACAAGCCGTTCGCTTAATAGGCGAACGGGCGAACAGGCGAACGGGGAACAGCCTGTTACTTGTCTGAAAGCGATCTCCAGAGACCAGCGAGCATTCGACCCACCTCGGATGCTCGCCCGATCAGAGTAGCTACGTAGACGCGCTCGACCAGATCCATCCCTTGCTGCCAAACCAATAGATCGCGAAATGATTGAATCACAGCGCGCCTCCGCACTGTTCAGTGCAGACGTCGCGCCATCAACGTTTATGAGCGACTCGACAGATTGAGATTCGAAGGTACGCAGTTACCGCTACCCAACGCTCTGTAACAGGCAGTAATTCCTGCCTGTTCGCCTGTTCCCCTGTCCGCCTGTCAGAATCGCGCCGCGACTTCTTGGTAGCCAACCACCGCGAAGAGAACAAGAATCCCGACGAGCAATAAGTTCGTCACGACCGAGTTGTGCGGGACGGGCTCCGTCCACTTCACCCTGTTGTTCAAATACAGCATCGTCGCGGCGACAAACGGCACGAACAGGCTGCTGACGATCGTGTAGGTGATCACCACCTGGATCGGCTGGCCGGTGAATGCGAACGGCAGCGGCACCAGGGTGATGAACAGCAGGGCGAGCCGATACGGCGTGCTGATGACCTTGACCGCCTCCTGGCGCTGCTCGGGCGACATCTTCGTGACGATGCCGAACAGATCCGCGTAGAGGTACGGCACGCTCTGCCACACACCGAGCAGCGACGCGAACACCGCTGCCCAGAAGCCGACGGAGAAGGCGATGCGGCCGAAGGTCCCGAGCACGTTACCAAGCGCTTCCGCCATTTTCGGCACGGCTTGCGCGTTGGTCAGCGCCTGGCCCTGCACGAAGAACGCATCGTTGGCGATCAGCATGATCGACCCACCAAAAATTGCGGTGAACAGGTAGGCGATCGCGATGTCGCCGCGCACGAACGAGAGAAACCCGGAACCGCGCATGTTCTCTTCGCGCATCCAGTAGTTGTAGGACAGCATCGTGATCGAGCCGCCGACGCCGCCAATCAGCGACAGCACGTAGGTGCCGCTGCCTTCAGGGATGGTGGGAATCAGCAGCCCCTGCAGCGCCGGTAGCGGTTGCCCCAACATGAAGATCGCGCAAAACAGGATGCTGAATCCCATGATGCCGACCAGGATCTTCATTAACTTCTCAAAGCTGTTGTAGCCGCCCAGCAGCACGACCATGCCGCCGATCAGGCTGTGGGCGACGGCGCCCCATGATTGCGGGATCGCCCCGTTGGTGAGGTTCGCCATGCCGAGGCCGGTGGCGTTGGTCAGTGACGCACTAACCGACACCGTCCAGATCACGAGGTAGATGCCGAAGTACCATTTCACCCAGGCGGGCAGGTACTCGGCCCATCCCTCAACGGCGGTCTTGCCCGTGGCCAGTTGCCAGCGCGCAATGCCTTCCTGCAGGACGAACTTGAAGAAGGCTCCGGCGGCAATCGCCCACAGCAGCACCACGCCATAGCGCGCGCCGCCAACGGTCGCCGACACCACATCGCCAGAGCCGATGCCGGTGGCGGCGACGACCAGGCCGGGACCGGCCAGCTTCCAGAAACTGATCGATGGTTTGGACACGAGGTCTTAGAGCATACCGTTGAACGCTGCGAAACGTGCATCCGTACGTAAAACGGGCGCGACCCCGAAGGATCGCGCCCGTCGATTGCCTGTTCGGCTGTCGGCCTGTTAGAAGTTCAGGCTGAAGCCGATGCGGATGATGCGGGGCGACAGGATCGGGTCGCCACCGGCCGGCAGCAGGTAGGACCCGCCCACTGCCGTGGTCTTGTTGACCACCGTGTCCGCGTTCGAGATGTTGAACACGTCGATCTGCGGGCTGAAGCTGCGGCTGCCGAAGCGGAACGTCTTCGCCAGGCGCATGTCGAGCAGCACGACGTTGTCGAGGCGCTCTTCGCCGCGTTCGCTCAGCTGGATGGTCTGGCTGGCGCGGGTCAGGGTGATGCCCTGCGCGGCCGCGGCGGCGCGGGTCAGCGAGTAGGTCGAGACATACGGGTAGCCGTTGTTGGCAACCAGCGAGCCCGACAGGCTGATGTCAAACGGCAGCGTGTAGCTGCCCGAGACGCGCAGCGCCTTCTCGGAGTCGTTACCGACGATCCCCTTCGGGAAGCGCGTGTTGTTCGGGTCGTTGAGGTCGGTGCCGCCCGACACGCCACCGTCGTTCTTGCCGATGGTGAAGCCGGTCTGCATCTGCCACTTGCTCGAGAACCGCTTGGTGGCGGTGAACTCGATGCCCTTGTACTGGGTGTCGAGATAATCGACGTTGTCACGAACGTTGTTGGCGGTCGCGGCGTTGGCTGCGGCGCTGATGTTGTAGACCTGCGCCGTGGTCGGCTTGGGGTTGGCCACCGTGCCACCAGGACCGTTCGGGACGGTCACGGTGTGCGCCGTGTACGCCGACGCCGGCTGCGCGAGGTTGACCTGGCCGATCTGCTTGCGGTTGGTGCGGTAGTAGAACATCGCACCGACGCGAATGGCACCGGGCAGTTGGGTTTCAACGCCGGCGGTGACTTCGTCGGAGTACGGCCAGTCCACACCCGGAGCATAGGCGGTGAAGGTGCCGCCGCTGAAGCTCGGGCAGGTGCCGGTCAGTTCGCCCTCGTCGAACTTGCGGTTGCCGTTGGCATCGCCCCACGGGCAGTCGCGCGAGCCGACGGTGAACGGGTTGACGTTGGTCACGCGGTCAATACCGACCTGGAGGCCGTAGCGGCTGACGCTGGCCTTGAGCGCGGTGCGGCCGTTGCCAGTGAGATCGTAGGACGCGCCCGCACGCCACACGGCGATGGTCTGGTTGATCGCTTCCTTACCGGGCTGCGTGCGCGCCGGCGCAAAGCGGCCGCCGGGCGACGACTGGTCGGGAATCGTGCCGACGTACTTGTCGAAGCGTCCGCCGATGTTGAGCGTCAGGCGGTTCATCGACCACGAGTCCTGCGCGAAGAAGCCGATCACCTTGGCGATGTTCTCTGAGAAGGACGGCGAGTTGAACTGGCGCACCGACACCGGCGCGCCGTTGTTGTAGACCAGCCAGTGGTCGTTCAACACCGAGTAGTCCGAACCGTAGTAGAGCCGGCTCCACTGCACACCGGCCTTGATCAGGTGTTCACCACCCATGCCGCTCTTGGCGACGGTGTCGACGTTGTCGAACTGGGTGCGTGAGTTCGGCTGGTGCTCTTCGCGGGTCGATGCGTTGAACACTTCGGTCGTGCCGGTGTCGATGATGCGCACCAGGCTGCGGTCGGTGTCCGGCTGGTAGGTGTAGTCGGTCTGCCCGTCCATCACGCTGAAGTTCGACTCGAACACCAGGCTGCCCTTGATGCCGGTGTACTTGGCCTGGGTCGTCTGCACCGGGTTGCCCTGGACCACCGAGGCGATGTCCGGGATGCGGTCCTGGCTGTCGCGGCGATGGCCGCGAATCTTGTTGTTCCAGAAGTAGCCGACCGACAGCTTGTTGTTCGTGGTCAGCTGCGTCACGACCTTGCCCGAGAAGTTCTTGAGGTCGTTGTCGTCGAGCGCCTGCGTGCCGTCCGAGTTGCGGGCATTGACGAACTTGTTGACCACCCACTTGCGGATGGTGCCGTTGACCCACATGCGGTTCTGGATGATGGCGCCGCCGCCGGCGAGGTTGAGGTCGTAGGTCTTGTCGGTCGCGTTGCCCAGGAACGTCGGCACCAGGGCGCGCGTGCCGGCAAAGTTCTCGGCCTGCAGGTCGTTGTTCGAGAAGTTGTAGCGGAGGTTGCCCTTCCACATGTTGCCGCCGTCCTTGGTCACCATGTTGATGGAGACGCCGCCGGCCAGCATTTCCGCAGGAATAGCGGAGGTCATGTAGTTGACCTCTTCGAACATGCCCTGGTCGTAGTAAATCATCGTCGCGCCGCCGCCGCCGCCCGGCCAGTTCACCGTGGCGCCGTCGATGTTGTAGCTGACGTCGTTGGTGCTGGAGCCGTGCGCCGACATGCTGCTCTGCTGCATCGACTGCGTGCCGCCGACGTCATAGGTCGCCACCTGCACGCCGGGGATCAGCTTCGCCAGCGACCACGGATCGCGGCCGGTCGGGATGCCTTCCAGGATTTCCTGGTTCATGACGGTCTGCTGGACGTTGGAGCGAACGTCCACGGTCGGCGACTCGCCGGTGACCGTAATCGTTTCAGCGAGGCTGCCCACTTCAAGCTTGGCGTTGATGGTGGCCACAAACGCCGCGCTGATGCGGATGTCCGGGCGCTCAACGGTGCGGAAGCCCTGCAACTCGAACTTCACCGAGTAGGCACCGGGGACGAGGCGGTCGAAGCGGTAGACACCGCCGGTGTCGCTGACCTGTGTCTGCGGGCCGCCGATGAGGCGATCACCGCTCAGCGTCACTGTCGCGCCGGGCAGCACAGCACCACTGGCGTCGGTCACCGCACCGGTGATCGATCCCGTCGTCTGCGCGTGCGCGAGGGGGGCGGCCAACAAAATGGCCAGACTCGAAAGTACAAGGATCCGCCGAACAAGTGTCATTACCTCTTCCTCCGGTGTGAACAATAGGAAACGGCCTACGGACCGTCCAATAGATTCTGCTTATTGACGGATAAACCGCAGGGTATTGCCACTATCGACGGTCATTGTGGCGCATTGTTCGGAAGAGTTGTCACCAAGTTGCCAAGATTACCGGGACGAAACGCGGGTTTATACTTTTTGCCCCATGCGGCAGATGTTTCAACTGCTCGGTGTGGTCGGCCTTGGGAGCTTCCTCGCAGCCCAGAGCCCCCAGGCCGGAATCGAACAAACCTCGGACGGGACGCGCCCGGCGGCGGCGATCACGGCGCAATTCGACGGTCTGGGGGTCGGTTTCGACGGGCCGCAAGGCACCGCCACCCTCCGCAACCCCTCCGACAACTCACTGGCCGTCGGCCGCAATCACATCGTGCAGACGGTGAATTCGCGGATGGCCATCTTCACCAAGCGCGGCACGCGCTTCGCCGAGACGGGGCGGATCCTGTTCGGTCCGGTCAACACCAACAACGTGTTCCGCAACTTCGGTGGCACGTGCGAGGCGCGCAACAACGGCGATGCGGTGGTGCGCTACGACCAGCTCGCGCATCGCTGGTTGATCGTCATGCCGATCTTCGGGCGCGCCGACGTGCGCCCGGACCAGCCGCCGGTGTGGACGGCGCGCGAGGCAGCTTACGTCAGCCCGATCGGGCGGCCGAATCAGCCGGGCCAACCCGAGGCGCTCTATCATCCGCCCTCGGCACCGGCCGCACCCGCGCCATCGCCCTCACCCGCCGCAGCCGCGACGCCCGCTCCGCCCCTGAAGGGGCCCTACTCGATCTGCTATGCAATCAGCGCCACCGACGATCCCACCGGCGCGTATTACCGCTACGAATTCCTGCGGCCGCTGTTTCCGGACTACCCGCGCCCGGCGATCTGGCACGACGGCTACTACGTGCCAAGCAGCACGGGCGACGAAGTCATCGAAAAGCACGCCTGCGTCGTCGAACGCGAGGCGATGCTCGCCGGACGTCCGGCGCGCGAGCAGTGCTTCGTCA
Source organism: Acidimicrobiia bacterium (assembly GCA_038144855.1). GTDB lineage: Bacteria > Acidobacteriota > Vicinamibacteria > Vicinamibacterales > UBA2999 > 12-FULL-67-14b. The sequence continues at coordinate 1,025 of JAYQOO010000061.1, read as the reverse complement.
TCAACGACGTCAACTTCCTGAACAACGCCGACATCGACGGCACGCAGTTGCCGCCACGCGGCGCGCCGAACGTGATGATGGCCGCCGGAGGGACCCAGTTGAAGAAGCAGTTCGAAGACAGCGCGATCCTGACGTGGAAGATGTTCACCAACTGGGCGGACGCGTCGAAGTCGCGGCTCGAAGGCCCGGAACGCATCACGGTCGCACCGTATCGCTATCTGTGCGACGGACAGCTCACCAACTGCGTGCCGCAACCCGGCGTCGAGCGCCGGCTCGACGCGCAGGGCGACAAGATCATGTCGCGCCTCGTGTATCGGCGTATCGGCAACCAGCAGTCGATCGTCGGCGTCCACTCGGTCAACACCGCCAACGGAGGCGGCGGCGTGCGTTGGTATGAGTTCCGCGTCGACGGAGCCGGAAAGGTATCGCTGCACCAACAGAGCACCTACGCTCCCGCCCAGCCCGGCCACTCCGCACCATCCTTCAGGTGGCTTGCGTCGCCAGCCATGGACAAGGCCGGCAACATCGGCATCGGCTACTCGTTCGGCGATGCGTCCACGTTTGCTGGCCAACGCTTCGCGGCGCGGCGCGCGGGCGATCCATTGGGTCAGCTCAGCTTGCGGGAGGCCGTTCTCGCGCATGGCGAAGCGGCCCAGACCTCGACGCTGCGGTGGGAGGACTACACGCAGACGGCCATGGATCCGTCGGATGACTGCACCATTTGGTATGTTGGCGACTACTTGAAGAAGGACGCTGCGAGTTACTCCACGCGCATCGGCGCCTTCCGCATCCCGGGATGTTGATCATGAACCGCACACGTGTCTGCATAGTGGCTGTTTGCCTTGCCGCAGTGGCCGGCTGCAGCGCCCCGAAGACACCAGAGCAGCAGCTTCTCGAGGACGCGGTCACGGCGATCGGCGGACGCGCGAATCTCGATGCGCTGACGTCGATCTCAATCGAAGGCACGGGCGTGAACTACAACCTCAGTCTCTTATACACATCACCGAGCCCACGAGACTCCAGAG
>JAYQOO010000060.1:0-21725 GCA_038144855.1 Acidimicrobiia bacterium | reverse complement strand
GCCGGATCCTGGTGGCCTGCTGTCGCTACAGGCACTGGCGCCTGGCGATCAATTGGTGATGATCGGCGACTCACCGGCTGACTGGAAAGCCGCCGAAGCCGCGTCCGTGCCCTTTGTGTTCGCGCGCTACGGCTTCGGTGCGCCGAAGTTCGGGGCGACGCCGCCCAACACGCCGCATGTGATTGACCACGCGCGTGAACTCAACGCGGTGTTCGACCGGATCAACTAGCGACCAGCAACTTCGACGCGGCCCTCGCGCCAATGGTGATCCGCTGATCATTGCGGCCGATGAGCACCACGCTATCCGACACTTCATCGCGGGCCTCGACCTGGATCGTCTCACCGGGCTTGAGATTGTGGCTCTCGATGAATCGCAGGAAGGCCGCATCCTGGTCCGTCACACGCGCAACGGTCACCGGCGTGTTCATCGGGCAGGTCAGCAGCGTCTCCAGCGCGCGATGCGCAAGCTGGCCGTCTGCCGTGGGGATCGGATCTCCGTGCGGATCGAACGCCGGGTGCCCCAGCATCTCGTCCATCCGCTCGATCAACTTGTCGGAGACCACGTGTTCCATCTGCTCGGCGTCGTCATGCACTTCGTCCCAGTTCATGCCCATGACCTGCACCAGGAACAATTCGATCAGCCGGTGACGACGCAGCACTCGGGCGGCGAGTTTTTCTCCAGCGGGCGTGAGGCGAACACCGTTGTAGGGCTCGTAGGCGACGAGTCCGGATTCGGCAAGCGCCTTCACCATCGTCGTGGCCGTGCCTGGTGCGATGCCCAGCGCGGTCGCTAATTGCCCCATCGGCACCAGCTTCTGGTCTCCGGCCAAATGGGTCTCGCCGACGTAGATTGCCTTCAAATAATTTTCGACCGTACTCGACGGAAGCATCGTGGCTGCAACATCTTAGCAGACGGGATTGAGGGAAGGACTTGATTCTTAGTCAATGCTAGATTACAATTTTGATTCATCAAAATCGTGCCTGCGATGACTTCTATTCCCCCGACGGCCCAGCCGGTCAGCGCCGCTCCACCCTCGTTACCCGAGGTCTACCGGACCATCGAAATTCCGAAAACGGGCGCATGGTGGAAACGACTGTTCGCCTTTCTCGGGCCCGGCTATCTGGTCTCGGTCGGCTACATGGACCCGGGCAATTGGGCTACCGACATCGCGGGCGGCTCCAGGTTCGGCTACACGCTCCTCACCGTCATCCTGATCTCGAACCTGATGGCCATCCTGCTGCAGTCGCTGTGCGTGCGGCTCGGAGTGGCTACGGGCCGCGATCTGGCGCAGGCCTGCCGCGACTATTACTCCAAGCCGGTCTCGATCGCACTGTGGGTGTTGTGCGAGATCGCGATCGTAGCGTGCGACCTTGCCGAATTGCTCGGGAGCGCGCTCGCGCTCAACCTGCTGTTCGGCATTCCCATGGCCATCGGCGTCTGCATGACGACGCTTGACGTGCTGGTGTTGCTGTGGTTGCAGAACAAGGGCTTTCGCTATACGGAGGCCATTGTCGTCACACTCGTGGCGACGATTGGCGTGTGCTTCGGCATCCAGATTGTGATGTCGCGGCCTGACTGGTTGGGCGTGGCCGGTGGCCTCGTCCCGACCCCTCAGGTGTTGCAGAATCCCGAGATGCTCTACATCGCGATGGGCATCCTCGGCGCCACCGTGATGCCGCACAACCTGTACCTGCACTCATCGATCGTGCAGACGCGCGCGTGGAATGCGTCAGAGCCCGAGAAGCGCGAGGCGATCAAGTTCGCCACCATCGACTCCACCGTCGCGTTGTCGATGGCGTTCTTCGTCAACGCCGCCATCATGGTTGTGGCGGCGGCAACGTTCCACCGCTCGGGTCACTATGACGTCGCCGATATTCGCGACGCCTACCAGCTGCTGTCGCCGCTACTTGGCGCCAGCATGGCGAGCACCCTGTTCGCGCTCGCGCTGCTGGCCTCGGGCCAGGCTTCGACGCTGACGGCAACACTGGCCGGGCAGATCGTCATGGAAGGTTTCCTGCACATCCGGCTACCGGCGTGGCTCCGTCGACTGGTCACGCGACTGCTGGCACTGGTTCCGGCATTGATCACGATCGTGTGGTTTGGCGAAGAGAGCACCGGCAGCCTGCTGGTGCTGAGCCAGGTGGTCTTGAGCCTGCAGTTGTCGTTCGCGGTCATCCCGCTCGTGATCTTCACCAGCAACCCGAGGCTGATGGGCGCGTTCGTGAATCCCAGATGGATGACGCGCCTGGCCTGGGTGGTGGGGGTCATCATCGCCGCCCTGAATGCCTGGCTGCTCGTGCAGACGTCTGTGGCGCTGTGACGCTCCGCCTTCGAGCGGATCGCCATAAGATGTCGCTGTGTCCCTTGATCGCGCGTTTGATTCGCCAGAATCGAAGCGCCGCCACGTCCGGACGCTGTTTGCGACCATTGCCGATCGCTACGACCTGATTACTCAGGTCCTCTCGTACGGGCAGGACGCACGATGGAAGCGCCGGTTGATTGCCCTCGCCCGCGTGCAACCCGGCGAACGCGCCCTCGACCTTGCCGCCGGAACGGGCGACGTCGCCTTTGCAGCGGCAGAGCAGGGCGCGCGCACCGTCGGCCTGGACATCACGCACCGGATGCTGCAACTCGCCTCAGCCAAGGCAGCCGCAGCGCGCTTTATTACCGGGGACATGGCCAGCCTGCCATTCAGCGCGGGAGTGTTTGATCTGGTCACGACGAGCTATGGGCTCCGCAACGTGCCGGACCTCGACACAGCGATCGACGAGATCGCGCGCGTATTGAAACCCGGCGGGCGGCTGCTGTCGCTCGATTTCAATCGCCCCGAGAACGTCATCGTGCGCGGTGTGTACCTGTTCTACCTCTCGGTCGTCGGATCGACACTGGGCTGGTTGTTACACCGCGATCCTGATACGTATCGCTACATTCCCGCATCGATCAGCCGCTACCCTGGCGCCGGAGGTGTGGCTGCCAGGCTCGCCGGTCGCGGCTTTGATCAGGTCGAGGTCGTCCCGGTCCTGTTTGGCCTGATGTCCATTCACGTCGCGCGTCGCTCCGACTGATAAAAATTTCAATAGCGTCAGCTGCACGTGCAACCGCGCACAGTCGTGTGGACTGCTGCGCACGACAGCACCGGCCAGCTCGATGCACTGTACGCACACGAAGGCACGTAACCCTGTGGCACTGGTCGATTCACTGCTCTCCGCGATCGTTCGCGCCGATGGCGAGGCGCTTCATGCACGTTGGCGAGCGGCCGTACGTCGTCGTGGGTACCCAGACCATCAATATTTCGACCCATGGCCTGAACCTCGATGCCATGACCGGCATGCTTACCCAATTGCTGCCGGCAGACGCGTTGGCGCAACTCGAAGAGTTTGGGGCCGTCGAGTATCGCGTGCCACAGCAGGCAGAGGATCGATTCACGATCGTCGCCGCGCGCGGCGGAGACGATGTGTGGATCGAGATTCGGCGGCGCAGGTCGAGCAATGAGGCTCCCAAGCCGCAGGCAGCCCCAGCCGTCACGACACCACCAGCGCCGCCTCCCGTCGTGGAAGCGCCGGCTATCGACGCGGCAATGGCGATCGAGATGCCGCCACCGATTGAAGTGCCGATGATGCCGGCGCCGGCCGCCGAGTCGCTGACCGCTGCCGAGACTTCGACCACCTCAAGTCAGGTGCTGGCCGAATTCCTGTCGGAGCCCGAGCCGATCATCGAGTACGTACCGCGTGTCCACGAGCCGGAGCCGGTCGTCGAGGCGATTCCGGTGCCAGCTGTCGAGTCGATCCCTGAGCCAGTCGATCCCGGAGCCAGTTGTCGCGTCAGTGTCCGCAGATGCTCCAGAGCCGGTATGGCAGCCCATCGAAGTGGCCGCCACGGTGCCGGCCTCTGTCGGGCAGGCGGAAATGGTTGCGGACGCGGAGCCCACGCGTGCTCCGGAGCCAGCTGCTGAGCCGATTCGCGTCGCCGCGCCGGAACCGGCCGTGACCGTCGTTGGAGAAGCTGTGCCGGCGGCGACGGTGGTCGAACCTGCGCCGTTGCGGATTGCGGCGTCCGCCGAACGCCCCACTGCACCCGAGCCCGAACTCGCGAACGTCGTGCCGATGACTCGTACCGTCCGTATCGAAGTACCACCGAGGGTGTCGTCCAGTGGCAGCCGGACCGCCAGCGACATCGAGCGACTGCTGCGGGTGGCCGCGTCGCGCGGCGCGTCGGCGCTGTTTCTGACCTCGGAGTCTCGTCCGTGGATGCGCGTGGACGGCGATCTCCGCCAGCTCGACACCGAGCCGGCGTTGTCGAAGGCCGACGTCGAGCGCGCCGTGATGGAAATCGCGCCTGAGAGTGGGCACGAATCGATCGGCCGTGGTGAGCCGACCGAGTGGCTTGTCGAGTTCGACGGCGTTGGCCGCATTCGCTGCACGACGTTCACCGATCATCGCGGTCCCGGCGTGTTGTTGCGCATGATTGCGACCCGGGCGGCAACGGCTGAACAACTTGGCCTGTCGCGCGAAGTACAGGCGCTGGCGACCGAGCCGCAGGGTCTGGTACTGGTGGCGGGTTCGAGATCCAACGGCAAGTCGACGCTGCTGTCGGCGCTTGACGACCTGGTCAACCGTCAGCGCGCTGAATTTGTGATCACGCTCGAGCGGCAGATTCGCCTGGTGCACGACCACAAGAGCGCGTTGGTGAGCCAGCGAGAGATTCGCGGTGGCGCGGAAGAAACCGTCGCCGCCACTCGCGCGGCGCTCAGAGAAGGCCCGGATGTGCTGGTGGTCGACGACCTCGTCTCCCCGCACATGGTGCCGTTGCTGCTAACGGCGGCCTCCGAAGGCTTGCTGGTGTTGGTCTCGATCACCGCGCCGTCGACTGCCGATGCGGTTCAGCGATTCATCGAGGTCGCCCCCCAGGAAGTGCGGAAGGCGGTGCAATCGGCGACCGCTGAAGCCTTCCGCGGTGCGATCGCGCAAGTGTTGTTGAAGAAGGCCGGCGGCGGCTTGATCGCAGCTCGTGAAGTGCTGCTCGCCACCGCGCCGGTCAGCCGGGTGATCTCTGAAGATCAGCTCGGTCAGTTGCCGCTCGCGCTGGAGAGCGGCCGAAAGCACGGCATGGTCTCGTTCACCGACGCACTTGTGGACCTGGTGCGATCCGGCACGGTCGACGTGCGTGAGGCCTTCCGCAAGACGCCGGATCGGGATCGGCTGCTCGAGCACCTGAAGCGGGACGGCGTGGACACCAGCGCTGTCGAACGACTCGCATAGGCCGACACGCGCTACAATCGAATCAATGGCTGATGTAGCGGTAGTGCGAAAGCGCGTGCGGACGGCGATCGAGCAGGCTCGGCGCGACCAGGCGGAGCGGCGCGGCCGCGCGGCCGAGGCGCAGAAAACCTACGCGCTGTTTCTCGAGACCGCGGCGATCCCGGTCTTCCGGATGTTTGCCAACATTCTCAAGTCCGAGGGCCTGTCGTTCGAAGTGATGACGCCGGCCGGCGGGGTGCGCCTGCAGTCCGAGCGGCACAGGGACGACGCGATCGAAATGGAACTGGACGTCAGCGCCGATCCGCCGCAGCCGCTGGTGACGATCACTCGCGCGCGCGGCAGTCGCGTCATTCAGACCGACCGCAGCATCAAGGGCAGCAATCCGCTGGTGCAGCTGGGCGAAGAAGACGTCATCGAGATGCTGCTCGACGAGCTGCGTCCCTGGCTCAGATAACCCGCTTCTCCCTGAGCGCCGCAATCGCGGCGGCGTCATAACCCAGTTCTGACAAGACCGCGTCGGTGTGCTGTCCCAGCACCGGCGGCGGCGTGCGGACGCTGGCCTCGTGCTCCGACAGCTTGATTGGTGCGCCGATCACGCGCGTGGCGCCGACGGTTGGATGCATCAGCGTCTTGATCATGTCGCGCGCTTCGAGCTGTGGATCGGTCAGCATCTGGCCGATGTTGCGAACCTCGCCGTTGGCCACCCCGGCGGCATTGAGGATCTCAATCCACTCAGCAGACGTCTTGGTGCGAAAGGCCGCGTCGATCGGCGGGCGCATGGCGTCGTAGTGCTCCATCCGGTCCTTATTGGTCGTGAAGCGCGGATCAGCGGCCAGCTCGGGCAGCCCGATCGCCGGGCAGAACTTCTGCCATGTCGGATCGTTGCCGACAGCGATCACGATGTCGCCGTCGCTCGTGGTGAAGGTCTCGTACGGCGCGATCGTGGCGTGGCGATTGCCCTGACGAGGAGGAATCTTGCCGTTCGCGAACCAGTTCGCGGCCTGGTAGGTGAGCAGGGCCGCCGTGGTGTCGAGCATGCCGATGTCGACGCGCTGGCCGACGCCGAAGCGTTCACGAGCCAGCAGCGCGGCCGTGATGCCCTGCGCGCAGTACAGCCCTGACACCATGTCCGTGATCGCGACCCCCAGGCGATACCCTGGCCGATCCGGATCGCCGGTCACGCTCATCAGTCCGCCTTCTGCCTGCATCACCGCGTCGTAGCCTGCTTCGTTGCGGCGCGGGCCGGTCTGCCCATAGCCGGCAATCGAGGCGTAGACCAGTCGCGGATGGCGCGCGTGGACGGCGTCCCACCCAAATCCCGCGCGATCGATCGTGCCGGGGCGGAAGTTCTCCACGAAGACGTCGGCCCGTGCCAGCAGCCGCTCCAGCACCTCGCGACCTTCCGCGGGCTTGAAATCCAGGGTGACGCTTTCCTTGTTGCGATTGATGCTCAGGAAGTACGCGCTCTCCTTGCCGAGGAACGGCGGGCCCCAGTGACGCGTATCGTCACCCTTGCCAGGTTGCTCGACCTTGATGACGCGCGCGCCAAGATCGGCCAGCACCATCGTGCAATACGGCCCTGACAACACGCGCGTGAGGTCGACGATCGTGAGTCCTGCTAGCGGTCCGGCCATCAGAATTCCTTGAGTCGCTGGGAAATGTGCGACAGATCGCTCAGCAGTGCGTACGCCGTCTGCGTGAGGTTGCCGCCGCGCTGCACGATGCCGACTTCGCCGAGCAGGTCGGTCGTGAGATACAGCGCGTTGTTGAGATCCACCATGCCGGCCAGTGGATCCTGGTGATCGAGCAGTTCCGGTTCGACGCGCGCTTTCACTTTTCCGCCCTGCCGAGACGCTGACGCGATCAGCCGGATCCGCTTGTTGCGTCCGCGCGCGTCACGCACGTCCAGCCCGGTCACGTCGCGAATGCCGGTTCGCTGCACGTGGTGCGGCGTCATCACGCCGCCCATCAGGACATTGACCAGCGCCGAGGTCTTGGCCGCCGCATCCCAGCCGTCGATGTCCAGCGACGGGTCGGCTTCGGCGATGCCGCGTGCCTGCATGTCGGCGAGTGCGGCGTCAAACTCCTTGCCGCGTTCAAGTTCGGAGAGGATGAAGTTGCACGTCGTGTTGATGACGCCGCGGAAGCCTTCCACCGTGATCGCCGGCAGGGTCTCACGCACCAGATTGAAGACCGGCACGCCGTCCATGACCGCACCCTCGAACATGAACACGCGATCGACCGACTCGGCCAGCGCCTCGAGTTCGTGGTACGCAAACGCCGCCGGCCCCTTGTTGGCGGTCACGACGTGGGCCTGGCCTTCCAGGGCGGCGCGCACGTGCGACACCGCCGGTTCACCGCGATCGATATCAAGGACCGTCGTTTCGAGGCACACCAGCCGGCCTTCCGCGGCGTCGTCCGCAAACGCGTCCGCCACTTGGCGGATCACGTCGATCCCGCTGCGTTCGCGCGGATCGGGATCGAGCCGGTCGAGCGACTGCCTGGCTTCCACCATGGCCACGGCCCGGCGCATGTCGATGCCGTCCGGGTCGACCACGCTGCCGTGATGCTTGGTGGCGATGCCGACCACCTTCCAGGTAAAGTCGTGGCGCTCGGCCGTCTCGGCCAGCAACGACACGAAGCGGCGCGCAACGTTACCGAATCCGATCAGGACCAGCGTCAGTTCCGGCTGATGCATGCCTAGACGGCCGCCGGCAGTGACGCCAGCAGATCCCGCAGTCGATCGAGGCCGGCGCGGTTGTATTCAGGCGGCTCGCCGAAGCCCAGGCGAAGATAGCCGTCCATGCCGAAATGATCGCCAGGCACGGTCAGCACGCTCTTCTCGACGCGCAGGCGCGTGACCAGCTCGGTCGAGTTGATCGGGTGGTCGTACTTCACGTAAACAATCGCGCCGGCCTCCGGCTTGATCCACGTGAAGCCGCCGACCTCGCGCAGCCAATCCTCGATCAGCGGCAGGTTGCGCCGCAGGATGCCGCGTGTGCGCTCGAACAGCCGTGTGCGCCGCTCAGGCTGCAACGCGACGCGGGCCATGCGATCGCTCAACGCGCCGGGCGCGATGGTGACGTAGTCGTGATACGACCAGAAGGACGCGATCAGATCCGCCGGCGCCACGATCCAGCCGATGCGCAGGCCGGGCAGGCCATACGCCTTCGACAGGCCGCTGGTGATGATCGCGCGCGGCGATCGGCCCCACATCGACGCCGTTTCGACGCCGTCGAGCTCGGCGCCACGGTAAACCTCGTCGGACAGGATCCACGCGCCAACCCGATCGGCGGCGCGCGCCACGGCATCGAGATCGGAAGCGGTCAGGCGTGCCCCGGTCGGGTTATTCGGGTTGCAGATCACGATCAGCTTCGTCCGGGGCGTGACCAGCGCGTCCAGGGCGGCCAGATCCACACGCCATTTCCCGGCCGCGTGGTCCTCCACCAGCTTCCATTCGTGGATCGTGCCGCCGAACGCGCGCGACAACCCCCAGGTCTGCATGTAGTTCGGCACCAGCATCACCACGTCATCGCCCGGTTCCACCAGGTTGAAGGTGGTGATGAAGTTGGCTTCCGAGCCGCCGTTGGTGACCTCGATGTTCTCGATGCCCGCACCGGGGTACATGGTCGCAATGGCGCGGCGGAGGTCGACCGTGCCGTTGGATTGCGTGTAGACCAGGGGCTGGTCCAGCAGTCCGTCCAGTCCGGTTGTGTCCTCGATCAGCTCACGGGGCGTCAGCGGACGGACGCCGCTTTCCGAGAGGTTGAACTCAACCAGGTTTTCATACATGGACTGCATCCGCTCCATCGCGAACTGTTCGAGCTTCATGCCCGGCAGTATACTTTCAGTGCTCACCGAACCCAGATGCGCGACGAACCTATCCCGCGTTTCGTTCGCGTCCCGTCGAAAGAATTTGCGATGGGAGCAGACGATGGCGCGGACGACGAGCGGCCGTCTCACCGTGTGCAGGTCGACACGTTTTACGCGTCCGTCCACCCGGTGACCGTGGCGCAGTATGCGGAGTTCACCCGCGAGACCGGACACGGCGCGCCCGGTATCCGCGACTTGCCGCTGTTTGTCGGTCCCGCCCATGAGTCGTCGTTTCGAGAGCTGGCCATGCCGTACGTGTGGCGCGGTGGCGATCCGCCCCGCGAACGCGGCCGCCACCCGGTCACGATGGTCACGCACGCCGATGCGACGGCGTACTGCCGCTGGCTGAGCGGCCGCATCGGCCGCCTGGTGCGCCTGCCGACGGAAGCAGAGTGGGAGCGCGCAGCGCGCGGCGAGCGTGACGGCATGAGGTATCCGTGGGGCGATGACGTCGATGCGTCACGTGCCAATTTCCTGCCCGATCCTGCGCTGAAGCGGCATCGCGGCACTCGATCGGTCGGCTGTTATCCGCCAAACGATCTCGAGTTGTACGACATGGCCGGCAATGTCTGGCAGTGGGTGGCGGACTGGTATCGCGCCGACGCGTACAAAAACGGCGAGAGCAGCAATCCTCGTGGTCCTGGCAGCGGCACCCTGCGCATAGTCCGCGGCGTCTCATGGGTGACGCACGACGTCGATCAGTTGCGCTGTGCCCACCGCCACAAGGTGCCGCCGGATACCTATGCCTACAGCATCGGGTTCAGGGTGGTCTATTCCGATGACGGTTCGCCCGGCACCGAGCATGCATAGACTGAGATCACGATCTCAGTCTTGTTGTTGAGCTTGCTCCTGTGCGCCCCGGCCGCGCTCGCCCAGACCGCGGAGCCGCCGCAAATCATCGTGACCGGTGAAGGTTCGATCACGGCCACGCCGAATCAGGCGCGGGTCTCGATCGGCGCCGAAAGTCGATCAAAGACCTCGACGGATGCCCAGCAGCGTAACGCAGAGGTGATGACCGCGGTGCAGCAGAAGCTGGCGGCGTTGGGGGTCCCCAAGGACGCGATACGCACGACGGCCATCGACCTGCAACCCGAGTTCGATTACACCAACGGCCGGCAGGTCGCGCGCGGCTATGTCGCGCGCAACACGATCGATGTGCGCGTTAATGACTTTGCCAGGCTCGGCGACGTCATCGATGTCGTGGTGGTTTCCGGCGCCACCAACATTCACGGCCTTCGTTTCGACGTGAAGGAGCGTGCGCAGCTCGAAGCCGCGGCCCTGCAGTCGGCGGTGAAGGACGCCCTCGCCAAGGCCCAGGCGATTGCGACCGGTGCCCAGAAGGTGATCGATCGCGTGCTGCGGATCGAGGAGCAGTTCACTGGTGGTGGCGGCCCCGTGCCGATGATGCGGGAGTTGGCGATGGCCAAGGCCGATGCGACGCCGGTTGCCGCTGGAGAGATCGAGATTCGTGCACAGGTGCGGGTCAGCGTCGGCATCAAGTAGGCGTATCTCCGCCACGGCCCGCGTCATCTCATCAGGATGTGGGCCGTCTGCGCGCTCCAGTCGTCCCACAATTCGTAAAACCTATTGAACCTATAAGCGCCGGCATTGGAGTTACAGTAAGACCCTTGTAATTGGACATGGCGTCTCCCACATTCACCGCAGGCAGCACTCCGTCGATCGTGGATCTGGTCGGCGACACGCCGTTGATCCGGCTGCGCCGCATCGAGCGCAGCGTGCCGGGCGTCGAGTTGTACGCCAAGGCCGAATGGAAGAATCCAGGTGGCTCCGTCAAGGACCGCCCGGCGTTGCGCATGATCCAGGAAGGTATCGCGTCTGGCCGTCTCACCCGCGACAAGGTGATCCTGGACGCGACCTCAGGCAACACCGGCATCGCCTACGCAATGATCGGCGCGGCGATGGATTACCAGGTGACGCTGTGCGTGCCGGAGAACGTCACGCCTGAGCGCAAGCGCATTTTGCGCGCGTCTGGCGCGAAGTTGATTTTCACCAATCCGCTCGAAGGATCGGACGGCGCGATCCGCATGGCGCAGCAGATGTACGCGGAGCAGCCCGACGCATTCTTCTATGCCGATCAATACAACAACGATTTCAACTGGCGTGCGCACTACGACACGACCGGGCCGGAGATCATCCGCCAGATGGGTTCCCGCCTGACGCACTTTGTGGCCGGGCTCGGCACGAGCGGGACGTTTGTCGGCACCAGCCGCCGGCTGCGTGAGTGCAACGGCAAGATCGTGCTGGCGTCGGTGCAGCCGGATTCGCCCCTGCACGGCCTTGAAGGCTTGAAGCACATGGAGTCGGCGATCGTGCCGGGGATCTACGATCCGAAGATTGCCGACGAAGATGTGCGCGTGGGCACCGAGGAGGCGTACGAGATGACGCGGCGCCTCGCCCAGGAAGAAGGCCTGCTGGTCGGCATCTCGCGCGGCGCGAACCTTGCCGGTGCCTTGAAGATCGCGCGCCAGGGCGCGGTCATGGCCGTGGTGTTCTGCGACGGCGGCGAACGCTACCTGTCCGAGCGCTTCTGGGAGAACCCTCGCGAAGGCGCGTCGGTCTGCGGCACCAACTGATGGCGATCACGTTGACAGAGGCCGTCGAGGCCGCGATTCGTGCGCACGGTCGCGAAACGTTCCCACACGAGTGCTGTGGCGCCATGCTCGGCAAAGACGGCGTCGTCAGCGAAGCGTTCAAGTTGCCGAACACGACCGAAGAAGGCCCGCGCCGCCGGTTCCTGGTGCGGCCTGACGACTATCGCGTTGCCGAGAAGCGCGCACGAGAGGCCGGGCTCGACCTGCTCGGCTTCTATCACTCCCACCCGGATCATCCCGCGCGGCCGTCTCAGTACGACCTCGATCATGCGTGGCCGTTCTTCTCCTACGTGATCGTGTCGGTGATGGCGGGTGAGGACAAGCTGTTGACGTCGTGGCGATTGAAGGACGATCGCTCGGCCTTTGACGAAGAATCTGTGGAAGCAGCAAGCAGCAAGTAGCAAGAAAACCAGACGAAGCGAGACGCATGGCTACCAAAATTCTCATTCCTACTCCTCTCCGCCCCTTCACCGACAAGCTCGACGCGGTGGACATCGACGGCGCCACGATCGGCGAGTTGCTCCAGAACCTGACGACCCAGTACGGCGGACTCACGCAGCACCTGTATTCCGCCGACGGCAAGTTGCGCAGCTTCGTCAACATCTACGTCAATGACGACGACATTCGGTATCTGCAGAAGGAGCAGACCCCGCTCAAGGCCGGCGACACGGTGAGCATCATCCCGTCGGTCGCGGGTGGTGCGCAGTGAGCGTGGGCCAGCGCGCGTTGCCGGAATTGAACGGCGACGAGATCAAGCGCTACAGCCGGCACTTGATCATGCCGGAGGTGGGCGTTGAGGGGCAGCGCCGGCTGAAGGCTGCAAAGGTCTTGTGCATCGGCGCCGGAGGCCTGGGATCGCCCGCGGCGATGTACCTTGCCGCCGCCGGCGTCGGCACCATCGGCATCGTCGATTTCGACGTCGTGGATTTCAGCAACCTGCAACGCCAGATCATCCACACCACGCCGGATGTCGGCCGAGCGAAGCTCGAGTCGGCGAAGACGCGTCTCAACGCGATGAATCCGAACGTGCACATCGAGACCTACGACGAGGCCTTGAGCTCGGACAATGCGCTGCGGCTGTTCGAGCCATACGACGTCATTCTCGACGGCACCGACAATTTCCCGACCCGGTATCTCGTCAACGACGCGTGTGTGCTGACCGGCAAGCCGAACGCTTACGGCAGCATCTTCCGGTTCGAAGGACAGGCCTCGGTGTTTGCGACCAAGGACGGTCCGTGCTACCGGTGCCTCTATCCCGAGCCGCCGCCTCCCGGCCTCGTGCCGAGCTGCGCCGAGGGCGGCGTGTTTGGCGTGTTGCCCGGCATCATCGGTGTGATCCAGGCGACCGAGACGATCAAGCTGATACTTGGCGCCGGCGAGCCGTTGATTGGCCGTTTCCTGATCTATGACGCGCTGCGCATGCGCTTCCGCGAACTGAAGCTGCGCAAGGACGCCGACTGCCCGGTGTGCGGCAGCCACCCGACGGTGACGAAGCTGATCGACTACGAGCAGTTTTGTGGCGTCGCACCGCAACAGCTGGCTGCCGCCGCTCCCCCAGTCACCAACGCGGACGCACTGACGTCGAAGGAACTGAAGGCCGAACTCGACCGTGGCGACGCCGTCGTGATCGTTGACGTGCGTGAGCCCCAGGAGTTCCAAATCAACCGGCTACCCGGGTCGATCTTGATTCCGCTTGGCGACCTGCCGAAGCGATACGTTGAGCTCGATCCAAACGCGAACCTGGTCATGCAGTGCAAATCCGGCATGCGTTCGGCCAAGGCCCAGGACTTTCTCCGCTCGAAGGGCTTTACCCGCGTTCGGAACCTCACCGGCGGCGTGCTCGGCTGGATCGATCAGGTCGACCCAACTCAGCCGAAGTACTAGGCGCGTCTGGGGGCGGTCCCCAAGCGTTGCTTTTGAGATCGTATCTCAAGATTGAACGGCGACTTGTGTGGTCGCCGTTCGCCTTTTAAACTAGGACTGTGGCGGTCGTATTTGCCATGGATTCTGCAAAATGCTGAGACTTTCAAAGAAATCTGACTACGCGTTGATCGCGATGAAGCATCTCGCGACCCGTCCGGACGGCGGGGCGTCATCCAGCGCGCGCGAGATTTCCGAGTCGTACGACATCCCGCTGGAACTGCTGGCCAAGGTGCTGCAGCGGCTGGTGCGGGCCAAATTGCTGGTCTCGGTGCAGGGCACGCGCGGCGGTTACCGTCTGGGCCGCACCGCGGCCCTGATTTCGGTCGCCGACGTGATCCAGGCCGTTGACGGTCCGGTGACCGTGACGGCGTGCTCGCCCGACGACCACGACTGCGACCAGTACACCAAGTGCAGCATTCGCGACCCGCTCTGGAAGATCAAGAACCGGATTCTCGAGGCCTTGAACACCGTCAGTGTTGCCGAGATGGCCGCTGAAGCCGATGCGCCGGCGCCGCCGGTTCCGACGCACACGGTGTCACGACTGATGTTTATTCCGCCGGTGGGAGAGAACTGAGCCACGGGGCGGGACATTCGTTCCGCCTTGCGGAGAAACGCATGGTTTACCTCGATCATCACGCGACGACGCCCGTGGATGCGCGTGTGCTCGAGTCCATGCTGCCGTTCTTCAGCGAGAAGTTCGGAAACGCGGCGAGCCGGCAACATCGCTTCGGGTGGGACGCCAACGACGCGGTCGAGCGGGCCAGAAAGCAAGTGGCGCAGTTGATCGGCGCCGCTACGAAGGACGTGGTGTTTACCAGCGGCGCCACCGAGGCCAATAACCTCGCAATCAAGGGGACGGTGTCCGCCAGGCGCGATCGTGATCACGTCGTCACCGTGATCACCGAGCACAAGGCAGTGCTCGATCCGATTGCGCGGCTCGAGCAAGACGGTTGGCGCGTCACCGTGGTGCCGGTTCGGCGCGACGGGCTCGTGGAGCCGGCCGACGTGGCCAACGCGGTGACCGAGCGCACGGCGCTCGTCAGCGTGATGGCCGCAAACAACGAGATCGGCGTGTTGCAGCCGCTGCGCCAGATTGCCGACGCGGCGCACGCGAAAGGCGCCTGGCTCCATACCGACGCGGTGCAGGCCGCGGGTAAGGTGCCCTTCGATGTCGACGCGATGGATGTCGATCTGGCATCGTTCAGCGCGCACAAGGTCTACGGGCCGAAGGGGGTGGGCGCGCTGTATGTCCGGCGCAAGCGCGTCGCCATTGGCGCCCAGATCGACGGTGGCGGCCACGAGCGGGGCATGCGGTCGGGCACCTTGAACGTGCCCGGCATTGTCGGTTTCGGACGCGCCGCCGAGATTGCGCGAACCGATATGCCGGCTGAGGCCGAGCGGGTCAGGTTGCTGCGTAACCGGCTTCACGACGCGCTGCAGTCAACGGTGAGCGGCATCACCGTGAACGGCGATCTCGACGCGCGACTGCCGGGGTGCTTGAACGTGAGCTTCGACGGCGTCGACGGCGAGGCACTGCTGGTTGCCCTGGATGACGTGGCGGTGTCGTCCGGCGCGGCCTGCACCCAGGCGGAACCGTCGCACGTGCTGATGGCGCTGGGGCACACGAAGGAACGGGCGCTGGCGTCGTTAAGGTTTGGCGTCGGTCGCTCGACGACGGCGGCGGAGATTGATTACGCCGCAGCGAAAGTGGCGGACGTCGTGAAGAGGCTGCGTGAAGTACTCCGACGAAGTGCTTAGACGCGTCCAGCATCTCGAGCGCGTCGGCGTGCTCGAGGGGGCCAACGTCGGCACCGGCGAAGTCGGGACGCTGGATGAGGGCACGGTGGTACGCATCCAGGTGAGGGCGGAAGGCGACCGCGTCGCCGCGGCGCGATTCAAGGTGTTCGGGTGCAGCGCCGCCATCGCGAGCGCCAGCCTGGTAGCCGAGTGGCTTGACGGCGCGGCGATAGACGAGGCGGGGTCGCTGACCTCGGAACGCGTCGTGCAGCACCTGGACCTGGTGCCGGAACGCGCGCACGTCGCGCGCATGGCGGTAGAGGCGGGATTGAAAGCATTGGCTGATAGCCGCGGGCTGACAGCCGAGAGCCGAGAGCAGAAATGATCGAGATTACCGATAGCGCGTCGCGGGTCATCAACAAGCAGCTGCTCAAGCAGCAGAAGCCGGGCGGCGGTCTGCGGATTGCCGTGAAAGCGGGTGGCTGTTCGGGCTTCAGCTACGTATTTGCGTTCGACGCCGCCGCGAAAGAGAGCGACGAGGTGTTCGTGGGATCGGATGGCGCCAGGGTGTTCATCGATCCACGCAGCCTCAAGCTGCTCGACGGCACCGTGCTCGACTTCGACGAGCACAACCTGCTGGCGACCAGTTTCACCTTGAAGAATCCGCACGCCAAGAGCACGTGCGGGTGTGGAGAAAGCTTTTCGGCCTAGCCGAGAGCAGAAGAGCCGAAAGCTGACAGCTGATTATGAGCACCGCAACCGAACAGATCGAAAAACTCGCGAACACCGAATACAAGTACGGGTTCGTGACAGACGTCGAGCAGGATATTGCCCCTCAGGGCCTCAAC
Source organism: Acidimicrobiia bacterium (assembly GCA_038144855.1). GTDB lineage: Bacteria > Acidobacteriota > Vicinamibacteria > Vicinamibacterales > UBA2999 > 12-FULL-67-14b. Next base: position 5,473 of record JAYQOO010000060.1, on the reverse strand, counting down.
GAGGACATCGTCCGGATGATCTCGTCGAAGAAGGGCGAACCTGAATGGCTGCTCGAATGGCGGCTCAAGGCGTTCCGCGCGTGGCTCAAGATGGAAGAGCCCAAGTGGCAGAACGTTTTCTACGGGCCGATCGACTACCAGGGCACCAGCTACTATGCGGCGCCGAAGGAAAAAAAGAAGCTGAACAGCCTCGACGAGGTCGATCCTGAGATCCGCGCCACCTTCGACAAGCTCGGCATCCCGATCGAGGAACAGAAGCTGCTGTCCAATGTCGCCGTGGACGCGGTGTTCGACTCGGTGTCGGTGGCGACGACGTTCCGCAGCAAGCTTGCCGAGCTGGGCATTATCTTCTGCTCGTTCTCGGAAGCGGTGAAGGAGCACCCGGAGCTGGTGAAGCAATACCTCGGCTCGGTCGTGCCGCACACCGACAACTACTTCGCGGCCCTGAACTCCGCGGTATTCAGCGACGGCAGCTTCGTCTACATCCCGAAGGGCGTGAAGTGCCCGATGGAACTGTCGACCTACTTCCGCATCAATGCCCAGAACACCGGGCAGTTCGAGCGCACGCTGATTGTGGCCGATGAAGGCGCCACCGTCAGCTACCTCGAAGGCTGCACGGCGCCGAAGCGCGACGAGAACCAGCTGCATGCCGCGGTGGTGGAGCTGGTGGCGCACACCGACGCCACGATCAAGTACTCGACCGTCCAGAACTGGTACCCCGGCGACAAGAACGGCAAGGGCGGCATCTACAACTTCGTGACCAAGCGTGGCATCTGCAAGGGCGATCGCTCGAAGATCACCTGGACGCAGGTCGAGACCGGTTCGTCGGTGACCTGGAAATACCCAAGCTGCATCCTGCAGGGCCACGACTCGGTCGGCGAGTTCTACTCGGTGGCCGTGACCAACAACTTCCAGCAGGCGGACACCGGCACCAAGATGATCCACCTCGGGAAGAACACCCGCAGCACCATCGTGTCGAAGGGCATCTCGGCCGGCCGAGGGCAGAACACCTATCGCGGCGCCGTCAAGATCGGCAAGAACGCCACCAACGCGCGCAACTACTCGCAGTGCGATTCGCTGCTGATCGGCGATCGCTGCGGCGCGCACACGTTCCCGTACCTGGAAATCAAGAACACCAGCGCCAAGGTGGAACACGAAGCCTCGACGTCGAAGATCGGCGAAGACCAGATCTTCTACTGCGAGTCGCGCGGCATTGCCAAGGAAGACGCGATCAACATGATCGTCAGCGGCTTCTGTAAGGAAGTGTTCCGCGAGCTGCCGATGGAGTTTGCCGTCGAAGCACAGAAACTGTTGGGTATTTCCCTGGAAGGATCGGTCGGTTAGGACATGTTGCTAGAGGTCAAGAATCTCAAGGTTCGCGTCGAAGACAAGGAAATCCTGAAGGGCATCAACCTCACGGTGAAGCCCGGCGAGGTGCACGCCATCATGGGGCCGAATGGCTCTGGCAAGAGCACTTTCGCGCGCGCGTTGTCGGGCCATCCGGGGTACGAAGTCACCGATGGCGAGGTGCTCTACAACGGCAAGGATCTGCTCGACATGGATCCCGACGAGCGCGCCCGCGAGGGCGTGTTCATGGCGTTCCAGTACCCGGTGGAGATTCCCGGCGTCAACAACGCCTACTTTCTGAAGGCCGCACTCAACGCCAAGCGCAAGCAGCAGGGCCTCGACGAGCTCGACGCCATCGACTTCATGAAGGTCGTGAAGGAGAAGCTGAAGGTCCTCCACATCGATGACTCGATGCTGCAGCGGTCGGTGAACGAAGGCTTCTCGGGCGGCGAAAAGAAGCGCAACGAGATCTTCCACATGGCCGTGCTCGAGCCGGCGCTGGCGCTGCTCGACGAAACCGATTCGGGCCTCGACATCGACGCGCTGCGCGTCGTTTCCGAAGGCGTCAACGCGATGCGCAGCCCCGAGCGCTCGTTCGTGGTGGTGACGCACTACCAGCGGCTGCTCAACTACATCGTGCCGGACTACGTGCACGTACTCAGCGACGGCCGGATCGTTCGCTCCGGTGGTCGTGAGCTCGCGCTGGAACTCGAAGAGAAGGGCTATGCGCCCTTGGCAGGAGCCCGCAAGTGACACAGGCAGTGGCCCAGGCCGCCTGGGTGAAGGAACGCCGCGATGCGGCGGCGAGGCGGTTTGCAGACGTCGGCTTCCCGACGACCAGGAACGAGGACTGGCGCTTTACGAACATCACGCCGATTGCCGAAACGACGTTTGTGCCGGCCGCGGGCTCGTTTGGCCAGGCCGCGTCATTGGTCGCGGCAGTCAACGTGCCGGGCGCGGTGCGGCTGGCGATCGTCAATGGCCAGTTTGCTGCAGGCCTATCGGACCTGAGCGCGATGCCCAAGGGCATTCGCATTGCCGGTTTGCGCGATGGCGCCCGCGACGGCACGGACGGTCTCGAGCAGCACCTTGCGACGGTGTTCAATCTCGACGCGCATCCGCTGGCCGCGCTCAATACCGCCCATCTCGACGACGGTGTGGCGATCTTCGTGACCCCTGGTGCGGTTGTTGAGACCCCGATTCACATTGTCACCGTGACCGGTGGCGATGGCCAGGTGGTCGCGGCACACCCGCGCGTGCTCGTGGTTGCGGGCGCGAACAGCCAGGTCAGGATCGCGCACACCTACGTCGGCGCGAAGGATGACGTGTATTTCAACAACGCCGTCGTCGAAGTGGTCGTCAACGAAGGTGCGATCGTCGACTACTACACCGATCAGCGCGAGTCGGAGCGGGCGTACCACATCGCCAATATCCAGGCGCACGTTGCTGCCAAGGGCGTGTTCAACTCACACGCCTTCTCGACCGGTGCGCGCATTCAGCGGCACGACGTTGGCATTGCGCTCAAGGGTGAAGGCGCCGACTGCACCATGAACGGCGTGTATCTCGCTGACGGCGATCGCCTGATGGATACGCACACGTCGCTCGATCACGCGATGCCGCATTGCACCAGCCACGAGCTCTTCAAAGGCATCCTGGCCGGCAAGGCCAGGGCGGTGTTCAACGGCCGGATCATCGTCCGCCTCGATGCGCAGAAAACCGACGCCAAGCAGACCAATCGCGCGTTGCTGTTGTCGGATGATGCGACCATCAACTCGAACCCGCAGCTCGAGATCTTTGCCGACGACGTCAAGTGCACGCACGGTGCCGCGGTCGGCCAGCTCGACGAAGAGGCGATGTTCTACCTGCAGGCCCGCGGCCTGACGCGCATCGAAGCGCGCGACATGCTGCTGCACGCCTTCGCCGGTGAAGTGCTGGAAGGCCTGAAGATTCCGGCCCTGCGCGAGCAGATCGAGACCAATTTCTTCGCCGCGCTGTCGCGCGATGTGGAGTTGAAGGCGTGACGACGGCGGCGCTCGGCTCCCGGCTGTCTTCGGTTGCCTTCGACATCGCCAAGGTCCGCGCGGACTTTCCGATCTTGTCGGAGCGTGTCCATGGCAAGCCGCTGGTCTACCTCGACAGCGCCAACACCAGCCAGAAGCCGGCGTCGGTCATCAAGGCGACCGATGATTACTATCGCCACGCGAACGCGAACATCCATCGTGCTACGCACCTGTTGAGCGAACGGGCGACCGGGTTGTATGAAGGGGCGCGCAAGAAGGCCGCGGCGTTCCTGAACGCGGCCGATTCCAACACCATCGTCCTGACCAAGGGCACGACCGACGGCATTAACCTGGTGGCCAACAGCTACGGCCGATCGAAGCTGAACGCCGGCGACGAGATCGTCCTGTCATGGCTCGAGCATCACTCGAATATCGTGCCGTGGCAGTTGATCGCGGAGCAGACCGGTGCGGCGATCAAGGTGGTGCCGATCAACGACGCCGGCGAACTCGACCTCGATGCCTACGCGCGTTTGCTGACCGCGAACACGAAGATCGTCGCGATCGGTCACGTCTCGAATGCGCTCGGCACGATCAACCCGGTGAAGTCGATGATCGCGCAGGCGCATGCGGTTGGCGCCGTGGTGCTGGTCGATGGCGCGCAGGCGGCGCCGCACCTGGTGATCGACGTGCAGGATCTTGATTGCGACTTCTACGTGCTGTCGAGCCACAAGATGTTCGGGCCGACCGGCACAGGCGTGCTTTACGGACGCAAGGCCCTCCTGGAGGCCATGCCGCCCTATCAGGGTGGCGGCGACATGATCGCCAGCGTCACATTCGAGAAGACGCAGTACAACCAGATTCCCTATAAGTTTGAAGCGGGCACGCCAAACATCGCCGGCGTGGCCGGGTTCGGCGCCGCCATCGACTACCTGATGTCGATCGATCGCCAGGCCGCACTCGCGCACGAGGACGATGTGCTCGAGTATGCAACGCGCGCGGTCAGCGCCGTCGACGGCGTGCGGATCATCGGCGAAGCCAAGCACAAGACGGGTGTGCTGTCGTTCCTGATCGAAGGCATCCATCCGCATGACGCGGGCACGATCCTCGATCAGCAGGGCATCGCGGTGCGCACCGGTCAACACTGCGCCCAGCCGGTGATGGACAAGTTCTGCATCCCTGCCACGATCCGCGCTTCGCTGGCGATCTACAACACGCGCGAGGACATCGACGTGCTCGTCAAGGGGCTGTGGAAAGTGAAGGAATTGTTCGCGTGAGTGAACTGAGTGAGCTCTACCAGGAGGTCATCCTGGATCACAACCGCCGCCCGCACAACTTTCGCGTCATCGACGGCGCGACGGCAAAGCAGGAAGGCTTCAATCCGCTGTGCGGCGACCGGCTGACGCTGTACATCTCGCTCGATGGTGACGTGATCAAGGACGTGGCGTTTCAGGGGTCGGGTTGCGCGATTTCGAAAGCGTCGGCGTCATTGATGACCGACGCGCTCAAGGGCAAGACCGTTCCCGAGGCGCGTGCGCTGTTTGAAGAGTTTCACAACATGATCACGTCGAATCCGGACACGCCGCCGGCCGATCTGGGCAAGCTGTCGGTGCTGGCTGGCGTGCGTGAGTTCCCGACGCGTGTAAAGTGCGCCAGCCTGGCGTGGCACACCATGAAGGCGGCCGTGGCCCATGAAGCCGACGGACCGGTATCGACCGAATGACCATTCTTCCAACCATGACCACCGGCGGGCTGCCTGAAGATAGCGCTGCTCACGCCGTCAGCCAATCCACCTCCGACATCATTCCCGACCCGGTGAAGATGGAAGAGATCGCGCCGAAGGTGATTGAGGCCCTGAAGACGGTGTTTGACCCCGAAATCCCGGTCAACATCTACGAGATGGGCTTGATCTATGAAGTGCTGGTGGACGCGACCGGGCACGTCGGCGTGAAGATGACCCTCACGTCGCCGAACTGTCCCGCGGCCCAGCAACTGCCCGTCGACGTGCGCGACAAGGCGCGCTCTGTGGAGGGTGTGTCTGATGCGAAGGTCGAAGTGGTGTGGGAGCCGATCTGGACGAAGGACCACATGTCAGATGCGGCCAAGCTGGAACTCGGAATGCTCTAGAG
>JAYQOO010000059.1:0-21855 GCA_038144855.1 Acidimicrobiia bacterium | reverse complement strand
CCTAGATCGTAGGGGGACGATGGCCCGCACGTGACTAAGGGCGACGCCTCTTACGAGACGCCGCCCAAAAGTTGCCGCCAACCTGGCTCCCCCCCAGCTACTGCAGCACTAGTGCCACAGTAAACAGACTGGCGACGCGGATCACTAATCCAATGTCCGTGCCACGGGAATTTGCGCCAGTATCCGCGATTTTTCGATCGCCGCTTTGCACGGCAGCGACGAATTTGATCGCTCTGATCACAATCCTCGTCAGAGCTAGCCCGCCGCACCCTCCGGGTACTGCAACGCCAGTCGAAGTTCCTTCGTCAGGTTGTCGACGGTCGTGCCCTGACGCTTCCAGGCGCCTTCGGTTTCGAAGCGAAGCGCGCCGATGCGGCGGCCCCACGGCGAAATGACGCGGCCGATGGCGCGGTAGTCGGTGCGATCGGCGTGATGCTGGTCGATCTTCTGAATCACATCCGGCGCCACGCGAATGAAGGCGCGCAGCGCGGTCGCCGACTTGATGCTGTACTTGCGGCCGTTCCAGGCGGATTCGAAGATCGTCGAGATCTGCTTGAAGTAGTTGACGAAGAACTTCTTCGATTCCTCGCGGAACTGTTCGCTCTTGCGGGCGCCGCCGAGCGCGGCTTCATCCGCAAACAGCTTCTTCAATTCCTGCGCGAGCGGCGCCTGGCCGACGCGGCCCTTCCCCACGCCGAGCAGCTTCACTTCGCCAAACAGCGGCGACTCGTCGCGATCGTTGATGGCGCGAACCACGTCGTGCGCCGCGGCGAGCGCTTCGTCGCGATACAGCTGGCGGCCAGACAGCGACACCAGGTGCGACGCATTGAGCCGCGTGTGCTTGGCGTTGATCGTGACGAACATCTGCACGATGTGATCTTCCGGCACGCGATCGAAAATGATCGCTGGCACCGTGAACGGCTCATCTCCGAAGCGCTCGATGTCGGCGTGCAGGGCGAGCAGGCGGTGCTGTCCGTCGATGGCGCGCAGGATTCCCTCGCGTTCCGGGACCTTCAGCCGGCCGACCCACGAACCGCTCTCCGCCGGCTCGAAGCTGAGCTTTTCGTCACACGAGATGATGACGGCGCCGGGAATCGACGGCAGATCGCGCGCCTGACGGCACTGCTCGTAGTACTGCACGAGCTCGTCGATCTTCTTGCGGATGATCTGGCGCTGATACGCCTTTTCGTTCGACGCGATGCGCCGTTCGAGCAAATCCCAGTTGATCTTCGACTGCGGGCCGCCCTTTTTCTTGCCGCGCAACCCGGCCTGCGCCTGGTCCTGATAGCTCAAAACCTCGAAGCGAACGAGCTTGTCGATGTCGCTGGCCGTGAGGGAGGCCTGATAAAATTGCACGCCGAACTGCTGCATCCGGATTGCCGCTACGCTGATCATGGGACTCCGTCCAAGAAGCGGATTCTATCGTTTGGCGGCGCGGTCCCGCAACGGTTTTTGCCCAAAATCGAAGGGGTCCCGACGTGGCTCCGGCCTCACGAAACCCCGTAAGTCATCTAGATTGAAGGACTTATTGCAATGACCAAAAAGATGCGCCTCCGCGGCGGGTTGCTCGCCGTTGCCCTGTTTCTGAGCTCAGCCACACCAAGCGTCGTACAGGCGCAGAAACCGGCCGCATCAGCGGTGCAGGACGACCCGGATTTTGCCGAGTTTGTGAAGAAGGCAACGACCAGGCCTGAGTTCCTGTCGCCGTTGGTCGATCACTTGCCCCGCAAGACGGGTGTGCCGACGCCGAAGGACGTGCTCGGCTACCACGTCGGCACCGAAAAGAAGCTGACCTACGTGGCCGACCAGCAGAAGTACTTCAAGGCGCTCGAAAAGGCGCTGCCGGGCCGGGTTCGCACCGAGATCGTCGGCAAGACCGAGGAAGGCCGCGACGTGCTGGTGCTGTATGTGACGTCGGAAGCCAACCTCAAGAACCTCGAAGCCAATCGGCTGAACATGAAGAAGATTGCCGACCCGCGCGGGCTGACCGACGCGGAGGCCCAGAAGCTGATCGCCGCCACCAAGCCGCACTACCACATCAGCGCCGGCCTCCACAGCGCCGAAACCAATCCGCCCGAATCGGTGACCGAACTCGCCTACCGGCTGGCGGTGAGCGAAGAGCCGTACATCAAGCAGATTCGCGACAACGTCATCGTGTCGATCATGGGCGCCACGGATGTTGATGGGCGCGATCGCTACGTGGATTGGTACTACGCCTACAAGGTGGATGAGCCGTACGACGGCGGCGAGAATTACGGCGGCCCGCCCTACTGGGGCAAGTACGTGTTCCACGACAACAACCGCGACATCAACTACGGCGTTGATTCGCTGCGGCTGCACTTGAACTGGTACCTGAACTGGGTCCCGCCGATCTGGCACGACGTCCACGAAGCCCAGACGCTGCTCTATACCTTCAGCGGCCAGCCGCCACAGAACGCCAACCTGGATCCGATCCTGTACACGGAGCTGCCATTCTTTGCGACCTACGAGGTCAACAAGCTGACGTCGTACGGGATGCCGGGCGTGTGGCACTTCGGGTTCGTCGACATGTGGTCACCGGGCTACCTCGGCTTCGCCGCGGCCAATCACAACGGCATGCTGCGCATGTACGAGGTCTTCAACCAGGGCGGCGCCAACACCAAGAAGGCGCGCCTCTCGGGCGGCCAGACGACGCGCCAGTGGTTCCGGCCGAACCCGGCGGCCGCCGGTGAGGGGGAGTTGTCGAGCCGCAACTCGATCAACTACGCGCAGACAGGTCTACTGACCGCGCTCGAACTGACCTCGAAGTTCCCGACCATGGTGGTGGAGAACTACTACAAGAAGTCCGCAAACGCGGTGAAACGCGGCGCCGAGAAACCGCCCTACGCGGTCGTGCTGCCCGCCGGACAGCGCGACCAGACGCAGGTGGATCGGGTGGCGAACCTGCTCCGCCGACAGGCGATCGAGGTCCAGCGCGCCACCGCTGAAATCAAGGTCAAGGAAGGCACCTTCCCGGCCGGTTCCTACATCGTGAAGCTGAACCAGCCCTACGGCCCGCTCGCCAAGACACTGATCGAGAAGCAGAACTATCCCGATGCGTCGCTGACGACGTATGACGACAGCGCGTGGTCGATGGGCATGGCCAACAACATCGACATCAAGACCATCGAGGACAAGTCGATTCTCGACGCGGCTGCGACCGTGCTCAAGGAGGACGTGACGACCGTCGGCGTGCTTCACGATCCGAACGGCGCCATCGGCGCTTCCAACTCCACCTATGTCGTGGCGCACAACGGCTCGCTCAACCTGGTGACGCTGCGCTATCGGCTCAAGGACAGCGCCATCAAGGCGTCAAAGGCTGCCTTCAAGATCGGGAGCCGTGAGTTCCCGGCGGGTTCGCTGCTGATCCCGGCCACCGATCGCGCCCGCAAGGAAATTGAAACGCTCGGCTTGCAGGGCGAGGCGGTCCAACAGGTGCCCGCAGGGCTCCAGACGGTCGATGTTGATCTGCCGCGCATCGCCATGTACACCACGTGGGCCAACACCGAGAAAGTGGGCTGGGTGCGTCTCGCATTTGATCGCTGGGAAATCCCGTTCGACCTGATTCACAAGGACCACGTGCAGACCGGCGCGAACCTGCGCAACAAGTACGACGTGATCCTGATGCCGCACCAGACCAACAACGGCAAGTCGATCGTCTACGAGCAACCGAAGCTATCCAAGCCGGTGCCCTACAAGAAGAACGACAAGTTCAAGAGCCTCGGCATGTATGCGGAAACGGATGACGTGCGTGGCGGCATGGGCCTGGCCGGCGCCGCTGAATTCCAGAAGTTCGTGGATGCCGGCGGTGTGTTGGTCACGATGGGCGTTGCCAGCGCGTTCCCGGCTGAATTCGGCATCGCCAAGGGTGTCGAGGCACAGAATCCGGCGCCCGGCTTCTATGCGCCAGGGCCGTACGTGCAGAGCGAAATCCTGATGCCGACGCACCCGGTGATGTTCGGCTACAACCAGAAGACCCTGGCGGTGCGCTTCAACGGTGGACCGCTGCTGCAGGCCGGCCCGCCGCCGGGCTTCGAACAGTTCGCGGGTCCATCGCCGGACAGTCCGAAGGTGATTGCGCGCTTCACCGGCGGTGAAGCCGGCGTGCTCAGCGGCTTGATGCGCAATCCGGATCAGATCCGCAACCGGCCGATGGTGGTTGACGCCCCGACCGGCAAGGGCCGCGTGATCATGTTCTCCAACAACCCGATCTATCGCTGGCAGACGTTCGGCGAGCACGCGATGATTTTCAACACGCTGATGTTCTGGAACGACATGGACACGCCGGCCACGGCAAAGCCGGCCACGAGCGCAGGACAGCAGTAGCGGCGAGCTAGGCGCGGCTCTCGAGGAACTCCCTCATGAGAGCCGCGTTTTTCTCGTTCGCCCTGAACCACAGGTCAGCAAGCGGCCCCACCACCGGAATCGCACCCAGGATCACGTCGACCAGCACGTTCGACAACATCCGCGACACCAGGGCAGGCGGTGGCCCGTACTGGAGCGCGCGCAGGATCAACGACATCGAAATCGACGCGCCGGCGATGTTGCCCACCACCGGGATCAGATCCAGCACCGCATCGAGACCAACCCGGCCCACAATCGGCAGCGTGATCGCGCCGTCCATGATCCTCGCCAACCGATCGATCTGGACGCCGAAGATCCGGTGCGCCTCGTCAATGCCGATGCCGCGCGCGGCTGCAAAGCGCGCGACACCGGTCAACGCGTGGGCGGCGGCGCCGCCGACACGCTTGTCGATCAGCGCCACCATCCTGTCGGCCGCGCGCATGAACACCCAGCGCAGGGCGAAGTAGCCAACGATCGCGCCGGCGGAGACGACGGCAAACGCGATGGCCAGGAAGTACAGCAGCGACTCGAGCATCCCGCTCGATTCTAGGTCCTCTTGGCGGTCAGCATCACGTTGGGATCGGCCAGGGTCAGTTGCGTGACCTTGCCACCGTCACGAAGGAAGGCGATCTTGGCCGTGGGCACTCCACTCGGGAAGAACGTCAGGTTCCCCGTATGCAGCAACAGGCGGCGAGCCGGACTGTTCGGCCGATCGATGCCAAGCACGTCACGCAGCACGTCGACCATAAAGAAGTCACGAGGGCCTGCACCGTAGACATACTTGCCGACCAGCGCGTCACGATCAGCCGGAGCCAGCGGCTGTGTGGGAGCCGGTGTGTCCGCATCGCCGAGCGACGCCAGGAACTGCACGACCGCAGCGGCATCTGCTCCGCCGGCCTTCGCATGCGACATCAGCGTGATGCCGTGCGGGCCCAGGGTCCTCTGGATGCCCGGTCGAGCCGCCACCATGGCCTTCACGACGTCGAGCTGGCCCATCATCGCGGCCGAAAACAGTGTCGGCCTGGCGCCGTAGGTCAGCAGGAAGTCCGCGATCGGCTTGTTGCCAACGTGTGCGGCCGCATCGATGCAGGTCTCCCAGTCGCCGTAGCCCCAATCGATCGACGCGCGCGCCATCGCCGGCTGCTTCTCGACGAGTTCGCGGATGCGCGCAAAGTTGCCGTGAGACGCGACGACCGCGTCCTTCACGAGCGACGGATCCTGTTGCGGAAACGCATCCGCCCCGGCAATCGCGTACGGAAGCGGTGGCGCGGCCTGTCCCCAACTACGGGTGGCAAACGTCGTGAGACCAAGGACAGACAACCCGGACGTGAGCGTGAAGAACGAGCGACGAGAAAGCGACATGAACAGGAACCTCCTGTTGCGTTATCGCAACTGATCCCGGTTCAGGACAATGCAGATTGGTTTCAGGACGTAAGCCGAATCGGCTCAATCACTTCTGGGGTGGGTTCAGGATGTGTTCCCGGACCGATCGCTCGAATTCCTGCACGACCGCGGCCTCGAGGCCCGCCAGCGATTCGTCGGCCACCGCGATCCGATTCGCGCGCAGGTGCTTTTCGTCGGCAAGGCGGATGAAGTGCGTGATGAATCGCAGTCCAGACTCGCCGCGCTGTAACTGGCCGAGCAACACGTAGTCGGCCTTGAGCTCGCGTGCCACTCCCTGGAGGTTACGAATATTGCGGGGTTGCCGAAGGATCGCCGCATTGCCGATCACGGCGATGCGAGCCGGATCGAGCTTCGTCAGATGCTCCACCACCAGGTCCGACAGACCCGCCACTGGGCGATCAAGCGACGGGCTGCCGGTCTCGTTGTCGAAGATCGACACGCCGATCACGACGGCAGCGGGAGCCGTTCGGGCCGGTCGCAACTCGACGAAGGTGGCAAACACCGTGAGGGTCGCCAGCAGGATCACGCCGGCGATCGCCAGCGGCTTTGACGTCTTCGCGGCCGGCGGCGCCGGCGGTGGAAACGGCAGCACCGCAGACGGAGCGAGGGGTGACGGCGCGGTAATTCGGCGCGGCGAACCGGAACCCACGCTTCGGCACGGTTTGCAGGAAGCGGGGGTTATCACCGCTATCGTCAAGCGCGGCGCGGATCTGAGAAACGCAGTACGCGATACCGCGCTCGAAGTCGACGTGGGTCTCGGTGCCCCAGACCGCGTCGCGCAGTTCTTCTCGCGTGACAATCACGTCCGGATGTTCGGCGGTGCGGGCCAGCAACAGCGCGAGGGCCCTGGCGGGTTGCGGCTCGAGCGCCACCACGCGGCCGCTCTTTCGCAGCTCGGCGCTGTCGCCGTCAAACTCGAACGTGCCGAACTTGTAGACCACTACTTGATGACCAGTAACCGGTAGTTTGCCGGGTGCAGGAACTGGATGCCGGCGTCGGTCAGGATCGCGTCGTCTTCGATTGGGATGCGCAGCTTCGCGCCGCCCCACTCCGCAATCGGCGTGTACGCAAAGTACTCGAACGAAAACATGTGCTGATCGTGCATCACGAAGGTGGTCTGCAGCGGCTGCCACGTCGTCAGTGACGGCCCGATGTCATGTCCGGTGTTACCGACCGGGTGAAAGCCATAGACCACGTCGGTCTTGTCGTCCTTGTTCGGGCGATTGAATTCGATCACGCCGAAGCCCGCCGCGCGCAGCGCCGCGTCCATGGCCTTCATCGTCTCGTCGGCCCGCACGCCGACCTTGATCGCTTTCTTGACCACGTCACGGACCGTAAGCGCCTTGTCGAAAGCGGTCTGGATGCTCTTGGGCGGTGTCGCTTCGCCTGGCTTGAGCACGTAGGCGACGCGTTTCACGTCGGTGCCGAAGTTCATCAACTGCACGCCCCAGTCGATCATCATGACGTCGCCCGGCTGGATGATGCGGTTGGTCGAGGTCGCCACGATGCCATTCGGGCCGGTGACGTAGACGGACGGCATGTCGAACTCTGAACCCAGTGCGCGAGCGATCAACTGGTCCTGCATCCACCACGCCACGTCTTCGAGCGTCGTTTTGCCAGCAGTGATCACTTCGTTCGACAGCGCGCGCTCGGTCAGTTGAATCGCGATGCCGGCGGCTTCGCCGAATGCGACGATCTCGGACGCCACCCGGTGGGAACGAAAATCGGCGACCAGGCGCTCAGCGGAAACGAAGCGTGACGCGTAGGTGTCGCCCAGGGTCTTCTTCAGGTGCGCCAGCATCGTGACCGACAGTCCGTCCGCCGGGCCGATCTCGTCGGACATGTTCAGGCCGATGCGGCGAGGGTTGCGAGTCTTGACGTGCTCCGCCAGCGTCGCGGCCGGCGCGATGATGTCGTAGGCGCCTGACTCGTTGAGCATGTAGCCGCTCGGCCCCAGGGCCGCGCGCTCGATGCGATCGCCGCCGCGATCGGTGAACACGTAATAGCCAAGGCCCGAAACATAGCCGCGGCCCAGGTCGTTCCACAGCGGGTCGTAGTGGTTCTCCTTCACCGCGACGATCCACATGTCGATGTTGTGGTCGCGCATCGCCTTCGGCAGCACCTGCTCGAATTTGTCGAGCCGAATCTGGCGTTGCATTTCCCAACGACGACGGGCTTCTTGTGCGTAGGTGGGCAGAACCTGCAACAGAACAATGGCGAGAGTGATCAGAAATCGCATCGTTTTACCTGGGTTTGGGGTCTGTCCCCTTTTACAACTCGTTACATCCGCTGAGGGAATTCGGGCGACCATACACGGTTCCCAAACCGCCCTGGGTGGGCCACCGACACACGACATGACCTTGCACATGCTACTCGTGCGCTCCGTCCGGAGCGCGATGTTTCTGGCCGCCCTGGCTGCGCCAGGTGCGGCGTTCGCACAGACCACGGCGATCGACTACGACACCGCGCGCAATGAGCGGCGCCTGAAGGCCGCCAAGGCCGAGGGGCCAATCGCGCTGGACGGCAAGTTGGACGAAGCGTCCTGGGCGTCGGCGCCACTGGCCACCCACTTCGTGCAGAACGACCCGCGCGAGGGCCAGCCGGCGACCTACGACACCGAGGTCAGGCTGCTCTACGACGACCGCGCGCTGTACATCGGCGTCTTCGCCAAGGATCCAGAACCAGCCGCCATCATCGTTAACGAACTGCGCAAGGACTTCAACACCGGGTCGGCGGATGGCTTCCAGGTTGTCATTGACACGTTCAATGACGAGCGGAATGGCTACCAGTTCGCGATCAATCCCGCCGGCGCGAAGTGGGATTCGCAGATGTCCAACGAAGGCCGTGAGCAGAACTCGAACTGGGACGGCATTTGGGACGTCGGCACACGGATCGGTGACGATGGGTGGTACGCCGAGATCGAGATTCCATTCAAGACGCTGAAGTTCGGGCCCGAGCAGATGCAGACCTGGGGCATCAACTTCCAGCGCCGTCTGCGCCGCCGCAACGAAAACAGCTACTGGTCGCCGCTGCGCCGCATCCACCAGTTGTCGCGCGTCTCGATGGCCGGCACCTACGAAGGCCTCGAGAACCTGAAGCAGGGCGCCAACGTGCGGGTGAAGCCGTACGCCCTCGCCAACTTCAACAAGCTGGCTGGTGTTGATGTGGACCAGGACTACGACGGGGGCGTGGACGTGAAGTACGGCGTCACGTCAGGTCTGACCTGGGACTTCACCGTCAACACCGACTTTTCGCAGGTCGAGGCCGACGAGCAGCAGGTCAACCTGACGCGCTTCAGCCTCTTCTTCCCTGAGAAGCGCGACTTCTTCCTCGAGAACTCCGGCGTGTTTCAGTTCGGTTCAGGCAACACGGGTGGTGGCGGGGGCGGCGGCGGTGGCGGGGGCGGCCGCCAGAACCAGTCGCAGGACATGATCTTCTTCTTCAGCCGGCAGATCGGTCTGTCGCCGTCAGGCAATGCGATCCCGCTGCTCGCCGGGTCCCGCATTACCGGCCGCGTCGGCGGGTGGTCGGTCGGCGCCCTGAACATCCAGCAGCGTGAACAGGGCACCAGCCCGTCAACGAACTTCACGGCGCTGCGATTGCGTCGCGACATCCTGGCCAACTCGGACATTGGCGTGATGTTTCTCAACAAGGATCCCAAGGGAGCCGATCACAACCGCGGCTTCGGGGCCGACGCCAACTTCCGTTTCCTCGGAGATCTGACCGCGAACCTGGCCGTCGCCAAGAGCGACTCGCCGGTGTCGCGCGTGGCTGGCAGCGGCGACGACTGGTACTCGAAGAGCGGCGTCGGCTACCGCAACAACCGCTGGGACGTGCGCGGCATGTATCAGACCATCGGCAGCCGCTTCAATGACGAAATGGGATTCGTGCCACGGCGTGGCGTCGACAATTCAGAGTTCTATGTCGGCACGCGGTTCCGACCGCGCCGCATACAGCGCTGGGTGCGCGAGACGTTCCCCCATATCCAGTTCGAGAACTTCACGCGCCGCAATGGCGGCGGCCTCGAGTCCCGCTACATGGACTGGCACTGGCCCGTCACCTTCCAGAACAGCACCTTCATCGAGATCGGCACCAATCCAAACATCGAAGTCATTGACGACCGGTTCACGATCAATAGCCGCCGCAACATCTACGTCAACCCGGGCCGCTATGAATTCAAGGAACACTTCATCCTCGCCAACACCAACTCAGCCGCGCCGTTTTCCATGAATCTGCGAGCCGGCACCGGTGATTTCTACGACGGCTATCGCAGGAGCTACACCCTCGGCGGCACGTTCCGTTTGAACGAGCACTTCAACGTGTCGCTGAGCGACCAGATCAACGACATCGAGCTGGGTTCGGGGTCGTATGTGACCCACCTGCTCACGACGCGCTTCAACGTCTACTTCACGACCAAGATGTTCGTGAACGGGCTGGTGCAGTACAACACCGACACCAACCAGTGGAGCTCGAACGTGCGCCTGGACATCATCCACCGCCCGCTGAGCGACATCTACCTGGTCTACAACGAGCGGCGTGACTCGCGCAGCGGCGACTTGATTTCGCGCGCGGTAATCGCGAAGATGACGTATCTGTTTGCGTTTTAGCCAGTAGCCGGTAGCCAGTAGCCAGTAGCCAGTAGCCAGAAATATTGTGCTGGCTACTGTCTACTTCAGCACCGGGGCCAGAATCCGATACGGCCCCGTAAGCTGGACACCCGCCATCTTCCGGTCTTTCCACCGCACAATCACATAGAGCACCGCGCACAACGCCGCCGTGGCGACCAGCGACCATTCAAGCGGCAGTGCGTGCTTGACCGGACGCGAGATGCCGCCGTATGCCATCTCGACGTGGATCCAGTAGAAGAAAAGAGATGAGCGGCCGAGGGTGGGCAGGCCGCGACCGGGCACATCGGGGGCGTTGAAGAAGTCGCTCCACGTGGCCCGTGCGAAGACGTGGAACCGATCGATCGCCCAGGCGATCGGCAGCATGGCGGTGCAGTAGCCAAGCCGCATGAAGAAGAACGTCGGCGAACTGGTCCAGAAATTCGAAACTGGATAGATCGACGGCCGAAACGACGCCGCATAGCCGGCCGCGAGACCAAACAGGCCGCCGATCAGCAGGCCTGCCTGCAGCTTCTGCACCGCGCGCGCGTCACGGATCGCAACGACCAGTTCACCGGCGATGGCTCCGCCGAGGACGAACGCCATCCAGGGGAACAATGCGAAGTTGGTGCGGCCGGGCAGCGGACGGATGTACGCCTCAAGCGGATCAGGCAGCATCGCCAGCACACCGGCTTCGCGGACCAGCGGCGTCGTCATCGCCACCAAACCTGTGGCAACGGCGAAGAGCGCAAGCCGCACCGCGCGGCGCTCGGAGAGTCCCCACAGTGCCGCTGCCGCCATCATGGCCACGCCCATCACGTTCAGGATGTCGACTTTCAGGAAGTTGCTGAAGGCACCCCACCCCAACAACTGCGACTGCAGCCGAAAGAGAAAGGCGAGCCCCAGCACCTGCAGGCCGCGCCAACGGGCCATCGATGCGGCTTCGGCGTGGCCCAGTTTCAGCGCGCGTGACGACGCCGCCATCGACGTGGTGAGACCGGCCAGGAACAGGAAGAGCGGAGCGGCAAGACCGGCGATGAACACCGTGTACATGTAGAGCGTGCGCGTCTTGTCTTCCGGCCGCGTCCAGGCGTCGGTCACATGCGCGCCGACCATGATCACGACGGCGACGCCGCGCAACCAGTCGAGATAGGTCTTACGCAGGGGCGACCTCGAAGCTGGTCTCGAATTGAATGTCCTGTCGCAGCGAGTGCCACACCGAGCAGTACTTGTCGCGAGACAGGTCGATCGCGCGCTGAATCGCGTGCGCCGGCACGTCGCCGCCGACGACGAACGTCAACGTAAAGCGAACGAAGCTCCGCGGGGGATCTTCACGGCGCTCGCCGGAGATCTTCGCCTCCAGTGACTTGAGCGGGTGCCGGCCTTTCAGGACGATATCCGCGACGTCGATCGCCATGCAGCCCGCCAGCGCCATTGCCACCGCCTCAGGTGGCGAGGGGCCGTCGGTGCTGTCGCTGTCGAGAATGATGCTGGTGCGCGGAGTCGACGCGCGAAACTTCAGATCGCCCAGCCACGTCAGCGTGGCCGTAATTGGCGGCTTAGCCATTTGTCACAGGGTACTTCCAGGGAACTCTTGCATTGCGATTCTCGTAGTGCTAAATATTCAGCAGTTGCTGTTTTTTTAGCAGATCGGGAAACCATGAGCGCAAACGACCCGCTGTCACGCCGCGAACGGCAGATCCTCGACATCCTCTACGCCAAGGGCACCGCCACCGCGGCCGAGGTGCTGGAGGCGCTTCCCGATCCCCCGAGCTATTCAGCAGTGAGGGCCTTGCTTCGCATCCTCGAAGAAAAAGGTCACGCCACGCACGAAACGCAAGGCACCAGATACGTCTACGGTCCGTCTATACCGAGGGAGAGCGCCCGCAACTCGGCGATGTCGCGCCTGGTCTCGACGTTCTTCGACGGCTCGGCCGCTCAGGCCGCCGCGGCCCTGGTTGATTCGGGTTCCCTGTCAGACGAGGAACTCAAGCGCCTGTCGGCACTGATCGAACGCGCGAGGAAGGAGGGGCGGTAATGGATCTCGACATCATTCTTCGCACGTCGGCCGTGCTGATCGTTGCGGCACTGATCGCGATGAGCCTGCGTCGCGCGGCGCCATCCACCCGACACCTCGTGTGGCAACTCGCGATCATTGCGGTGTTGCTGGCGCCAGTGCTCGCGCCGCTCGCCAAGGTTGCGGTTCCAAGGGTTCCAGGGGTTCCAGAGGTTCCAAGGGTTTGGTTCTCGGAGGGTGCCACTCCGAGTTCGCCGCGCTCGACAGCTGGACCCGCAACTCTTGTCACCAAACAGAACCAAACCCTTGGAAGCGTGGGAACTTTCATCTCGATTGGAACCGCAGGCGTCCTGGGTTGGTTTCTGCTTTGCTGGTTCTTGAGTGGCGTCTCGGTATGGAGAGGGTCAACGGCCGCTCCCGAAGCGTGGGTGAACGACGCGAAGATGCTGGCCGCAAGAATCGGCCTCAAGCGTCCGATCGCGGTGCGGCGCCTTCGCCGCGATGCAAGCCCACACGTTGCCGGATTCTTCAGTTCGGTCGTGATGATGCCACCGTCCGCAACCACCTGGACAACGGAGGCGCGTCACGCCGCACTGGTTCACGAACTTACGCACATCAAGCGGCGCGATCGAACGACGCAAGCGCTGGCGCACGTCGCATGCGCGCTGTATTGGTTCAATCCGCTGGTGTGGCACGCCGCTGCCGGGCTCGCCCGCGAACGCCAGCGCGCGTGTGACGATGCCGTGCTGAAGTTTGGGGCAAAGCCGTCTGACTACGCGACGCTGCTGCTGGATCTCGCTCGATCGGCACAATCGTGGACACCCGTCACAGCACTGAGCATGGCGCGTCCCTCAGCCATTGAAGGCCGCCTGCTGTCGATTCTCGCCGCCGCCGTTCGCACACCTCGTCTCTACAAAGCGTCAAGCCTGGCTTTACCGCGCAGGACGCGCTCTCGCTGCCCAACCGGTCGTATCCAGATTCTGACGCGCAACACAGTTTCTACACGCGAACGATCGACGGACTGCGCGCATTGCCTGGCGTCACGCAGGTCGGCGGCACGTCATTCCTCCCACTCGCGGGCGTTGGCCCGGCAACGTCATTCTGGCGTGCCGACCAGCCACAGCCCGGCCCCAACGACCGGCCCGTTGTCGATGCACGACCGGTGACGCCGGGCTACTTCGCCGCCATGCAGATCCCAATGCTGGCCGGACGGGACGTGAACGACGCCGATACGTCGGACAAGGATCCCGTTGCCGTGATCAACAAGACGTTCGCGCGGCAAATCTATCCAGGCGACAACCTGATCGGGAGAAAGTTCACCCTCAACCTTGGCAACGAGAAGCCGCACGAGATCATTGGCGTCGTTGGCGACGTGAAACTGGCGACGGTTGAAGGCGAGGTGCGAGCCACCGCGTATCTGTCGTCGCGGCAATACGCGTTCGGCCTGATGAATTTTGTGGTGCGGACATCCGGGGATCCGGCTCGTCTCGGACCGTCCGCGGTCCAGGTCATTCGTCAAATCGATCCGCTGCTGCTGGTCGCGGCGGTGCGTCCGCTCGAAGACGTATTCGCCGAATCGATCGCGCGGCCGCGACTCACCGCCACAGCGATGGGGATCTTCGCCGGAGCGGCGCTGATGCTTGCCGCCCTTGGTGTCTACGGCATCGTTGCGTATTCCGTGTCACAGCGCTCGCGTGAATTCGGGATTCGCGTCGCGCTCGGCGCCAGGCCGGCGCAGATTGTCACCATGGTGGTAGGCCAGAACCTGCGAGTCGTGGTGGTCGGACTCGCGCTCGGCCTGGTCATCGCAATACCGGCGACGCGGCTGCTGCGAGGACTGCTTTACCAGGTGGGGCCGAACGATCCGATCGTGTTCGCCGGCATCGGCTCACTGCTCGCGGCTGTGGCCGTGATCGCGTCGTACCTGCCCGCGCGACGGGGCACGCAGGTCGACCCGGTGGTCACATTGAAGGCTGATTAGGCCGGCGGGACGCGAGGCTTACTCGGCGTAGACGACGGTGCGGACGCTGCGGTGCCCGCGCGCGATCTCGGCAGGGAGCAGCTTGCTGAGATACACCTTTGACTCGCCGATCTCGGATGGATTCGGCTCGTGCTTCACGACGTTGAATTGCAGCTGCGCCAGCACCGCGCGCATGTCGTAGTAGCGGTTCTTCGTCTTAACGACGACTTCCTGGAAGCCCGCGGACATCGCCCACACTTCGGACTCTTCCGTGAGCGCGCGGAAATGTCCCTGGCCGCGCCAGTCACGCCGCGTGCCCCCGATCCATTGATACAGGATGCGGCGGCCTTCGAAGTTGACCGTGCCGTTCAACCGCGCGACGAGGTCGCGGAGCTTGGGAACGGATTCGTCGGCACGGATCTCGTGGACGATCTTGTAGGACACCGGGACGGGAGTGCCGGACGGATCGTCCGGCAACGGAGCTTCGGCGATGAGGATCAGCGACTCGCGCTCGCGCAGACGGGTAATGATCTCGTCAGCGGTCTTGCGGCGGGGAAACTCACCGAAATATTCCTCGATGTACTGAATCTCCCACGCCCCAGGCTCGAGCGCGTACTGCTTGATCAGGTACTCCACTGGTCACGACGATTATACGAGAAGCGAAAGCCTGGAAGTCAGCCAGCGTTGTTCGGGTGCCGACCGCGCCAAGCCAAGGGCGGCGCGATAACACGTGATGGCTCGCTCGCTGTCGCCGGCCTCACGCCACAATTCGGCCTGAATCGCGGGTAGCAGCGGATGGCGCTCGAGCGTCTTGCGGTCGTCGATCGCGTCGAGCGCGGCGAGACCGGACAGCGGCCCTTCCAGGCGCGACACCGCCACGGCACGGTTCATCGCGACGACCGGCGAGTGGGTCAGCGCCAGCAGCTCGTCATAGAGATCGAGGATCTCGGGCCAGTCGGTCGCCTCCCACGAGCCGGCGGCCGCATGCACCGCGGCAATGCCGGCCTCAAGATGAAACGCGCTGATCGCATCGCCTGCGGACGCCCGGTCGAGGGCGAGCATGCCCTCGGCAATCATCGCGTGGTCCCACTTGCCGCGATCCTGATCGCGCAACAGAAACAGCGTGCCGTCCGAGTCGACCCGGGCCGGGAATCGCGCGGCGTGAAGCAGCATCAACGACAGCAGCGCCCACGCGCGAGGGGCAGAGGTCGCCGGGTGGCTGGCCGTCATGCGCGCCAGCCGGATCGCCTCCTGCGCGACGTCGTCGCGAATCAACTGGTCGCCGGCGGTGGCGGCATAACCCTCGTTGAAGATCAGGTAGAGCGCGTCGAGCACGGAGCCGAGTCGTTCGGGCAACTCGCGCGGCGACGGCATGCCGAACGACACGTTGGCGTCGCGGAGTTGACGCTTGGCGCGGACCATGCGCTGCGCGATCGCGGCGTCCTGCGACAGCAAGGCGCGCGCGATTTCGCCGACGCTGAACCCACCAACGAGTTTGAGCGCCATCGCCACCCGCGCTTCCGCGCTCAGCGACGGATGGCAGGTCAAAAACAACAGGCCCAGCTGATCGTCGTCCACTGCCGGAAGTTCGTGGCGAAGCAGCGGCGGCGCAGGCGGCGGCTCCGTGATGGTGGAGTCGCGCGCGATCGCCGGCGCCTTGTCGGTCTTCATGCGATCGTGACGCAGGCGATCGAGCGCGCGGTTGCGCGCCACCTGGAACAGCCACGCTTCGGGATTCTCGGGAACGCCGCGAAACGGCCACTGCTGCATCGCAGTGGTCAACGCGTCCTGCACGGCGTCCTCCGCAAGGGCGAGGTGCCGCGATCCAAGGGAACGCGTGAGGGTCGCGACCATCTGTCCCGCTTGCCTGCGGAACAGATGATCAACGAGCGCGATGGGATCACTGGGTTACATTGCAGAAAACTGCAGCAGGAACCCGGATTGGGATGTCAGTCCCGGTTATGCTCAGGTCGGTTCGACTTCGCGAATCTCGATCGATCCGAAGTCGAGATGCGGGCAGTCCTTGCACAGCTCGACGACCTCGTCGTAGGTGGCCGCTTCGATCACGAACAGGCCGCCCATCACTTCGTTGGCTTCCGCGAACGGACCGTCGGACACTTTCAGGCTGCTGCCCTGCCCACTGAGGACACGCCCCTGCTCATCGCGCAGCTTGTGGCCGGAAATGGTGCGACCGCCCTGCTGGACCTTCGCGCGCCACGCGACGTAGCGCTGCACGATGGCCTGCATCTGCTCGGGGCCCATGTTGGCGTACGAGGTGGCGGAATCTCGAAGCAATAAAACGAACTCAGGCATTGGATGCTCTCCTTCTGCCTTGATGACGAACGAGGTCCGGCGATATCGACACGCGATTGCCGTGTGCGGCCAATGTCAGTATTCCATGCCGATCGGGCGGCCCTGGTCGTCGACGTCCAGCTTTTGCGCCTGGGGCACCTTGCCCAGGCCCGGCATTAGCATCATCGCGCCGGCAATTGCCACCACAAAGCCGGCGCCGGCCGACAGCGTCACCTCTGAAATGGTCAGCGTCCACCCCACCGGCGCGCCGAACTGCTTGGGATCATCGGTGAAGGAATACTGAGTCTTGGCGATACACACCGGCAGTTCGCCGTAGCCGAGCGCGCTCAGCTTATCGAGCCGCGACCGGGCCGCCGGCTTGAACGACACGCGTTCCGCTCCGTAGACCTGGGTGGCAATCGCGGTGATCTTCTCGCTCAGCGACTGGCTCCGGTCGTAGATGGGCTTGATCCGATTGGTGTCGGCCCGATCGGCGGCAGCCACGATCTTCGCCGCCATCTCTTCCATGCCGGCGCCGCCCCTGGCGTAGCCCTCGCAGACGGCGGCGTCCACGCCAAGTGTGCGGCAGAACTTCAGGACCTGGTCCAGATCGTCGTCCGTGTCGCCAGGGAAACGGTTCAAGGCAATCACCGGCGTGACGCCCCACCGCTTCAAGTTGTCGAAGTGACGCGCGAGATTCGGGAAACCGAGATCGATCGCACCGTCGGGCGATCCGCCCTGGGCTCGCAACGCCTTGAGCGTCACGATCACCGCAGCCGCCGACGGCACGTGGCCGCACATCGGCATGACCAGGTCGAAGAACTTCTCGGCGCCGAGGTCCGCGGCAAAGCCGGTTTCGTTGACCACGTAGTCAGCCAGATGCAACCCGAGCCGCTGTGCGAGCACACTGCTCGTGCCGTGCGCAATGTTGGCAAACGGACCGCAGTGCACGATGGCGGGCGCTCCCTCGGTGGTCTGCACTAGGTTCGGCATCAGCGCGTCGTTCAACAACAACATCATCGGACCGACGGCCTTGAGATCGGCGGCCGTCACGGGCTTGCCGTCGTAGTTGAAACCCACGACGATGCGGCCGAGACGCTGCCGCAAGTCGGCGCGGCTTTCGGCCAGTGCGAGGATTGCCATGATCTCCGACGCGGCGGTGATCACAAAGCCGGTCTCACGCGCCGGACCGCTGTCCCGTCCGCCGAGACCGGTGGCAATGCGGCGCAGCGCGCGGTCGTTCATGTCCATGCAGCGCGGCCAGAGGATCTCCTTGGGATCGAGCCGGAGGTCGTTGCCAAAGTGCAGGTGCGAGTCGATCAGCGCCGCCAGGAGGTTGTGCGCGCTCGTAATCGCGTGGAAGTCACCCGTGAAGTGCAGGTTGATGCGGTCGATCGGCTCGAGCGAGGCCTTGCCGCCGCCGGTGGCGCCGCCCTTCATGCCAAACACCGGACCGAGCGACGGTTCGCGCAATGCGGCGACGGCGTTGTGTCCAAGTTTGACCAGGCCCTGCGTCAGGCCGATCGTGTTGACCGTCTTGCCTTCGCCGCTGGTCGTCGGCGTGATGGCCGTGACCAGGATCAACTTGCCGCGACGTTTCGGGAAGCGGTCAAGCGCTTCGAGCCGGATCTTCGCAATCGCGTGTCCGTACGGTTCGAGCAGGTCGGACGTCAGTCCAAGGCGGGCCGCAACATCAGCAATCGGGAGCATACGCAAAACAATCATACCTTCAGGACTCGTGCGGCGCTGGCATTCCACTGCGCATCCCAGCGCTCAGGCGGCTGCTGCGCCAGCCACGCACGACTCCGCGCGAGTGGAGAGTTGGGCGCAATCGTCTGGCGTGCCACGTGCAGGAACAACTCGGCGAGATCGCCAGGATCACGAAACGTGACGCCTTGCTGTCCATTCGTCATCACCTCGCCCAGTACCGGTGCGTAGTCGTAGGTGGCCACCGGTATGCCGGCGCCGCGAAGATCGGCAAGCTTCATCGGCAGGTCGAGGCCGGACGAGGACTGGTGCAGGCAGAGTCCAAGATCCGCCATGCCGATCAGCGTAGGATAGTCGCCTTGCTCCAGCCACGCCGTCCTGACGGCAATCGCCTTGAGCGAACGCTTCGCGAGGCGGGCTTCAAACGACTGGCGCAGCGCACCGCGGCCGGTCAGCAGCACGGCCAGCAGCGGCGCTGCCGCAGGCGGCGCCTCCTTCATCAGCGCGCGCTCCGCGCGTTCGAGCGCTTCGAGCAACAGATCGAAGTCTTCGTCAGGCGTCCAACTGGTCGGACAGACCACCAGCGGCGGGCGCTCGGTCAGTTGGGTCTCGTTCGCAAGCTTCTGCCACAACGCTGAGGCATCGGCGCGGGACGGACGATCGAAAGCGGCGCCCGGCCGATCGTAGACCACTGTTGCAGTGATGCCGTAGTGGCGGGCGAGCCATTCGGCAAGTGCCTTCGACACTGTGAGGTGAGCGGAGGCGCGCTTCGCCCACCGCTTCTCGCTTCGGGCGATGGCCTTGACGGCGCGATGGTGCTCACCGAGCTTGACGGCGGCGATGGTGTGCGACAGGTTGTGCCAGTCGATCACGACGCGAGCGCCGCGAAGGCGAGCGGCCAGCCACGCGACCGACAGCGTCGGAAATGCCGGCGGGGTTTGCGCCAGCACGACGTCAGGCTTTGGCAGGGACATGAGCATCGCGAACAGGCGCCTGGCCTGGTCGATGGCGCGCAATGCCGATCCAAACACGAACCGCCGCGCGCCGCCGCTGGTGCGTCCGGCAAATGCGCGATCGGGCAGGCGCTGCACGCGGATACGAGCATTCGATGCAACGGCCGGCATGACGTCAGCCCCTTCAAGGCCGATCAGGTCGACGTCCCCACCGGCAGCCGCGAGCGACAAGGCGTGATACTGCATCCGCGGACTGCGGCCCAGATCTCCGATTACGATTACTGCTGTTCGCATTGTGACGGTCTACCTGCTGCTCGGACTGGCCAGCTTCATCCTGACGCTGGTGCTCACCCCGCTCATTGGACGGGGCTCGACGTGGCTTGGACTGGTAGACGCCCCGGGGGGCCGGAAGGTTCATGTCCGGTCGGTCCCTCGCCTGGGTGGTCTGGCGGTCTGCCTGTCGGCGCTCGCGGCGCTGGGCCTGGTCTCCCTCGTGCGTCCGGGCTCGATTGAAGCACCAAACTGGGTGGCGATGCGGCCCTTTCTAGTCGCTGGTGGCGTCATCTTTGTCGTCGGACTGATCGACGACATCAGGGGCCTTGGCGCCACCGTCAAGCTGGTTGTCGAGTTCGGCGCAGCGGCCTTGATGATGGCATCGGGACTGCTGATCGAGCACGTCACACTGCTGGGGCACACCTGGGCACTTGGTTGGCTGGCATGGCCGGTGACCTTTACCTGGCTCGTCGGACTGACCAATGCCTTCAACCTCATCGACGGTGTCGACGGGCTGGCCTCGGGCGTTGCTGTGCTGGCCGGCACGGCGTGCGGCGCCATCCTGGTCGCGCGAGGACACACCGCGGAGGCCATGCTGCTGGCGGTGCTGGTCGGCGGCGCGTGCGGATTCCTCTTCTACAACTTCACACCGGCGTCGATCTTCCTCGGCGATAGCGGCAGCCTGGTGATCGGCTTCCTGCTTGCCGCCACCGCGATCACCGGATGGCAAAAGGGCGCGACCGCCCTGGCTGCGGGCGTGCCGCTGATGATTTTCGCGTTGCCGATCGCCGACAGCGGACTCGCCCTGCTGCGACGCGCCCTCGCGCGGCCGTCGGACGGACGCTCGATGCGCAGCATCCTGCAACAGATCGCGCGGCCCGATCGCCAGCACATTCATCATCGTTTGCTGGCGATGGGATGGTCGGTGAAGCGCACGGTACTCGTGCTCTACGGCCTCACCTTTGTGCTGTCGCTGCTGGCGATGGCGACGGCGGACGGCGGTCCGCCATGAAACGGGTGCTGCTGGTGCAGCCCTCATTGCAACCGCCTGGCGGCAGCAATGGCGTGGCGGCCTGGACGCTGCAGGCACTTGCCGGGACACATCGCGTCACGGTGCTCTCGTGGTGGCCCGTCGACGTGGCTCCGGTGAATCGCTTTTACGGAACCAGCCTGCGCCGGGGCGATTTCGACACGACGACCGTTCCGTCCACCAGGCGCGCTCTTGTTGATCACCTGCCATTTCCGGCCAGCCTGATCAGGTTGTCGCTGCTGATGCGGCACACGCATCAGATGAGTGACGCGTTTGACGTGGTGTTCAGCCTCTTCAACGAGGCCGACTTCGGCCGGCCCGGGATCCAGTACGTGCACTACCCCACGTATCTGCGCCCGCGCCCGGCCGTTGACCTGCGCTGGTATCACCCCCCGCAAGCCGGATTGGATCTGTACTATTCGGTCGCCGATCGAATCGCCGGGTTCTCGCTCGATCGCATGAAGCAGAACCTGACGCTGGTGAATTCGGACTGGACCGGTGCGCACGTGCAAAGGTCTCTTGGCGTCACCACCCAAACGCTGTACCCGCCCGTCGTAGATCCCGGCCGAGGCCTGCCGTGGAGCGAGCGACGCAATGGCTTTGTCACACTCGGCCGGATCTCGCCTGAGAAGGAATTCGAGCGGGTGATGCGCATCCTTGCCAAGGTTCGCGAGAGCGTGCCCGACGTGACGTTGACCATTGTCGGCACCAGGGACCGCAGCACCGGTAGCTACCTACGAACCCTGCAAGCACTGGCCTCAACGCTCGGGCCCTGGATCACGTTTCGCGACAACCTCAGTCGCAGCGACGTCTACGGATTGATGGCATCGAATCGCTACGGCATCCACGGAATGCGCGAAGAACATTTCGGCATGGCACCGGCGGAACTGGCACGTGCGGGCGCGATCGTGTGGGTGCCACGTGGCGGCGGGCAGATGGAGATTGTCGCCAACGATCCCGCGCTGATGTTCGAGAGCGAAGAAGATGGCGCCCGGAAGATCGTCGCCACGCTGACAGACCCCGCTGAACAGGATCGCCTCCGCGGAGTCCTGGCGGCGCGGGCTGATGATTTCTCAACGGAGCGCTTCATGGCCAAGGTGCGCGACATCGTCGACACCTTCCAGGGATAACGGATGCGGATCCTGCTCGTCCAACGATCGATGGCGCCGCCGGGCGGCGGCAACGCGGTCGCGGCGTGGATGGCGCACGCGCTGGCGGGTCAGCACGACGTCGCCACACTGACGGCGTCAGAC
>JAYQOO010000058.1:0-22781 GCA_038144855.1 Acidimicrobiia bacterium | reverse complement strand
GGCTTGGGCCCGTCGCCCTCGGCCTGGACCCGGCCTTCCAACTCGGCCAGCGCGTCGCGATCGCGGGTGCGTCTAGGGCTCACGCCTCGTCCACTCGGTCCTGGGCTCGGGGATCCTTGATGTGGTGCTTCTTGATCTTGCTATACAGCGTCGGGCGATAGAGCCCAAGGATCTGCGCCGCCTCCTGCTTGTTCCAGTTGGTCCGCTGCAGTGTCTGCACCACCGCCATCCGCTCGATCTCGGCAAGCGTGTGGTGCGGCGGCACCGTGAAAGCGTCCTCGGCGGCAGCGTCGCCGCGGATCGAATCGGGCAGATCCTGCGGCTGCACGTCGGGCGACTTGGCGACCAGCACCGCGCGTTCCACGGCATTCTCCAGCTCTCGGACGTTGCCCGGCCAGCGCGACCGGAT
Organism: Acidimicrobiia bacterium; assembly: GCA_038144855.1. GTDB lineage: Bacteria > Acidobacteriota > Vicinamibacteria > Vicinamibacterales > UBA2999 > 12-FULL-67-14b. The sequence goes on along the minus strand of JAYQOO010000058.1, from coordinate 22,372 downwards.
GAGCAGATGGTAGGCGGCCGGCGAGATCCCCTTCACGCCTTTCTGGTAACGGCGGTTGAACTTCTCGAGGAAGTGCGCGCACAGCAACGGCAGGTCTTCCGTCCGCTCGCGTAGCGGCGGCACGCGCAGCGCCACGGTATTGATCCGGAAGTACAGGTCCTCGCGCAACCGGCCATGCTTGATCGCCGCGTCGGGATCGACGTTGGTGGCACAGATCAGGCGGAAGTCGACCTTCACTAGCCGGTCGCTGCCGATCGGACGGTATTCCCGCTCCTGCAGCACTCGCAGTAACTTGGTCTGCAGCAAGAGCGGCATCTCGCCGATTTCATCGAGCAGGAGCGACCCGCCGGCGGCCAGTTCGAGCAACCCGACCTTGTCAGCCTGGGCGCCGGTGAAGGCGCCCTTCTTGTAGCCGAACAGCTCTGACTCGATCAGTTCCTTCGGCAGCGCCGCGCAGTTGATCTTGATGAACGGCCCGCCGGCGCGGCCGCTGCGCACGTAAATCGCGTTGGCGATCAGTTCCTTACCCACGCCATTTTCGCCCTGGATCAGAATATTGGCGTCACTTTCGGCCACGGCGTCGATCAGCTCGAACAGCTCGCGCATGTTCTTGCTCTTGCCGATGATGTTCGAGAACGCGTATTGGTCGCGCACCTGCTCGCGCAGACGCTCGTGCTGTTCGCGCTCGACCTGCCGCTCCGTGGCGCGGTCGAGGATCGACACCAGACCGGCCGGATCGAGATTTGACTTCTCGACGAAGTAAAACGCCCCGGCCTGGCCGGCTTCCAACGCGCGCGTGATGGTGCCAACACCGCTGATCACGATCATCTCGGGCGTCGGATCAATCGCCTTCAGCTGTCGCAGCAAAACAATGCCGTCGGTGTTGGGCAACACGAGATCGAGCAGCACGATATCCGGCTTCCACGAGCGGAAGATCTCAACGGCACGCGAGCCAACGGCAGCCGCCCGGACTTCATAGCCAGGACCGCTCGCCGATTGCTCGATGACCATCTTCAACCAGTCGGTCACCGTCGTCTCGTCGTCCACGACGAGCACCCGGCGCCGCGTTGCAGACTTCATTGAAGACATACCTGCAAGACTGCCATACAGAAGTGTAGCGTATTGATGCGGGGCTCAAGAGTGCCGCCAATCGGCACGCCATCGCGGAATGCTAGGCTGTGAACCATGACGCCTGACCTCACTCAGGTCCTCAATACGCTGGCCCACGAGATCCGTACGCCGCTTGCGGTGTCGCAGGGGTACTTGACGCTGCTTCTCGATGGGCGGTTGTCAGATACTGAACTGTCTCGCACCGCGATGGAACAGACGCGTCAGGCTCTCGGCGCCTTGGCCACCTACTGCGTCGACATGGGTAAGATAGGCGCGTTGTCGGAGGGCGGCCTGAAAGGCATCCCTGTGCGACGCTCGGCGAGCGACTTCGTGATGAGCGTGCGCGGGCACAGTGAGGTGCGGCACGCCACATTCAGCGGCACAGCCGGCAGCGGCCAGATCGAATCCCCGATCGCGAGCGACCTCGCACACGCCGTAGCGCTTGTGGCGCAGGCTGCGTTCGACGATGCTCGGGACAGCGCGCACACGGTCGAACTCAGCAGCGACCACGGTTCGCTTGCGATACTCGCCGGCACGGCCGATACCGTAGTCGCATTGCGACCCGGTCCGGGTGCACCAACCGCGCGGCCTTTCAACTTTGCAAAGGGCGGAAAAGGATTGAAGCTGATCTGGGCTGCGTTCGTGCTCGATCGACATGGCGTTGTGACATGGGCGGATGCAGGCGCGCGCGCGACGGTGAGACTGCGTATTCCCCTGGTGAGGGCATGACCATAGCCGCCGGGGCGACCCGTCGCGCCCTCCCCGTATAATGCCAGGGTGGATCAACCTCCATCCAAACCCACGCCACGACTGATCATCACGCCGGTCGTCTCGGCGCTGGGCAAGTCACCGTCGCAAACAGCCGGCAACGAAGACGCGATGAAGTGTGAGCGCTGCGGCGCTGACATGTACCGCATGCACTCGGTGTGGCGCTGCCCGAACTGCCGATTCAAGACCGACTGCTGCGGCACCTGGTAAATGGAACGCCTCACCTCGCACATCGACACCACCAGCGCGGAGTTTCGCGCCAACCGCGAGCGTACGGAGGCGCTCGTCAACGACTATCGCGCGCGACTCGATCGCGTGCGTGAAGGGGGCGGGCCAAAGTACGTCGCGCGTCACCGTGAGCAGGGCAAGCTGCCGGTGCGCGAACGAATCGACGCACTCGTCGATCCCGGTTCAGCGTTTCTCGAACTATCGCCACTGGCCGCCTGGGACATGTACGACGGCGACGCGCCCAGCGCGGGGGTCGTGACCGGGATCGGCCGCGTGTCTGGCCGCGACGTGCTGATTGTCGCCAACGACGCCACCGTCAAGGGCGGCACCTACTATCCACTCACCGTCAAGAAGCATCTGCGCGCGCAGGAAGTGGCGTTGCAGAACCGGCTGCCGTGCGTCTATCTGGTCGATTCCGGCGGCGCGTTCCTGCCATTGCAGGCCGACGTCTTCCCCGATCGCGATCACTTCGGCCGCATTTTCTTCAACCAGGCGCGCATGTCGGCGGAGCGCATTCCGCAAGTCGCCGTGGTCATGGGCTCGTGCACGGCCGGCGGCGCCTACGTCCCCGCCATGTCTGACGAAACGATCATCGTCAAAGGCACGGGCACGATTTTCCTTGGTGGTCCTCCTTTGGTGAAGGCCGCCACCGGCGAGGAAGTGACGGCCGAGGATCTGGGTGGTGCCGACGTGCATACGCGCCTGTCGGGCGTCGCGCACTATTTCGCGGAAGACGACGCGCACGCACTCGAGCAGGCGCGCATCGTCGTGTCGACCTTGCACACCGTCAAGCAGCTGCCGGCAGACATGACCACGCCGGAAGATCCGGCCTATGACCCGGCCGAACTCTACGGTGTCGTCAACCAGGACCTGCGCAAGACCTATGACGTGCGCGAGGTGATCGCGCGGGTCGTGGACGGATCACGCTTCGACGAGTTCAAGGAACGCTACGCCACCACGCTCGTCTGTGGCTTCGCCCGGCTGCATGGCTTCCTCGTCGGCATCGTGGCAAACAACGGCGTGTTGTTCTCGGAATCGGCGCTCAAAGCCACCCACTTCATCGAGCTGTGCAACCTGCGAGGCGTGCCGCTGGTGTTCCTGCAGAACATCACCGGATTCATGGTCGGCAAGCAATACGAGCGCGGCGGCATTGCGAAGGACGGGGCCAAGATGGTCCATGCCGTTGCCAACTCGGTGGTGCCAAAGTTCACGGTGATCATTGGCGGGTCGTTTGGCGCTGGCAACTACGGGATGTGCGGTCGCGCTTACGATCCCCGGCTCCTGTGGATGTGGCCCAACGCCCGCATCTCGGTGATGGGCGGCGAGCAGGCTGCCGGTGTGCTGACGACGGTCAAGAAGGATCAGCTCGCGCGCGAGCAGAAGTCGCTCAGCGCCGACGAGGAAGCGGAGATTCGGCGCCCGATTCTCGAGAAGTACGATGCGGAAGGATCGCCGTATTACTCGACCGCGCGCCTGTGGGATGACGGGATTCTCGATCCCGCGCAGACCCGCAACGCACTCGCCCTGGGAATCTCGGCGTCGTACAACGCACCGATCGCGCCGGCGAAGTTCGGCGTCTTCAGAATGTAGAGGCGGTATCAGTAGTGGCTACGACTTACCAGTACCTCACAGTTGAGCGGCACGGCGGAGTTGAACGCGTCACGCTGAACCGCCCTGATGTTCGCAATGCCTTCAACGAGCACGTCATCGCCGACCTCACGGAATGGGCGGCGCGCGCACATTCGGATGACTCGATCCGGGTGGTCGTCATCGCTGGTGCAGGCAAAGTGTTCAGCGCCGGCGCCGACGCCGCGTGGATGGCCAAGATGGCCGAGTATTCGCACGAGGACAACCTGCAGGACGCGCGGAAGGCGGCCGAGATGTTCCTGGCAATAAACACCGTCCCGGCCATCGTGATCGGGCGCATCCAGGGTGCCGCGCTCGGCGGCGGGTCGGGCCTGGCGGCGGTGTGCGACATCGTCGTCACCGAGTCGGACGCGCTGTTCGGGTTTACAGAGACCAAGCTCGGCATCCTGCCGGCGATGATTTCGCCGTACGTGCTGCAGAAGATCGGCGCGTCAGCCGCCCGCGACCTGTTTCTGACCGGCCGCCGGTTTGATGCGGCAAAAGCCAAGGAGATCGGCCTCGTGCATGAAGTGGTCGCGCCGGGGCACCTCGATGAAACCGTCGATCGTTTCGTCGCCGAATCGCTGACCGCTGCCCCAAGCGCCGTGGCACGGGCGAAGAAGCTGATTCCGAACGTGCTCGGCAAGTCTCCGGCCGACGTGATTGGGATCACGGCCGAAGCAATCGCCGCACAACGCGTGTCGCCAGAAGGCCAGGAAGGCCTCAAGGCGTTCCTGCAGAAGCGCCAACCGGCCTGGACGCCAGCGCGTTGACGCGCATCGACGTCCTCGCCTGATGACTAGAGCATGCTGAAGAGACTGCTGATCGCCAATCGGGGGGAAATCGCCCGTCGCATCATACGTGCGTGCCGCGAGCTTGGCGTCGAGACCGTTGCGGTCTACTCCGATGCCGACGCCGCGGCGCCGTTTGTGAGCGAAGCAGATCGGGCCATTCGTATTGGCCCCGCGCCTGCGCGCGATAGTTACCTGAACATCGACGCGATCATCGCGGCTGCCCGCGAGAGCGGCGCCGACTCGGTGCATCCCGGGTACGGCTTTCTGTCGGAACGAGCCCCGTTTGCTCGCGCCTGTGAGCAGGCCGGACTGATCTTTGTCGGTCCGCCTGCCGCATCGCTCGAGAAGATGGGCTCGAAGATCGGCGCCCGGCGCCTGCTCACTGCCGCCGGCGTGCCGGTTGTGCCCGGCGAAACGCCGGCCGATCAATCCGAGGCGTCGCTGACAGCGGCCGCCGAACGCGTGGGGTATCCCGTCCTGATCAAGCCGTCGGCTGGCGGCGGTGGCATCGGCATGAAGGTGGCTCGATCGTCGAGCGAGATGCACGAGTCGCTCGCGGCGGCAAAGCGAGAAGCGAAGGCCGCGTTTGGCGACGACACCCTCTTCATCGAGCGGCTGATCGAACGGCCTCGCCACGTTGAGATCCAGGTGTTTGCCGACAATCACGGCAACGTGGTGCACGTATTCGAGCGCGAGTGTTCGGCACAGCGGCGCCACCAGAAGATGATCGAAGAGAGCCCGTGCCCCGCCCTCAGCCCCGCGGTTCGTGCCCGGATGGGCGACGCTGCAATCGCCACAGCCAGGGCCGTCGACTACCGCAATGCGGGCACCTGCGAATTCCTGCTGGAAGGATCCGGCGACACGGCCCGGTTTTACTTCCTCGAGATGAACACCCGGCTGCAGGTCGAGCATCCGGTCACCGAGTGCGTCACTGGCGTCGACCTCGTCCACGCGCAGTTGCGCGTCGCGTCAGGCGAGCCACTCCCCTTCACCCAGGCGTCGCTCTCGCAGCGCGGCCATGCGATCGAATGCCGGATCTACGCCGAGGATCCGTCGCAAGGCTTCCTGCCACAAGCCGGTACTCTGCAGCGCTACACCGAACCGCAGGGCCCGGGCATCCGGGTCGACAGCGGCGTTCGGCAAGGCTCTGAAGTATCGGTGTTCTACGATCCGATGCTGGCCAAGTTGATCGTTCACGCCGAAACGCGTGACGCCGCGCGACGCCGCGCCCTCTCGGCGCTGCGCAGCTATGGCATCAGCGGGATTCGCACCAACATCCCACTGCTCCAGCAGACCCTCGCGCATCCGCAGTTTGTCGATGCGGCAATCGACACCGGGTTTCTCGATCGAGAGGTGCAGGCGCTAGTGGCCGGCATACCCGAGACGACCGAGGCAGAGTCAACCGACCACGCGCCAGCGCCGACGCTGCCGGCCACCGCCGCCACGGAGCCGTTCCTGAGCCTGGCGGGTTGGCGGATCGACGGCCGCGTCGTCTGGACGGGCGCAACTTCCAGCAATCGGACCACGCGCCGGAAGAGTGGCAATGATTCCGGCGTCATGGCGCCCATGCCGGCGACAGTGGTGGCGATCAAGGCCGCCGTCGGCGATACGGTGCAGGAAGGCGATGCGCTGATCGTGCTCGAGGCAATGAAGATGGAGTTGCCGATCAAAGCTCCTCGTAGTGGCGTGGTGAAGGCCATTCACTGCGCCAAAGGGGAACTGGTGCAGCCGGGCATCAGCCTGCTCGAGATCGAGTGATGCGCGTTCCATCGAAGGTAACGATCGTCGAGGTCGGGCCGCGAGACGGGTTGCAGAACGAACGTGCCCAGATCTCGACCGCCGACAAGATCGCGTTCATCGACCGGCTCACGGCGGCCGGCCATAGCACCATCGAAGTGTCCGCGTTTGTGTCGCCCAAGTGGGTGCCGCAGATGGCGGATGCCGGCGATGTGTTCGCGGGGATCACCCGGCGCGACGGCGTCCGCTACACGGCCCTGGTGCCCAACCCGCAGGGGCTCGAGCGCGCAATCGCCGCCGGCGCATCTGAGGTGGCGATCTTTGCGGCCGCGTCGGATACGTTCAGCCGGCGCAACATCAACCAGTCAATCGACGAATCGTTGACGAACTATGCGGCCGTCTGCACCACTGCCGCCGCAGCCGGCCTTCGTGTGCGCGGCTATCTGTCGACCTGCTTCGCCTGCCCATTCGAGGGGCCGATCGCGCCGTCGCAAGTTGCGGCCGTCTCGGCGCGGATGCAGGATCTTGGCGTGTACCAGGTGGTCATCAGCGACACGATCGGCGCGGCGCACCCGGGCCAGGTCCCGGCGGTGCTCGATGCCGTGAGCGCCTACGTTTCACTTGAGCATCTGGCGCTGCATTTCCACGATACCTGCGGCACTGCGCTTGCCAACGTGCTGGCCGGCCTCAACTACGGCGTCACCACGTTCGACAGCTCGGCCGGCGGCCTCGGCGGATGCCCGTTCGCTCCAGGCGCGGCCGGCAATCTGGCGACGGAAGACCTGCTGTTCATGCTCAACGGTCTCGGCATCACCACGGGTGTCTCGATCGACGCGGTCGCGCACGCCTCGCGCACGCTCGAGCCCAAGCTCGACCACATGCTCCCGTCACGGTACCTGCGCGCGCCTCGTCTCGCGTCAAATCCGCAGCCCGAGCTCTGACACTCTGCATTCGGGGCTCGAGCAGCGTCAGAACGGCGCCCCTTCTGCGTGAAGCCGCGAGCACTGATCGGCGTCGCCGGCGCGATTGTCGGCACACCGTCACCTGACCGGCCAACGTCTCGGCCAAACGTCATGAATCCGTAGGAATTCCGTCAGCGTTTCGTGGCACCCGACATGCAGAGCTGGGATCGGAGCAATTTGCATGACACCGAACACCGAGCTCACCATTGACGACCTCGCCTGTCGGGCGCGTGCTGAGTTTCGCGAAATGCCAGGCATGTGCCTGACAACCGCCCAGGCCGCAAGACTGTGGCAGTTGAGCCCGGCTCTGACGGAAGCCCTGCTGAGGGACCTCGTGCAGTCGGGATTCCTCGTCCGTCGCCACGACGAGCGCTACCGGCTGCCCTCGTCGGTCTAGTGCTCGTCGAGGGTCCTAACGTAATCTGTAGGGCACGTGAATCTGGAGCAGGTCCCAAGACCGGTGCGCGGCAAGCCGCGGGCTGGCGAATTCGTGTTTGCGCGATTGCGATACGACTCGGGCGACTGGGACTACAACCCCAAGGTTGCGGCCAATGTTCTGAACTCCGTCGTGGAGTACACGAACATTGAGGTCTATCCGGAAGAAGTGGTGATCACGGCCGACTCGGAGGAACTCCTCGCGTTCCCGTTCCTCTTCATGACCGGTCACAAGCTGGTTCGCTTCAACGATCGCGAGCGCGACCAGCTCAAGACCTTCATCGAACGCGGCGGTTTTCTCTTCTCTGACGACTGCAACCACGACGTCGCCGGCTTGTATGCGACGTCGTTCGAGCAGGAAATGAAGCGCGCCTTCCCGTCCGCCAGTACGCTCGAGAAGATTCCGAATACCCACCCGCTCTACAAGGCCTATTTCCAGTTCCCCGACGGGCCGCCGCAGACGGCGCACGAATTGAACGGCTGGGGCGACGACCTGGTGCACGACTACCTGCGGGGTGTTCAGATCAGTGGCCGGGTCGGAGTGCTCTATTCCAACAAGGATTACGGTTGCGAATGGGACTACGACTGGCGCAACAAACGCTTTCAGCGCGACGACAATACGCGCTTCGCCGTCAATATCGTCGTCTACGCGATGGGATCCTAGGGGCCTGCCCCTTTCACCGGGCTCGTCCATGCCCATGTACCAGGAAGCGTTGTTTGAAACACGACGAGTCATTGACGGCCACTGGCCTCGGCAGTATCGTCATGGGCCTATGACAACTTTCCGCGCTTCGTTGATCGCCGCCGCTCTCTTGCTCCTGCCGCTGACCGCCAGCGCTCAGTCGACACTCGCCACAAGCGATGCATCAGCGTTCATGGGCAACTGGGAACTCGGACTCGACACGCCCCAGGGCCCGATCGCCATGACCCTCGCACTCAAGGATGTGGACGGCAAGGTCGCCGCCGAGATCAGCGCACCGCCCATGCTGCCCGATGTGCAAAAGATTACCGACGTCTCCAAGGACGGAACCGGCCTTCTGCTGAAGTACATGCTCGAAGCTCAGGGCATGCAGATTCCCACAAAGATCCTGCTCGCGCCGGCCGGCGATGGCAAGTGGACGGCGAACTTCGACTTCATGGACGGTCAGTTCACGGTGGCTGGGACGGCGACGAAGAAGTAGCCTGTAGCCGGTAGCCAGAAAAGCAAAGGGGCCCTCGCGGGCCCCTTTGCTTTTTGTCATGCCAGTCTTCTGGCTACTGCCTACCGGCTACTGGCTACTGGCTACTAGCTGTACGCCGCTCCCACCATGATGCGGCGGATGCGGCACCACGGCGACCCGTGCGACGGGTGGTTGATCTGCACCGGCTGCCCCTTGGCGTCACCGGTCGTGCCGTGCATTTCCCACGACTCCTTGCCTGACGTCGCGTCGAGGTTCTGCCAGAAGTCGGTCGTGATCGCGTTGTAGGTGACGTCGCTGACCATGCGGACCTTCTTGCCGTCCTTGATCTCCCAGAACGCATCGCCGCCGAACTGGCCGTTAAAGCGCTGCTGGTCAATCGAGTAGCTGCCGCGGCCGTCGATCAGGATGCCGTCCTTGGTGTCGGCAATGATCTGTTCCGGCGTCGGCGATCCCGGCGGGCCGGCGTCCACGTGGACGTTCGGCATGCGCAGGAACGGATAGTTGCGCCATGAGGTCGCAAACGTGCAGCCCTTCGACGAGGTCTGGCCAATGTAGTGCGCCGTCTCGCGGTTGGTCTGCAGGTCCACCAGGCGGCCTTCGCGAACGATCGGCCACGACTGCGACTTCACGCCGTCGTCGTCGTAGCCAACCGTGCACATGCCGCCTTCGAGCGTGCGGTCGCAGCTGACGTTGAACAGCTTCGAGCCCATGATGCGCTTGCCGATGTCCTCGGCCTTCACGAAGCTCGTGCCCGCGTAGTTGGCTTCGTAACCGACCACGCGATCCAGCTCGGTGGGATGCGCCACGATCTCGTGGATCGTCAGCATCGCGTGCGCCGGCGTCATGATGATGTCCTTCAGGCCGACGCTCACCGGCGGCGCCATCGCATGCTCGACCGCCTCGTTTGCGATGCGCTCGGCGTTCTCGAGCATCTTGGCTTCGAGCACCACTTCGTAGCCAGCCGAGCGGGGTGCCACCGAGAACGTGCGGGACTTCGACTTGCCATTGCGAAGCGCCGTCACCGTGAAGCCCGGCGACGTGCGCCAGATTTCCTGTTCGATGTAGGAGCCTTCCGAGGTCGCCAGGTATTTCCACTCGAAGTCGAACGCCATGTTGGACTGCACGCGGATGACGCCGGGAACCTTCGCAGCCGCCTCGTTGATCTTCATGAGGAACTGGATCTTGTCGTCGAGCGACACCTCATCCGGCTTCTGCTTGACCGGCGTCGCCCAGTAGTCCTGGTAAGCCGGTGTCGGCGCCAGCTTCACTTCGAAGCGCTTGCTGACGGCGCTGGCCTTGGCCACCTCGGTCGCCTGGGCGGTAATCTTGCGGATCTCGGCCTCGGTGACGATCGGGCTCGACGCAAATCCCCACACGCCGCTGTGAATGACGCGAACGCCGAAGCCGGCGCTCGTCTCCATGCCGCCGGCGCCGAATCCGAAGGAGTCGACGACAATCTTGTCGCGCACGGCGACGCTGTCGTTGACATTGCGGGTGAAGCGAATGTCGGCATAGCTGCAGCCGAGGCGCTTGGCCTCATTCAGGGCCACGTCCGACATGCCCTTGAAGCGCGATTCCATGACCCGGGCTCGCGGCGACTGCGCAATGAGATCTCCAACGAGGTCGCTGGCATACAACGCCAGGCCGGTCGCGCTGAGGTTTCTGACGAATTCTCTACGTTTCATCGTTACACCGCCGGTGAAATGGACGTCATGGTGAAGTCGTCGATGCGCATCGCGGGCACGAGCGCCGTGCCAGGGTTGTCGTAGGCCTCGCCGATGTGCATCGGGATCGACGGCCCAAGCGCCGTGATGTTGTTGAAGCTGACCGCGGGCGACTCGTTCCAGCGGAAGTTCTGCACCGGCGCCACGATCTCGCCGTTCTCGATCAGGAACAGGCCGTCGCGCGTCATGCCGGTGTTCAGCAGCGTCTGGTTGTCGACACCGCGGATGTACCAGAAGAACGAGACCAGCAGGCCCCGCTTGGTGGTCTTGATCATCTCGGCGACGCTGGTCGTGCCGCCTTCCATGACCAGGCTCATGCCCGGCTGGGTCGCGGTCGGCTCCTTCTTCTGCCGGCTGGCCCAGTAACGATCGTAGAAGAGGTTCTTGACGACGCCCTTCTCGACCCAGGTCACCGGCTTGGCCGCCAGGCCGTCCTGGCCGATCGGCGTCTGGCGCAGGATCGGGTTGCCGATCTCGCTGCGAATCGTGACGTTGTCACCGAACACCTTCTCGCCGAGTCGCGTTTCACCGCGCTGCTTGCCGCTCATGAAGCTGCGGCCTTCCTCGGCCCCACGGGCATTGAATGCGCCAAGGATGAGCGACAGGTAACGCGCCGCCGGACGTGACTCCAGGATGACCGTGTAGTTGCCGGGCTCAATCGCGCGCGGCTTGCGCGAACGGAGCGCCTTGTCGGCCGCCACGTTGGTCAGCATTTCGGCGTCGATGTTCTTGATTTCCTTGACGCCCGTCGTCCCCGCCCAGCCCGAACCGGTCTGGTCCGGCGTGCGGCACGTCAGGATGAAGCTCGCGTCGGCGTAATGGAAATAGGTGAACAGCCCTTCGCTGTTGGCGCTGGCGTCCACCCAGTCAAACTTCGGAATGTAGCCGGCGCCAAGCACGCCCTTCTTCTCGCAGATGTCGGTGCTGGCCTTGACCATCCGCGCGCGTTCGGCCGGCCCGAAATTCACCGCTGACGGCAGCGCCGCGTCGACCTCGATGTACTGCTGCCCACCCTTCACGAGCGGCATCAGTTCCGGATTGTCGGGCTTGCGGCGCGCCAGGTTCTGCACGGCGTCGATCGTGCGCTTCAGCGTCTCATCATCGGTCTGATGCGTCGTCGCGCTCGCCGACTTCTGGCCGTAGCGGACGATGATGGAAATTTCCTGGTCGTGCTCGATCAGGTTCGCCGTGATGCTGGAGTTGGCAAAGCGGGTCGCCGAGCGTTCGCCGCCAGAGAAGCGAACCTCGACCGCGTCGGCCTTGCACATATTCAGGATCTTGTCGGTGATCTGCTTGATTTCGTCTTTCGAGTAAGCCATGAAGGGTTTAACTTTACCTCAGTCCTCCGCGCCGGCGCAGCCACCATTCAACCGTCAGGCAACCTGCAAACGCAAGCAACCACCACGGTGAATGCATTGGACGAACGGAGACAACCTGTGACGTGGGCGTGTGATTCGACGTCAACTGCTGCGCGAGTGACACGACTGCACCAACGTCTGCGGTCGCGCCTCCACGCGTCTTCACCGCGCGCTCGAGGCGCGCCAGCGTCGCGTCAACGCCGAGTAACGGGCGTGCAGTCACGGCCACCTGCGCGGTCGCCACATGATCGCCGTCGGACGCACGAATCTCGCAGGCAGCGCCGCTCACGGAGACTTCGCCGACAAATGAGCCGGCGGATCCGTCAGGCCACACGCGAACTGCTACCGGCGGTGCATCGCCGCAGCGCGCCGTCACCGTGACGTCAGCTTCGCGTGGCGCCTCGAAAGATCGCACGCTGACGGATATCGGAAGGCGCGCGCCAGGCACGGCCAGCAATGCGTCCGGAGCGATCTGCAGTGCCTCGCCCGCCTGCCCGGCCTCGAGCACCAGCGAGCGCCAGAACTCGTCGAATGCTTGCGCGCGATATCGCCAGGCATCCCTCGCCCCCGACACGATCACGCGGCCGTTCCCAAGCGGCGTGGACACGATGACCGGCGTCCCACCGGCTGAGGCGACAACCGTGGCCGCGAGGGGTAGGCGTGTGGCCTGAAGCAACTCGCCGGCCTGCAGTGGGCCAACGCGATCGGGTGCGGGCACGAGACGCTCGCTCCACTCGCCGGGGAACAGGCGGAGTGCAGGGCCTGCGACGCGCCGTTCCGGCAGGAACATGATGGAACCGCCGCGAATGCGGGCGTAGCGATTGAGCAACGCCACATCCTCACCGGTCAGGCTGCCCGGGTCGCCGACCACCACCACAGGTGTCGACGCAAGCGTCACCGCGTCCAGCACGGCGCCGCGGGTGCCTGTAGAGAGCGACGGCGCAAGACGCGATCGATGCTCGACCTGCAGCCGCGCGTCGGCTTCGAGGGCGCGCCGGACGAAGGTGCTGGTCCAGGACGGACGCGCATCGAACACCAGCACTGGCACACGGCCCGTCCGGATCGGCACGCCCAGGTCGAGCACGTTGTCGACGGTGTGTGTCTCGCCGGCGACCGGCGTGGCCTCGATGCGCAGCGTTCGCGCTGCCGCGTCGAGCGGCCACCACGGCACGTCGACCACGGCGCTGTCGGCCGAACCCCACGTGTGTGTGGCCGAGCCGACGACGGCGGTTCCATCGCGCACCACAACGGCTGTCTGCGCGATGTCCCCACGGCGACGGAGGACGACTTTGAGGGCGCCGGCCGCCGCCACATGCGCCGTACCGGAGAATGCCGACTCAATGGTCACGTCCGGCGCGACCAGGTTACGAACGGTCAGCAACGCCGGGGCGGCACGAAGATCCCGCGGCGGAATTGCGGCGATCGTGCCGTCAGCGATCAGGACGCACCGCTCATCCGGTGCGCACGGGACTTGTGAGCCGGTTCCCTCTCGCCGAACAACCTCCCAGCCAGGTAGCGCCGCTTGCAGGGATGCGATCGGGGACGCGCCGTCACCATCAACCAGATCGACGGCAACCACGCGCTGCGCCCCTGGCCGGCCGATGGACCATGCCGGATCCACCACCGCAGCGACTGCGATCAGGATCGCGACCGCCCGCAGCATGACGCGCAGCGTCATTGCCGGGGCCTCGCGACGGTCGACAGCTCGGCCGACAGCGCTCCCGCCAGTGGCGGGGTCGCCAGGTCGATCGCTCGACCACCCGGCATGGCCTGCAGCGCGTGACGCGTCAGCGCCGCCATCGCGTCCTGGGACGCGGCCGCCCTCGCAGCCGCGGTGCTCGCCGACGCCAGCGCGACGGCAGCCTTCTGAAGATCAGGCGACGCCGGATCAACCGCGCCGACCCTGGCCGCCAGCGTGGCGTTGACTTCCGCCCCCGACGCCAAATCCCGCATCACCCTTCGCAACGCCTCGAGCGCGGTCGGTGCTGCCGCCGCTGAGGCGTCCCGCTCCCACGATCGCGCCTCTCGCCGCTCCCCCGTCAGCCGGCGCGTCGCGTCGATGCGCGATCGGTCCGGCAGCGTGCGGAGAAAATATCGACGCCGATCGAGCGCGCGTTCCAGGTGCGTCAGCGCGAGCCGCTCGAGCACCAACGCCTCGGCGGCGCGGCCGTCATTCAGCTCGGCCTCGGCCCGGGACATGGCGTTGATCGCGCGCAACATTTCCGCGCGTCCGCTGTTCTCGAGGCGACCCTCAGCCAATTCGTGCGAATGTGCCGCTTCTTCGACCTCGTCCTGGACCTCACCGCCGCCCAGGAACACCACCTCGGCACGCACCATCCGTTGCTCAACCGCGATGCCCTTCGACTGATCGAGGAAGTCGCCGGGCCTGGCCTTGATCAACTGCTCGGTGTGATAGATCACCATCTGCTGGCTGATGGCGTACTTCTTGTCTTCGGCGGGCAGCGCGAAGCCGGCGTTGGCGATCTCCGCGTTCTTGCCAATCTCAATCACGAACTGGTCGGACGGTACGGGAACGCCGTTTGGATTGCTATCTCGCGCGACGGCCCTGTAGACGAGGATGTCACCATCGGCAAGGTTGAGGGTATCCAGCACGAACTCGCCGCGCGCGCGCCACTCGCGATCGTTCACCCTCTCGATGCGCAGCGGCAACTCGCCTTCCGAGAAGGCGACGTTCTCGCCGCCGCCTGATGCCTTGGTGAAGCGCAACGACAACGACGCCATCGCAAGGTCATCGCCGCTGTGAATCGCCACCGGGATCTGACCGGCCGGCTGCGCAAACGCGGAATCCTTGCCCGGCGTGACGATCCTGATCGTCGGGCCCAGGTCGGGAACCACTGCCACCGACAGAAACCGGGCTTCCGCCTCCGGGCTGGTCCTGACCTCGATCGCTTCTGATTCATTCGCGATCCAGTCTCGATTGAGCGCGGCAATCTGGACCCGGCTGCCGGCCAGCACAGAGATCTGCACCGGATTCTGCATCACCTCCGCCGGCCGCCTCGAGTACGCCGGCGGTGTGACACGCACCTCAAAGGCCCCAGCCTGCAAAACCGCCTGCAGGCCACGACTGCCTCCGGCGAACGCCATCGGCAACGAGGCCCCGCTCGCGACCAGGAGCAGCGCGCATCCGGCCAGCACCGCCGTTGCCACCATCACTTGCTGGGACAGCGGCACGGCGCCGACCGCAGATACCCCTGACGCGCGCTCGGACGCGAGCCTGAGAATCTCGGCCCGCATGCCGGGATCGACCGGCCGCGGACGCTCCGTCAACTCGGCGGCCGTCACCAACAGGTTCTCGAACGCGCGATTGCCGCGTTCGATCGCCCGAGCTGCCCCGATGAGCGACATGGTCGGCGTTCGACGCACGACAGCGGTTGCAGTCATGAGCGCAGCTACGATGCCAACCGCCGCCGCGACGTCGCGACCACCACCAAGGGCGAACACCCCGAGCATCGACAGCGCGAACACCACGCCTGCGATGGCGATCGCGTGCGCGATGGTCCGAATCCGCCACCGGCGCTGCACACCGGACAGCAAACGCGTCAGCCCGCCATCACGCAACGCGGGCCTCCTCCAGCGCTCGGTCCTCGCCACGCCCTGGTGTCCGTCTCAAGCGCCATTCGAGGCCGAGGAGCAAGAGCACGATCGCCCATAGCCACCGGCGATCGCCTTCGTCAATAACGGGCGCATCGGCGGCCGGCTCCCCGGGAGCCCGTGACCAGGCGGCGAGTTGCTCGGGCGTCAGCGTCAACGGCTCACTCCACTCGACCCTGCCGGTCTGGCGCAACGCGGTACGCACCGCATCCGCCGCCATGGCTGGCGGGTCGGGCACTGCCATTCGAATCAGGTCCGCACCGGTGGCGCGAGCGGCAACGGCGGACGGGTCTGCGCCGTCCCACACGATCACCACGCGCGCGCTGAAGTCGCGCCACGGGACCCCCGTCGACAGCGCCGCCCTGAGCGCCGCCTCGGCCAGCGCAGCTTCGCCGGCTCCGGCCACGATCGTCACCAGGTCATCCGGCACGGCGGTGATCACACCGTCGACTGCCGTGGTGGAGTCCGCCGTGAGGGTGACTGACTGAGCGATCCTGACCATCGTGTTACCACGACGCGCCAGGATGGCGCTTTCGAGGTCGAGTGACTGGACAGCGGCTGTCTGCTCGAACCTGATGCCGACGTCATCGGGAATCGCCGCGAGGTCGACCGCACCGACCGTCCCACGACGCAGCGCGCCGGCCAGGACTATTTCGCGACGCGACCGCGGCTGCGCCTCAAGCCACCGCAGGGCGTCTTGAATCCCGTCACCAACCGAGACGCGATCCACCCTCGTCGACCGAAACACGCCTTCGGCCACGCGAGTAGACAGTTCGTCGGGCACCGGTCCGATCGTCACGATCGCGCGCGACACCCGTGAGGACTGTTCTGCCCTGCGCGACGCCCATTGCAGCACCGGACCAGCGAGGGCGAGGGCGGCCAGCAACACAATCAGGCTGCGGCAGATCAGTAATACAGCGTCCTCGATACGCTGCCGGCGAAACGCCGCCAGCTGCGTCTCTCTGAGAAATCGCAGCGACGGAAACGCCAGCGTCTGCACCTGGTGCCTGACGAGCAGGTGCACCGCAATCGGCAGCGCAACAAGGCTGATGCCGAGTAACGCCAGCGGCACCGTCCAGAACACCGCCATGACTAGGCCGCGCCCTTCCGCCCAACGAGGAAGCGCCGCAGCGCCGGCTCCAGTGCTTCGCCGGCGATCAACCGCAGGTAATCAATGCCGTCACGCCGCACCTGGCGCTCGACCTCCTCCATCCAATTCCGCACCGCTGTCAGATACGACTCGCGAGCCGCAGATGGCTGGACCAGTAACTTCCGTCCGGTCTCCAGCTCAACGAACTCTGCGGCGCCTCCCACATCGAGCGTGACCTCCTCCTTCGCGAGGACGTGCACGACGATTACGTCATGGCCCATCCTGGCAAGCCGGCGCACTTGCCCGATCGTTTCCTGGTCTTCGTAGAGATCCGAGATCACGATGACGAGACCGCGCCGCTTCAACACCGCCGCGGCGCGCCGAAGCGATTCGGCCATCGACACCGTGCCGGTCGGTTCGAGCGACGCCAGCTCGGACAGCAGCGTGCGGAGCTGATGACGGCCGCTGCGGGGAGGCAGATAGTGAGCCCGCTCGGAGACGGCGAAGACCCCGGCGGCGTCCCCCTGGTCGAGCACGAGCGTGCCGAGGATGGCCGCGACCGTGCGGGCCATGGTGAATTTCGCACCGAAGTTCATGGACCGGCTGACATCGGGCACGCACAGGGCTGACACGTTGGTGGTCTCGCGAAACTGCCGCGTATAAATGCGATCGGTGCGCGCAAACGCTTTCCAGTCGACGTACTTCAGGTCATCACCGGGCCGGTAGTGGCGGTATTGGCTGAACTCGGCGCTGTAGCCATGAAACGGGCTGCGGTGCAGGCCCTGGCGCAGGCCTTCGACCGTGGCCTTCGTCACCAGCTCCAGATCGCGAAGCGACTGCAGCTCCGACGACGTCACGACGTGCGGCCTGGACATACTTAGCGAGGCAATAACTGCTCAGCGCGCGGGCACGGCGTCGAGCAGCCTGCTGACGATCTGTTCGGTGTCGATGCCGTCGGCCTCTGCCTGAAAGTTGGCGAGGATGCGATGTCGCAACACCGGGGGCGCGACGGCCTGGACGTCCTCGAGCGATACCGCGGGCCGGCCATTGAGCACGGCGCGCGCCTTGCCAGCCAGCAGCAACGACTGGCCGGCGCGAGGACCGGCACCCCACCGCACCCACTGCTTCACAAAGTCCGGCACCTGGTCGCCGGCGTCTCCGGCGGGGCGGGTCGCGCGCACCAGCCGGGTTGCATAATCGACCACGTTGTCGGCGGCCACCACCTCCCGGACCAGCACGCGGGCGCGTTCGATCTGCTCGCCCGTCGCCACGGCACTGACTTTGGCCTCTGCCCCGGCTGTCGTCTGCGCGAGGATCTGCCGCTCGTCGGCAGCCGTGGGGTAGCCGATCACCACGTTCAACATGAAGCGATCAAGCTGCGCTTCGGGCAGCGGATACGTGCCTTCCTGCTCGATGGGATTCTGGGTGGCCAGCACAAACAACGGACGTTCGAGCGGATGACGCACGCCGCCAACCGTGACCTGGTACTCCTGCATGGCCTCGAGCAGTGCGGCTTGCGTCTTCGGGGGCGTGCGGTTGATCTCATCAGCCAGGATGATGTTGGCAAACAGCGGCCCCGGCATGAACCGAATGTGCCGGGTTCCGGTGGCGCGATCCTCTTCGATCACCTCGGTGCCGATGATGTCGGACGGCATCAGGTCGGGCGTGAACTGGATGCGATTGAACTTCAGGTCGACGGCCTCGGCGAGCGTTTTGATCAGTAGCGTCTTGGCCAGCCCCGGTACACCGCGTAACAGGCAGTGCCCGCCCGCGAAGAACGCCGTCAGGATCTCCGTAACGACCTGATCCTGCCCCACAATGACGCGGCGCAACTCCTTCTGCAGGGCGCCAACCAGCGACGAAGCTTCCGACAGACTCATCTCCCGGGAATTCTACTAGCCGTACGGCTGATGTGCTGTCTTTCTTCGTCACGTACCGTGAGGTCATGAACACGTGAACATCGCTTTCACACGACATCACCGCAGCCGTTGAACGGGCCGCCGGCGCCGTCGTGCAGGTCAACGGTCGACGACGCCCGGCCGCCGGCGTCGTCATCGGCGACAACCTGATTCTCACCACCGCTGCCGTCGACGACGACACGGTCGCGGTACACCTCGGCGACACCGCGGTTGAAGGCACCGTGCTCGGTCGCATCGCCCACATGGGCCTTACGGTCATCCGGGTCGACGACCTGAAACGGCCGTCACTCGACGCGTCCGTAGAACCCAGGCCCGGTCATCTCGCCGTGACCGTCGGCCGAACCTGGAGCGGCGGCGTCATGGCCGCACTTGGTAGGCCAACACACCGTAGATGCCGATCGCCGCGAGGAACAACGCGACGACCGCGAAACCGGTCGCCAACAGCATGGGAGTGCGGCGATCCTGCAGCGATTTCGACAGACGATCCTCGAGCGTCCGGACGCCGTAAAACGGCATCTCCGGGTCAACTTGCGCGATCTCCCGGCGGACGGCTCCGCTCAGCGTCTCAGGCGCCATAGCGGTGCGGATGGTGATGCCGACGCCACGTGACGGCTGCTGGCGAAGCGGCGAGAGATAGGCGCCTGTCTTCTGCGAGCCGCCGTCGACCAGGCTTCGCAGCCGCATGGTTTCGATGACCCCGACAATGGTCATCATCTGATCCTCTTTCGGGCTGGCCATCAGGCTCTGGATGTCGTCCGGGAAATACATGCGCTTGCCGAGCGCATCGCCGTTTGGCCAGGACCGATGCGCCAGCCGCTCGTCGACGATCAGCGTTTTCGGCCGGCCTTCGACGTCATCCGAATTGAAGAAGCGCCCCGCGATCAGCCTGGCACCCATCGCTTCAAAGTAGCCGTCGCTTGCCTCGATCTTGCTCGGGGAAATCAGCGACTCGCCGGGCTGCATCTGGTAACCCTCTGCGAGGATCACGCTGTCGTTGTAGTTGCCGCCGTACGGCAACGTCGTGGTCATGCCCGCTGACTGCACGCCGGGCAGGGCGCGCAGTCGCTCGAGGATTCGCGTCTGCACGCTGCGCACCGCATCGCCATCCTTGTAACGCGACACCGGCAAGGCGATCGTGCCGGTCAGCACGTTCTCGGGGCGGAAGCCGGGGTTGATCGTCATCACCCGATCGAAACTCGCCAGCAGGACGCCCGCGCCAATGAGCAGCATCAGCGCGAAGGCCACCTGGCTGGTCACCAGCACGCGACGCATCAGGCGCGGCCCACGCCCCTGCGTGCCGCTGCGGCCTTCTTCGCGGATCACCTGTGCCATGTTCGCGCGGCGCATCGCGATGACGGGAATCATCCCGACACCGATGCCGACAATCGCGATCAACAACATCGTGAAGCCGATCACTGGCGCGTCGAGCTCGAGACCCACGCCCGAGGGCAACCGATCAAAGCCGAAGAACGGCGCCGCCTTGAGCGCCCACCACCCCAGGCCGAGTCCCGCGAGTCCGCCGGCCACCGACAACACCGCCAACTCGGTCAGCGCCTGGAGCGTCAATCTCCCGAAGGTCGCGCCCATGGCATGACGCGTGGCCAGTTCGCGGATGCGCGAGGTCGATCGCACCAGCACCAGGTTGGCCACGTTGACGCCACCGATCAGCAGCACGAACAACGCACCGTCCCACAGCATGGTCAGCGTCGACCGGCGCTCGCCGATCAGGTAGGTCTGGAAGTCGACGGCTTCGCTGCCGAAGCGGGCGTTCTTCAGGATTTCGCGCCACTGAGGGAAGCGTTCGAGGTTGGCGGCATTGATTGCATCAAGCTGGCTCTGCACCTGGACAATCGTCGCGCCGGCCTTCAAGCGGCCAAACTGCTGCCAGTTATTGCTATGGCGGGATTCGTCCGACTTCTCACGCGCGGTGAATGCGGCAGGGCGGAACAACTGGACGTCCGGGTTGAGGAAGACAAATCCCGGCGGCAGGATGCCAACAATCTTGTACAACTCGCCGCCGAGCCGGATGTCCTGTCCAAGTGCGCTCTCGCCGCCACCAAACAGGCGCTGCCAGAGGCCATGGGTTAATACGACCACCTTCTCCTGCCCGACTTCGCCGTGTGCATCAGAGAACAGCTGTCCGCGATAGGGCTGGGTCTGTAACACGCGGAAGAACGACGGGGTGACGAGCATGCCGGAGATGCGCTCGGCTTCGGTGAGGCCGCTGCCGCTGATTGTCACGCCGGCCTCGCGGAACAGCGCCTGCTCCTCCATCGCCGGCATGTCGCGCCGGCGATCGAAATAGTCAGGGACGCCGTTGGAGCCGCCGGCATCCACCCCGGCACCGGGATACTTGTTGAACAAACGCACGAGCCAATCCGGCTCCGGGAACGGCAACGGCTTGAGCAGGACGCCGTTGACGACGGCAAAGATGGCGACATTCGCCGCCAGGCACAGGGCCAGCGTCGCGATCGTCGTGACTGAGAAGCTGCGGTCCTTCCACAGCAGCCGGGCAGCAAAGCGCCCGTCCTGGAGAAATCGTTCCATGGCTACAACTCTCTACGGAATCAGGGCGTTTCTGTTCCAGCCGAGGGCCTGATAGCCTGATGGCCCGATGGCCGAGTCCATTTCCGAATCCGCGCTTCGCAAGGTGCGCTGGCGGCTCATACCGTTCCTGTTTCTGCTCTACATCGTCGCGTATCTCGATCGCGTCAATGTCGGCTTTGCCGCCATCGACATGAACCGGGAGTTAGGCTTCAGCGCCGCGGTCTACGGGCTGGGATCGGGGATTTTCTTCCTCAGCTACACGCTCTTCGAAGTACCGAGCAACCTGATCCTCGCGCGCGTCGGCGTCCGGATCTGGATCGCCAGGATCATGTTCACGTGGGGCATCTTCGCCACCGCGATGATGTTCGTGAACAACGCGACCACGTTCTACACGTTGCGTTTTCTGCTGGGCATCGCCGAGGCTGGTTTCTTCCCGGGCATCATCCTCTACCTGACGCACTGGTTCCCCGCGCGTGAACGCGCCCGGGCGGTTGGGCTGTTCATGACGGCGACCGCCATGGCCGGCGTGATCGGCGCACCGATCTCGAGCGCGCTGCTGCAGATGCACGGCATCGCAGGCATGCACGGCTGGCAGTGGCTGTTCCTGATCGAAGGCATTCCCGCCATGCTGTTCGCGCCGCTGGTGTTGTGGTACATGACCGAACGGCCGGCGGATGCGAAGTGGCTGACCGCGGAAGAACGCGCGTGGCTCTCGTGCGAGATGGAAGCGGAACATGCGCAAACCGAGCATGCACACGTCACGCTGCGCGACGCCGCGACCAGCCTTCGTTTGTGGATCGTGTCGCTGCCCTACTTCTGCATCGTGATCGCGTTCTACGGCGTAAGCTTCTGGTTGCCGCAGATCGTGCAGGCCGGCAGCGGCTACAGCTCCGCGATGGTGGTCCTGCTTTCGGCGATTCCTTACGCGGCGGCAACGATCGGCCTTGTGGTCATCGGAGCCAGCTCGGATCGCACAGGCGAACGGCATTGGCATGTGGCGGCCCCGTGCCTGATCGGCGCGATCGGTTTCGTCCTCACCGTGCTCGCCCCTCCGACCCCGGCCTACGCGCTCGCGACGCTTTCGATCGCGGGGTTCGGCATCTGGGGCACGCTCGGCCCGTTCTGGACCCTGCCCACTGCCTTTCTGCGCGGCACCGCCGCGGCGGGAGGCATCGCGATCGTCAACTCGATCGGCAACCTCGGCGGATTCGTCGGCCCCTTCCTGGTTGGCTGGATTCGCGACGCCACAGGCGGATTTTCGGCACGACTCCTGCCCCTTGC
>JAYQOO010000057.1:0-23378 GCA_038144855.1 Acidimicrobiia bacterium | reverse complement strand
TTCTCTTGTTTCGCTATTATCTGGTGGGGCACCCGGCTTCTGCGGTTTTTGCCCCCCCCCAACTGGCCGCCTGAAGCCGGACGCTGCGCTTATCCGACGACGTCCAAACCCATGGACCGCGCGGTACCTGCCACCGTGCGGACCGCCGACTCGATCGAATCGCAATTCAAGTCGGGCATCTTCTGCTTCGCGATGTCCTCGACCTGCTTCATCGTCACCGAGCCAACCTTGTTCTTGTTCGGCACCGCGGAGCCGACCGCAATATTGGCGGCCTTCTTGAGCAGCACCGACGCCGGCGGCGTCTTGGTGATGAAGGTGTAGGAACGATCGGAGTAGATCGTGACCACGGCCGGAATGATCAGGCCGTCGTCCTTCGCGGTCTTCGCATTAAAGGCCTTGACGAAGTCCATGATGTTCACGCCGTGCGGACCAAGCGCGGTGCCGACGGGCGGCGCCGGCGTTGCCTTGCCGGCGGGGATCTGGAGCTTCACCATTGCCTGAACTTTTTTAGCCATTACTGTTTCTCAACCTGCAGGAAATCCAACTCGACCGGTGTCGCACGACCGAAGATCGTGACCATCACCTTCAGCGTGTTCTTTTCCAAGTTCACTTCGTCGACCGTGCCGTTGAAGCCCGTGAACGGACCTTCGTTGATGCGGACGATGTCGCCCTTGTCGAACGTGTATTTCGGCTTCGGCTTCTCGGCGGCCTGCTTGACCTGCTCGAGAATCTGCTCAACTTCTTCGCGGGTCAGCGGCGTCGGCTTCGCGCCGGCACCCACGAACCCGGTGACCTTCGGCGTGTTCTTGACCACGTGCCACGCGTTGTCGGTCAGGTTCATCTCGACCAGGATGTAGCCAGGGAAGAACTTGCGCGCCGTCTTGACCTCGCGGCCGTTGCGCTTCTCGACCACGTCTTCGGTCGGGATCACCACCTCGCCGACGTCAGTGGACAGGCCATAGGCCACGACGCGCTCGAGCAGCGATTGCTTCACCTTGTTCTCGAAACCCGAGTAGGTGTGGACGATGTACCAGTTCTTCGTGGAGACTTCGGTCATTACGCCGCTCCGAAGCGGTTGAACAGCCACTGCACGGCGTTGTTGATCAGCAGATCCACGCCGAACAGGTAGAGGCCAAAGAACACCGACGTGAGAATGACGACGACGGTCGTCGCGTAGACCTCGCGCTGCGAGGGCCACGTGACCCGCTTCATCTCGTTGCGGACTTCCGTGAGGAACTCGCCGGTGCGCTGGTACCACCCTAGTGGTCCGCCGGCGCGTTCTCCGGTTTGCTCAATGGTTTCGGTACTCATTGCCTTCTCTTGGGCCGTCTTCGTGTGAGCCTTCTACTCAGCAGTGCAGGGCATCGCGGATCCGTGGGTCAGAAGTGGCAGGTCAGGAGGGAATCGAACCCCCAACCCCCGGTTTTGGAGACCGGTGCTCTGCCAATTGAGCTACTGACCTACAAAGCCTGAGCGCCTACTTCTGCTCCTTGTGCGGCTGGTGCTTACGGCAGAAACGGCAGTACTTCTTCATCTCGATCCGTTCCGTCGTCTTCTTCTTGTTCTTCGTCGTGCTGTAGTTGCGGCGCTTGCACTCTCCGCACGCCAGCTGAATGATGTCGCGCATTGCTCAATTCCTCTGTATCCAGGTGCCAATAGCCAGTATCCAGAGGTTCTGGCTACCGGCTACTGGCGACTGGCTACTTACTCAACGATCTCGGTGACCGAACCGGCGCCGACCGTGCGGCCGCCTTCGCGAATCGCGAACTTCGCGCCCTTCTCGAGCGCGACCGGGGCGATCAGCTCAACGCTGACGCTGGTGTTGTCGCCCGGCATGATCATCTCAACGCCTTCGTTGAGCTTCAGCGTGCCGGTCACGTCCGTCGTGCGGATGTAGAACTGCGGACGGTAGCCGTTGAAGAACGGGGTGTGACGGCCGCCTTCTTCCTTCGACAGCACGAACACTTCCGCCTTGAACTTGGTGTGCGGCTTGATCGAACCGGGCTTGGCCAGCACCTGGCCGCGCTCGATGTCGTCCTTTTCAACACCGCGCAGCAGCACGCCGACGTTGTCGCCCGCTTGACCCGAGTCGAGCAGCTTGCGGAACATTTCGACGCCGGTGACGACCTTCTTCTCATTCGGCTTGAAGCCGATGATCTCGATTTCGTCGCCGACCTTGACGATGCCGCGCTCGATACGGCCGGTCACCACGGTGCCGCGGCCCGAGATCGAGAACACGTCTTCGATCGGCATCAGGAACGGCTTGTCGACGTCGCGCTGCGGCAGCGGAATGTAGGCGTCGAGCGCCTCCATCAGCTTGGCCACCGACTCAACACCTTCCGGATCGCCGTTGAGCGCCTTGAGCGCCGACACGCGGCACACCGGGACGTCGTCGCCGGGGAAGCCGTAGCTCTTGAGGAGCTCGCGCACTTCGAGTTCCACGAGGTCAACCAGTTCCTTGTCGTCCACGGCGTCAACCTTGTTGAGGGCGACGACGAGGTACGGCACGTTGACCTGGCGGGCAAGCAGCACGTGCTCACGCGTCTGGGGCATCGGGCCGTCGATGCAGCTGACGACCAGGATCGCGCCGTCCATCTGCGCCGCGCCGGTGATCATGTTCTTGATGTAGTCGGCGTGGCCCGGGCAGTCGACGTGCGCGTAGTGCCGGTTCGCGGTGCTGTATTCAACGTGCGACGTGGCGATCGTCAAGATCTTCGTTTCGTCGCGGCGGCCCTGTGACTCGGACGCCTTGGCGACCTGATCGTAGGGCACGAACTTCGCCCAGCCCTTGTCCGACGAGACCTTGGTCAGCGCCGCGGTGAGCGTGGTTTTGCCGTGGTCAATGTGACCGATGGTGCCAACGTTGACGTGGGGTTTGGAACGATCGAATTTCTCTTTCGACATGACTCGCCTTCGCTCGCTTGTTGAAAACGACAATCGGCCCCTTGCCGACGTCGGATCTTGTTAACTGCCACCTATCAAACTGGAGCTGATGACCGGGATCGAACCGGTGACCTCGTCCTTACCAAGGACGTGCTCTACCTACTGAGCTACATCAGCAGCTCGCTAACGTTGCGGCAAGGCGGGGAGGCTGGAGCGGGAGACGGGGATCGAACCCGCGACCAACAGCTTGGAAGGCTGTGACTCTACCACTGAGTTACTCCCGCCTTCTGCTTCCGACCTAACCGCTTGCTAGCAAACTACTCTCAAACCAACCCAAGAAAACTGGTGGGGAGTCAAGGATTCGAACCTTGGTAGCCACTGGGGCGACAGATTTACAGTCTGTTGCGATTGACCGCTCCGCCAACTCCCCCAATTGTCTTCTTGGATTCGTGCCTGTTCCCCGCAGTGCCTGGCCAGTCGTGCTGTAGCGATTGGAGCTGGCGAAGGGATTTGAACCCCCGACCTGCTGATTACAAATCAGCTGCTCTACCGACTGAGCTACGCCAGCCTAAGCAAAAGGGAGATGCTAGCACGTAGTGTGCCAGCTAGACAAGCCGTGAGAGACACAACTCCTTAGCTCTTCCGTGGTACTGGCGAAATCCGGCTTATTCCGGCTTTCTCCCACGGCTTCGGACCCCGCGCTGCCTTACCGCCTCATACAAGACGATGGCCGTCGCGACCGAAACATTAAGACTTCCCACGTGGCCCAGCATGGGAATGCCGACCACCTGGTCGCACCGTTCCCTCACGAGCCTTCGCAGCCCGTGACCTTCG
This sequence comes from Acidimicrobiia bacterium, assembly GCA_038144855.1. Classification (GTDB taxonomy): domain Bacteria; phylum Acidobacteriota; class Vicinamibacteria; order Vicinamibacterales; family UBA2999; genus 12-FULL-67-14b. Next base: position 19,661 of record JAYQOO010000057.1, on the reverse strand, counting down.
GCTCCTACTACTATGGCCGTCGGAAGGGTGAGATCCCATTCATAGTAGGCCATTTTCGCGTCGGCGTCGAGTCCCACCGTCCAAACACCTGATTTCTTGAGATCTTCGAGGGATCTGGCGATATTGACCACGTCGGCGACGGGGACGTGATTCACGGCGCCGGCTGACGCCTTGGCGGCAGCCCCATCCAGGGACGCGGCCCGGCGCGTCTGGCGAACCACGCCCGATGCCCCGCTGGCATCAACCGTGCGCAGGATCGCGCCCACGTTCTGCGGATCCTCGACTTCGTCGAGGACCACGATCAGCGGGGGCCCATTGGTGCCTCGCGCGAGATCCTCGAGTGTCGACTCGGTCCGGCGCTCGACCTCCGCGACGACGCCCTGGTGCGCGCCGCGCTTGGCGGCCTGATCCAACTCGTCACGCGTCACGAAGCGCACGCGCACGCTGTGATGCGCCGCTTCTTCAAGCAGACGCTGCAGGCGGTCATCGGCCCGCTGCGCGACCCAGATCTCCCTGGCGCGCTTCGCCTTGATCGCTTCGAGCACCGGATTAATGCCGTAGATGATCATGACAGGCCGGCAGGAACGCTCACGCCGCGACTTCCTTCACTCGCGGCATCACTTCTTTGCCGATCAGCTCGATGCTCTTCATCGTCTTGCCGTGCGCCAGCGTGCCGTTACTGTATTTCAGGTCGAAGCGCGACAGGCCGAGGGCCTTGACCGTGCGATTGATCTTCGCCGCCACCGTCTCCGGGGACCCCACGCAGAGCGCGCCGTTGGGTCCGACCTCGTGCTCGAACTGCGTTTTCGACACCGGCGGCCAGCCGCGTTCTGCGCCAATGCGATTCATCATCGCCTCATAGTGCGGCCAGATTTCGGACCTGGCTTGATCGTCAGTGTCGGCCACGTGCCCTGGCGAATGCACGGCGATCGGTTGCGGCTGCTGACCGAACCGCTCGAGCACCTGGTGGTACAGCTCGACATAGGGACGGAACCGCGTCGGGCTGCCGCCAATAATGGCGAGTGTCAGCGGCAAGCCATAGCGCGCAGCGCGGACCACCGACTCGGGACTCCCTCCGACGCCGACCCACGTTCGCAACGTGCCTCGCTCAATCGGCGGATACACCGCCTGATCGTGCAGGGGTGAGCGCAGCCGTCCGCTCCACGTCACAGGCCGGCCTTTCAACAGCTCAGCGAACAGCTCGAGCTTTTCCTCGAACAACTGTTCGTAGTTCGTCATGTCGTAGCCAAACAACGGATACGACTCGGTGAACGATCCGCGACCGAGGATCACCTCGGCGCGCCCGTTTGAGACCGCGTTGAGCGTCGAAAACCGCTGGAAGACGCGAACCGGATCGTCAGTGCTCAGCACCGTGACCGCCGACCCGAGCCAGATTCGCGACGTTTGGCCGGCAATGGCGGCGAGCACCACTTCAGGGGCCGAGACCGCAAAATCCTGGCGGTGGTGTTCGCCCACGCCGAAACAGTCAATGCCAACGGCTTCCGCCGCCACGGCTTCCTCGACAACGTGCCGCAGCGCCTGCGCCTGCGAGACCGGCGCGCCAGACGCATCGAGCGTCACGTCGCCGAAGGTGTCGATGCCGAATTGAAAAGGATGCGAAGTGCCCACACCCCACTCTACCGCAGCGGAGTTCGATAAGATGGTGGGTCGGATCGAATGCAGAAATCGCGTCAGAGCAACCAGGCCCTCGGACTGGACTTCGGCACCACCAACAGCGCCGTCGCGCTCGCCGAAACCGGCCGCGCGCCACGACTGGCGCAGTTCCCGACGAGTCACGGCGAGACCGAAACGTTCAGGTCGATCCTCTTCTTCGAAGCCGGAAACCTCAAACGGCAAAGGGCCGAAGCCGCCTACGCGGGTCCGAGCGCCATCGAGCACTACCTCGAATCCTCCCACCGGGGCCGCTTTATCCAATCGCTGAAGGCATACCTGGGCGATGCGAGCTTCACGGGCACCATGGTTGGCGGACGTCAACGCACGCTCGAAGCGTTGATCGGCTTGATTCTCCAGAAGTTGCTGGCCGCGGCCACCGCGTCGCTCGGCCCGCTGCCGGACCGCGGGCTCGGTGGACGGCCGGTCCACTTTACGGATGCCCGGAGCGAGCAGGACGACAATCTGGCGCTGGCGCGGATGAAAACGGCGCTCTCACTAGCGGGGATCAGCGATCCGCAGTTCGAGTTCGAGCCGGTGGCAGCGGCCTACGCGTATCAGCAAAGCATCCAGACGCCGGAGACCGTGCTGATCGCGGACTTCGCCGGCGGCACCAGCGACTTTTCGCTGCTGTCACTCGCGCCCGGCGATTCGACGCAACCCGGCCCGATCGAGATCCTCGGCAACGATGGCGTCGCCTTCGCCGGCGACGTGTTCGACCGGGCCATCGTGCGCCACGCGGTCGCGCCGCGGCTCGGCCAGGGCTCGCAGTACGTCTCCGGACCCGACAAAGTGCTACCCATGCCCGACTGGGTCTACGCGAAGCTGGAACGCTGGCATTACCTGTCGTTCCTGAAGTCACCCGCGACGATCGAGATGATCGAGCGCGTGCAGAGCACGTCGAACGCGCCGAGGGAGATCGCGGCGCTGCTGAACCTCATCGACAGCGACCTCGGCTACGAACTGCACGCGCACGTGAACCGGACGAAGATCCAGCTGTCGTCGAAGCTGGACTCAACGTTTCACTTCGATTTGTATCCGATCGCCATCGACTGGCAGGCGACCAGGGCGGAATTTGAAGGCTGGATCCAGCCGCAACTCGACGGCATCTCGAACACTGTCGACGAGCTGTTGGCAACAACCGGCGTCGAGCCAACCGCGATCGACCGGGTGTTCCTGACGGGTGGTTCGTCGTTTGTGCCCGCCGTGCGCGACATCTTCGCAAAGCGGTTCGGCAGCAGCAAGCTGGCCGGCGGCCACGAGCTGACGTCGGTGGCAACCGATCTCGCCTTGCGCGGCCTGGTGCAGGCCGGGAGCTGACGGGCGCTTACGGCTTCACCAGCTGGGCGACGTCGTAGGCGCGGCCATTGGCCACGACCTTCTTCACCCGGTAGGTCGCGGCAATGTCGGCGATCGGGTCACCATCAATCGCAATCAGGTCCGCGAGTTTCCCAGGCTCGATCGTGCCGCCATCGTAGCCAAGCGCAATGGCGGGATTGACCGTCGCGGTCTTCAACGCATCAAAGGTCGACATGCCTGCCATCACGTAGGCCTTGATCTCTCCGTGCAGGTTGATCGCGTTCGGGGTGTCCGTGCCGGCGACGACCAGTCCACCAGCGCGCATCACGTCCAGCACCATCTTGCCGCTGCCGCCTCGCGGGTCGACGGCGAATGAGTAATTGCCTTGCGCGACACGCCGCTGCAGCCACTGCGGATAGAGCGCGAAGCGCGGGTCGCTCTTCAGCGCCGGATCCTTTTCAAACAGCTCGCGCACGCCGCCACCCGAGATCGTCGGGCTGAAGATGCGACGGCTCTTGCCGAACAACTGGATCACGTCTTCATACGCCATCTGCTGCGGACCGATTTTCGGCGAATAGCCACGGCGGCTGGTGGCGCCGCTGTGCTCGGTGTTGTCCACGCCGATCATCGACGCCGGGAAGATCTCGTGCGACGTCACCGGGATGCCGATGCTGTGAGCAAATTCAACCAGGCGCTTCTGCTGCAGGTCCGGCAGGCGGACGTAGCTCTTGAGCAGGTCGTGCTCGAGCACTTTCGTGCGCTGCAGCTCCATCTCGAGGTGACTAACGTTCGAGATGGCGATGCCCATCTTGTAATACACGCGATTCCATTCCATCAGGTAGCCGGTTCCATAGACACGCGGGCCCGGCCGGACACCGGCCTCGTTCGCTTCTCGATCTTCGACGGCCTCGTACGGCGTATTGCCGGGACTCCGCACGGTCGTAATGCCGAATGCGAGCCACGCGCGCCCGAACGCCGCACCGTAGTCCTTCTGCATGTGCGAGTGGAATTCGGTGAGGCCGGGCATCACCGTCAAGTTCGACGCATCGACCAGCTCCGCCTTCGCATGATTGGCGGTGGCGTGCGGCACGACCGACGTGATGCGGTTGCCGGTCACGATCACATCGACGTTGGACCGAAGGACCGCCGTCTTCATGTCGAGCAACTTCCCCGCATGAACCACAACACGGGTCTTGGGAATCGCCGGCGTCCACGTCATGGTGAACGGCACGGTCCTCGTCTCGCCGGATTCGATGTCGACGATCTTGAGCTGATCGAGCGACTGATACAGGATGTGGCGCGAGTCGCCCTGCCAACTCGGGGCGTGCGCGCTCTCCGCGGTCACGCGGCGCGGCGGCCCGACCGGCTCGCCACTCGGCGCGACGGGCCAGACCGAGAGCACGCCCTCATAGATCGCGGCCATCCTGGTGCCGTCGGGCGACCACACCGGCCCGCTGCCGCCGCGTGAGTCGATCGACAACATCGGGATCGGCGCGTACCACTTCACGTCGCCCCCTGTTGCCGCGATCGTCTGAATCTGATTCGTGCCTTCGCGGAAACGCACCGTCATCGGCGCGATGCCGGCCAGCGCCACGCGCTTACCGTCGGCCGACCAGGTCGGCGTGCCCGGCTGCGGCAACGATTCGTGGATGCGGGTAATGCGGCCCGACTCGACGTCAAGAATCGACATCTCGGCGACACGCCATTCGCCATCCACATTGAAGAAGACGATCCGTTTGCCGTCCGGCGAAAACGACGCGCCCTGGGGCTGCGTGGTGATGTTGGTGACCTTCTGGCTGACGCCGGTCTTAAGGTTGTGAATCCACAACTGCAGGTGCGGGCTGTCCTTGTCGGATGAGTAGACCAGCGACGATCCGTCCGGCGACCACGACGGATCGGTGTCGAGGGCCGCATCCTTTGTGAGGTTGACCGGCGTCCCGCCGGCCGAGGGCATCACGTAAATGTCGCCCACGGCTGCAAACGCGATCTGCGATCCATCAGGAGAAATCACCGGACGCACCAGCCCCAATGCCTTGCGTGGCGTCGTCGAGGTGAAGTCGCGGCGCCGATGCACGTACTCAGGATGGGTCACGGTCATGGTCGCGGAGAAGTCCACTGTCTGGACAGGCAGGCCGGCGATGGATCGGCGGCGGATCTTGCCGTCCGACACGTAGAGGTACTCGGCGTTGGACGCCCACGCCGCGCGAAACGGGAACACGTTCTCGGTGCCGGTGACCGATTTGCCCTCGATCTCGTAGCGGGTCAGCCCCGCCTGCGTGACGTGGTACAGCAACTGACCACCGGGCCCCCAGGACGGCGCGTCGAGGCGCGCGCCCTTCACGCTGCGAAGGCGGCGATCACCCTGTGTGCGCACGTTCATCGCCCACAGCGACTCGTAGTTGTCTCGCGAGGTCGCAAAGGCAATCTCGTTGTCATCCGGCGACCAGGTCGGCATGAACTCTTCGCTGGGGTGCTTGGTGATTTGCCTCAGTTCTCCGCTCCGGAGGTCGAGCGTCCAGATGTTGTAGTCGCTGCCCATCGCGCTGCCGCGATCGGACGAAAACGCGATGCGCGTGCCGTCGTGCGAGAAGATCGGCTCGCGATCGTCGTAGGCACCCCAGGTCAATTTGCGCTGGTTGGCCCCGTCAGGATCAATCGCCCAGATGTCGTAGCCGCCGTCGCGGAACGCAAAGAACGCGATCGTGCGCCCGTCGGGCGACCAGCGCGGCTGGCGCGCGTCATTGAAGACATCCGTGATGCGCTTCATCTCACCGCCTGAGGCCGGCATCACCCAGATGCTGCCCTGCATGTCGGTGGCCAGCGTCCGGCCGTCGGGCGAGATCGCCACAGACATCGACGTGCCTTCATGCACCGTGACGTCCTGGGTGACTGGCGTCGCAGGCGCCACGCGCGCAGGCGACGCCGGACGCCTGGGCGGCGCGGGCTTCGCTTGATTGTTCTGGTGCGCGTTGAGCATCGCCACCGAACCAACGATGGCGAGAGCGAGCAGCGACGGCTTCATGCCGCGAATATTACAGGCCGGCGGGCTAGCGGGCTAGCGGGATGCGACGCGAGCGGCCCGCTCGCGGCACCCCATCACGGGCGCGAGGCCGGCAGCGGATCCCAGATCCGCTACGCGATCGATCGCGGGAATGATCAGGTCAAGCTCGGGCCCTTCGTGCGCGCCGGTCAAGATCACGCGGATGGGATGGAAGAGATTCTTGCCCTTCAAGCCGGTGCGGTCCTTCACCTTGTTGGCCACAGCACGAAACGCATCCTTGTCGACAAGACGTGGCGCGGCGGCCAGTTCTTCGGACAACGCCGTGGCCAGAGCGGGATCGATCGCCTCGCTCGTCACGTCCTGCTTGAAGACCGCCTCAAGGCGATCGGCCAGTTGCGGCAAGCGGTCGACAGATTGCGCCATGCCCGGCAGAACGGCCTCGAGCCACGCCGTGCTGTCCGGCGAGAGGGGACCGCTAATCTGCCCACGCTGGCGCAGGAAAGGTTCCGCCAATGTCACCAGTCGCGCCGCGTCACAGACCTTCAGGTAGTGGCGATTCGCCCACGCCAACTTGTCCTCGTCGAACACCCCAGCGCTGTGCGCCACGTTCTCGAGACGGAAGCGACGCGCCAGTTCGTCGGCCGGCAACAGTTCTTCGTTCTGCCCAGGCGACCATCCGATCAACGCCAGGTAGTTCACCAGCGCTTCCGGCAGGTAGCCTTTCTCGCGGAACTCCTTCACCGACGTCGCGCCATGCCGCTTCGACAGCGGCGCGTGATCCGGCCCCATCACCAGCGACAAGTGCGCAAAGGCCGGCGGCTGATAGCCGAAGGCCTCGTAGAGCAGGATCTGGCGCGGCGTATTCGAGATGTGATCCTCGCCGCGGATCACGTGCGTCACCTTCATCAACTCGTCGTCAATCACCACGGCGAAGTTATACGCGGGAATGCCGTCCGAGCGAACGAGCACGGGATCACCAATCACGTCGGTGTGGAACGTCACCTCGCCACGCACCACGTCGTTGAACGTGACGTTGCGCCCCTCCGGAACTCTCAGGCGCACGACCGCGGCCTCTCCGCCGTCTTTGCGTCGCTTTGCCTCATCAGCCGGGATGTTGCGACAGGTGCCGGCGTACTTCGGCGGCAGGCCGGAGGCCAGTTGCGACTTACGGTGTGCTTCGAGCGTTTCCGCGGAGCAGAAGCAGTAGTAGCCCTTTCCTTCCGCCAACAGCCGATTGGTGTGATCGGCGTAGGTGTGCATGCGCTCGGTCTGCCGGTACGGACCAAAGTCCCCGCCGACCTCGACGCCCTCGTCCCACTGCAGGCCCATCCACCGCAGATCCTCGAGAATGGCCTGCTCCGACGCTTTCGTGGACCGTTCAAGGTCGGTGTCCTCGATCCGCAGGATGAACGTACCCTGCTGGCCTTTGGCGAGCAGCCAGTTGAACAGGGCGGTACGGGCATTACCGACGTGCAGGTGGCCGGTGGGGGACGGGGCGAAGCGAACTCTCATGGCGTGGCATCTGATGTTACCAGCTTGGTATGCTTCCCTTGACCTGGAGGGTCATTCACATGAAACGAGCAATCCTTGTAGTCTTCGGCGCGCTTGCACTGACGGCCGGTGCGTTTGCACAGGCCCCGGCGGGGAACTTCGATGCGGCGCTGGCCGCGGCGCCCGCGCAGATGCGCGACGGCGCGATGGTGATCAAGTGGAAGGCTGACGGCTCCTACGACACGCTGCGCCCGGGCACCAACCGCCTGGTGTGCTACGACCAGGCCGGTGACGCCGGCGAGCAGCCGATCTCGTCGCAGTGCACGAGCGTGGGCAATCTCGAGCGGGTGAAGCAAAACAAGATCTACGAAGCCAAGATCGCGGATCGCACCGCGCGAGAGGCAGAGTTCACGGCGATGGAAAAGGCCGGGACGCGCGTCAAGCCGGAATTCGGCTCGGTGTTCTACACGCGCCAGGGCAAGGACGCATCGGCGATGCGCCTGCACGTCACGATCGCGGTGCCGAACGCCACGGCGGCGTCGCTTGGCATCCCCGACAACAACAAGATGGGCGGCGCCTGGATCATGGGTGCGGGCACGACCGGCGCGCACATCATGACGCCAGGCAGTTAAGACTCATCAGTCGGCAGTTAAGAGTTGGCGATCAGTGCGACGGCGTGGCAGGCCATGGATTCCCCGCGGCCCATACTGTCCACTGATTCGTTGGTCTTGCCCTTGACGCTGACGGCACCCGGCTCGATGCCGAGTGCCGCGGCGAGATTCCCCCGCATCTGTTCCAGGTACGGCAGCAGCTTTGGCTTCTGCGCAATCACCGTCACGTCGATGTTCGACACGCGATAGCCGGCGTCGTGCACCGTCGCGACCGCGCCCCGCAACAGCTTGATGCTGTCGGCGCCCTTCCACTTCGGATCGGTGTCCGGAAACATGCGGCCGATGTCGCCAAGCCCGGCGGCACCGAGGACGGCGTCCGTCACCGCATGGCAGACGATGTCGGCGTCGGAGTGACCGTCGAGCCCAAGTTCAAAGGGGATGGTGACACCGGCCAGGATCAGCGGGCGTCCCGCGACCAGCCGGTGGAGATCGTAGCCGTTGCCAATTCGCATACCTGAACCGGGTTGCCGCGCGGCCGCCTGGGCCGCGGCAAGATCCTCCGCGGTCGTGATCTTCACATTGCGCTGATCGCCTTCGACCACGTGCACGGGAAGGCCAAGGCGCTCGACCAGCATCGCTTCGTCGGTCGCGTCTATTGCTGCGCCCTCTCCGAGGGCGCGGGCGAGGATGTCGCGACGAAACGCCTGGGGCGTCTGCGCGAGAAATACCGTCTCGCGCGGGATGGTCGAACGAATCAGCCTCGCCCCGTCCGCCATCGCTTCGCCCACTGTCTGCTTGATCGTGTCGCGGGCGGCCATCGCGGCGATCGCCGCGCCGTAGGTGACTGCGCAGTCAATGGTCCTGGCGATCACCGCCGGCGTCACAAACGGCCGGGCCGCGTCGTGAATCACGATCACATCGGCATCCGCAGACGCCGCACCGAACGCATTCGCTACCGAGTCTTGCCGGCGTGCGCCACCAGCCACGAATGTCAGCGGCCGGGCAACCGCGCGCTCGATCGCCTTCGATTCCGCCGCAAGGTGGTCGGCCGGCAGGGCGATCACGATCTCGTCGATGCGATCGCTCGCGGCGAGCGCCGCGACGCTCATCTCGAGGATGGAACGGCCACCAATATCCAGGAACTGCTTGGGCCGATCCGCGCCGAGGCGCAGGCCCCGGCCGCCGGCGGCAATGATTGCGGCTACGTGCATATGTCCAACCCGAGAATTGTATTAAAGCCCGGGAGGTGAAGGGGTATGATTCCGCCGCTCTCATGCGTGCCCTCAAGGATCTCTTCGATCTCTCCGGCCGTGTAGCCATTGTGACCGGCGGCTCGCGCGGCCTGGGCGAGGAGATGGCCGAGGGCCTGGCAGAGGCCGGCGCATCCCTCATGCTGTGCGCGCGACGCGAGCAGTGGCTCACACCCGCGCTGGAGTCGTTTCGCGGACGCGGCTTCCGGGTCGAAGGGATGGTGTGCGACGTATCCGCCGCTGAAGCCGTCCAGGCGGTGGTCGACAGGACGGTTGCCGCATTTGGCACCGTCGACATCCTGATCAACAACGCAGGCATCGCGTGGGCGGCTGAACCGGAGGCCATGCCACTCGACAAGTGGCAGAAGGTGATCGACACCAACCTGACCGGCACCTTCCTGTTTTCGCAGGCAGCCGGGCGGGAGATGTTGAAGCAGCAGCGCGGCTGCATCATCAACGTGGCGTCGATCGCCGGCATGGTCGGCTCGGTTAGCACCTCTCACTGGGCGGGTTACGCCGCCAGCAAGGCGGGCATCGCCGGCCTGACACGTGAACTCGCGGCCACCTGGGGACGCAGCGGCATCCGCGTGAACGCGATTGCCCCCGGTTACTTCCACTCACGGCTGGCGGATCCAGCCATCGTGCACGCCGAGCCGCAGATCAAGGCGACGAGCCCCATCCCGCGGGTTGGCAACGCCGGCGAGCTCAAGGGTGTCGCGGTGTTCCTCGCGTCGGATGCGGCCAGCTACATGACCGGACAGACGATTGTCGTTGACGGTGGACGAACCATTGCCTGCTGACCTCTTTGAGCCGTCGGCGCGCTCACGCGCGCGCCGCGATCAGCTGCTTGGGTTCTTTGATCGCCATATCTATCCCAACGAAGCGCGGTTTCACGAGCAGGTCACGGCACATCGCTGGCAGGTTCCGCCGATCATTGAGGAACTGAAAGCAACGGCGCGTTCCGCAGGATTGTGGAATCTGTTCTTGCCGGAGAGCGATCACGGCGCCGGGCTGACCAACCTGGAATACGCGCCGCTCTGCGAAGTCATGGGCCGCGTGCACTGGGCGCCAGAGGTGTTCAACTGCTCCGCTCCTGACACCGGCAACATGGAAGTGCTCGCGCGATACGGCACCGCGGCGCAGCAGGATCAGTGGCTCACGCCCCTGCTCGCCGGGCAGATCCGATCGTGCTTCGCGATGACCGAGCCCGACGTGGCGTCATCCGACGCCACCAACATCCGTTCGACGATCGTTCGCGACGGCACCGACTACGTGATCAACGGTCGCAAGTGGTGGATCTCAGGCGCGGGCGACCCGCGCTGCCGCATGGCCATTTTCATGGGGCAGACCGACCCGGCGGCCGAGCCCCACAAACGGCAGTCGATGATCCTCGTGCCGCTCGACACCAAGGGCGTCACGATCACGCGGATGATGACGGTGTTCGGGTACGACGACGCTCCACACGGGCACGCGGAAATCGTGTTCCACAACGTCCGCGTCCCGGCTGGGAACATCCTGCTTGGCGAGGGTCGCGGCTTCGAGATCGCCCAGGGCCGGCTTGGTCCCGGGCGTATTCACCACTGCATGCGGCTGATCGGCGTGGCCGAGCGCGCGCTCGAAACGATGTGCTCGCGCGTGACGTCGCGCGTGGCATTCGGACGGCTGATTGCGGAACACGGCACCATTCGCCGCGACATCGCCCGGTCTCGAATCGAGATCGATCAGGCGCGGCTGCTCACGCTGCACGCCGCCCACCTCATGGACACAGTCGGCAACAAGGCCGCTCGCGCCCAGGTCGCCATGATCAAGGTCGTGGCGCCGAACGTGGCGTTGCAGGTGCTGGATCGCGCGATTCAGGCGCACGGTGCCGCCGGAGTCAGCCAGGACACGTTCCTCGCCTACGGGTGGGCCGCGTCACGTACGCTCCGGCTCGCCGACGGACCCGACGAGGTCCACCTCGAAGCCATCGCCAAGCTCGAACTCAGGAAATAAGCGACCACGCAATGTCGGCGATCGTACGAGCCGCGGCACCGCGCTCGAGCGCATAGCTGGACGCGGCATTGCCCTGCAAGCCGCGCGCGTACACGCCCTGCAGAATGCTGGCGAGCCTGAACATCGAGAACGCCAGATAGAAATTCCAGTCGGGCACGCCATTGCGGCCGGTGCGCTCGCAATAGGCTGCGACATAGGCCGCCTCGCCGGGCATGCCGGCGCGATCCGCATCGACCGCGTCAACTCGACCCAGCGCTTCGGGTGGCAGATAGTAGGTGAGACAGTTGTAGGCCAGATCGGCCAGCGGATGACCGAGGGTCGACAACTCCCAGTCGACGACAGCAACGACCCGCGGTTCGGTGGGATGAAAGATCAGGTTTTCGACGCGATAGTCACCGTGCACGATTGATGACTCATCGCCTGCTGGAATGTGTGCCGGCAGCCATTCCATCAGTCGATCCATCGACGGAATCTCGGCGGTCTTTGCGGCGACATACTGCTGGCTCCAACGGCCGATCTGCCGCGCGTAGTAGTTGCCTGGCTTTCCATAGTCGGAAAGCCCGACTGCGGACGGCTCAACACGATGCAGCCGCGCCAGCACGTCGGCCATGTCTTCATACATTGCAGCGCGATCGGCCGGCGACACGCCAGGCAGGTGCGGCTGTCGGAAGACGCGACCGTCCACACACGCCATCACGAAGAACGGCGTCCCGATCACCGACGCGTCGTCGCACATCAGCACCGTTGGCGGCACCGGGATGTGGCCCGCCAGCGCCGACATCACGCGATATTCACGATCGACGGCGTGTGCCGACGGCAGCAGATCGCCGGGCGGCTGCTTGCGAAGGACATAGCGGTTTCCGGAGGCCTGCAAGAGATAGGTGGGGTTGGATTGCCCGCCCTCGAATTGCCGGATCTCCAGCGGGCCTGTGAATCCGGGAAGATGCGCCGCGAGGTGCCGCGCGAGCGCGGCCCCATCGATCTGGTGACCGTCGCGAACGGCGGTCGTCTGCTTCAGCGCAAGGTCGTTGGACATGCTATGGAACAGCGACCGCCTCTCCTGCTCGCAGCGGCGTGTGCACCGGCAGGCGCCGCGCCTTGGTCGCTTGCTCGAAACTGTAGCCGATCGCGAGCAGACGCTGCTCGCTGAATGCCGGCCCCAGGAACGAAATACCAACTGGCAGGTCGTCGGTCGTGAAGCCCGCCGGCACAATCAGGTCGGGAAAACCCGACAGATTGGCGAGATTGGATCCGCTCGATGCCGCCCCGCCTGGAGGCTCGGCGGGCGCAGAGATCTGCGCCGGCCGTCGCGACGCCGTTGGATACACGATGGCGTCGAGCTGGTCGGCCTGCAAGACGCCGTTCAAGACGGCGCGCACCAGCGGCATCGCGTGATCGCGAACCGAGGTGTATTGATACGCACTCAACGTGCCACTGGTGGACTCGCGCAGCATCAGCGACCAGCGGCCCGGATTCGGACCGGCGCCGTCGGGACGCAGCGAGTTCACCGCGCGGGCGCGATCCAGCAACTCGGTGATGTTCTTTGGATACTTCGCGTCCAAGGTCTTGAGGTAATCGGCGATCTGGACCACGAACTCGGGGTAGCGAATCGCGTTGTAGTACTCACCCTTGGCATCCAGCAGCCATTTCGGGAACCGCACGTCGACCACCGTCGCCCCCTGCTTGCGGAGCGCCGCAATCGACGCTTCCATCACCCAGTCGACGTCACCATCCTGCCCCATGAAGTCGCGCGCGATGCCGAGGCGCGCGCCCTTGAGCGCGTCGGCCCTGAGCCCCTTCGTGTAGTCAGCCTGGCCGCGGCCTTCACCGGCCTTCGTGGCTGCATCGGCAGGATCAACGCCTGCGATCACGCTCAGCATTACCGCGACGTCAGAGACGTGGCGCGCCATCGGACCAACGGTGTCAAAGGTCAGCGCCAGCGGAATCACACCATCGCGACTCACCAGGCCCATGGTCGTCTTCAGGCCGGCGATGCCGTTGGCGGTTGATGGACCGCGCACGGATCCGCCTGTGTCGGTCCCGAGACCAGCCATGGCATACGCCGCCGCAATCGACGCGCCCGTTCCGCCGGAGGAGCCTGAGGGTGATCGCGTCAGGTCGTGCGGGTTCAGGATCTGCCCGCCGAGTGAGCTGTGCGCCGCGCCCGACGCAAATTCAGAGAGGTTTACCTTCGCGACAATGATCGCGCCGGCCGCACGCAGCTTCTTCACCACGAACGCATCGTCGGGCGGCATGGAGCCCTCGAGGAGCAGCGATCCCCCGGTGGTCGGCAGATCGGCCGTGTCGATGTTGTCTTTGAGGACGATCGGGATGCCGTGCAAGGGACCGCGTGGTCCCTTGGTCTTGCGCTCCGCATCCATCGCGCGCGCGGTGTCGAGCGCCTTGGGATTGACGGTAATGACGGCCCGCAAGGCCGGGCCTTTGCGATCGAAGGCCTCGATGCGTGCCAGGAACATCTGCGTCAGCCGCTCGGACGTCAGCGTGCCTTTCGACAGAGCGGAGCTGATGTCGGCAATGGTCGCGACATCAAGATCGATGGTTTTCTGCGCCGCCGGGGCAGACGCGAGTAAACCGATAATCGACGCAACGACACCGACGCGGACCATGTTCCTCATGGCCGGTCACTTTATCCCAGGATCGCAGCTTCACAGCAGCCGCATGGCTCACAGAACGAGAAGCGATCGGCCGACGAGGAACTCGCGCCTGATGCAAGGGCAATCGGCAGTTGCCCTGTCGGAGTTGAACGCCGCCGGGTTAGAGGATGTGGCAGCCTGTTTCGGCGCCGCCCAGGATGTCGGCCATCCGTCCAGCGGTCTTCGTGACCACGAATTCAAGCTGGGATTTCGAAATATCGACGGGGGCGTACACCACAACCAGCAGTTCGGTCGCCGACGGCGTCACCATGGTGCGGGCCGAGTCGGACGTCGGGTTGCCGAAGGCACCCGCCGCGTCGGCCACGGTGATGCGGCCGCCGACATTCACGTCGTCCTTGCGGATACCGGGATACGACTCGCCGTCCGCCCCAAGCCGCATCGTCACGGGTCCGTCGACTTTCGAGAAGTCGTAGAGCCCGTACGGCAACTGGAACTCGAGCGAGCACCAGTTCACGATGTCGACGGCAGAATTGATTCGCGGAATGGTGTCGCCCTTGCGAACGCGCCGCAGCAGCGCCTCGTTCGACGGCCGCGTCTTGGTCGGATCGATCCCGACCTTCTTGTACATCGTGCGTACGGACGCCACTTCGGCAGGCGGATTGGTGCGCACGCGGGCCTCGGCCTCAGCCAGCAGTGGATCCAGGCGATGCTCGTGTGAGACGACGGCGGCACCGCTCCACCAGATCACGGCGGGACGCACGATGGAGGCGAGTTCGGGCGCAAGCGAAAATTGCATGAGCGATCCTTAGCCGGCCGCAGCCTCGGCCTCCACTGGCGGACGCACGATATCGCGCACGCGGTCGGCAAACTGCCGCACCTCTTCGACCGACGGCTCACTGATCGCGGCCGTCTCGATCGGGTCGTGGACGATCAGCGTTACGTGGCCGGGCCGCGTCGTCAACTCGCCCTTCTTCATCACGTGGCGGCTGCCGACGACGGAGATCGGCACGATCGGCAGGCCGGCCTGCATCGCCAGCATGATGCTGCCGCCTTTGAACTTGCTCATGTAGCCGTCCTTGCTGCGAGTGCCTTCCGGGAACACGATCAGCGACAGGCCGTTCGAGGTCAGGCGGCTTGCCCATCCGAAAATGCCCGCGCGATCGGGCTTGGAACGATCGACCAGCATGTGACCGGTCCGCTTCAGGTGCGGACCGAGCATCGGGAAATTCCCCAGCGATTCCTTGGCGATGATCCGGAGCTGAAACGGAATGCTCCAGAACAGGCACGGGATGTCGTAGATGCTCTGGTGATTGGCCACAAACACGTACGTCTTGCCTGGGACGATGCGTTCGAGGCCCTGCACGGTGACGTCAACGCCTGTGGTCGCAAGGATCAACCACGACCAGGCCCGCGCGCAGTTGTGCGCGAAGTGGCCGCGGCGGTCGAAGAAGCTCGACGTGATCGAGGCGAAGCCGAGCACGATCGTGTAGACCGTGATCATCGGGATCAGCCAGAAGACTGTCCGGAGCAGGTGAAAGGACAAGATCAGGCCAACAGGCTAACAGGCCAACGGGCCCACAAGCGAATGCACCCCAGGCCTAGCGTTCTTTCGCCACGACAGGCGAAGGCGGCGCGACCGACTGCGTCGTGCCCGTAGAGGGCGAGGATCCTGCCACCGGAGCCGCCACCGCAGATGGCTTCGACGGCGCGGGCGCCTGAGCGCCGCCTGGTTCAAGGTAGCGGCCGAAGATCATCTTGCCGGCCGTGGTCTGCAGCACGCTGGTGACGACAATGTCGATCGTCTTGCTGATCATCTTGCGCGCGTTATCGACGACCACCATCGTGCCGTCGTCCAGGTAGGCGACGCCCTGGTTGTATTCCTTGCCTTCCTTGAGGATGAAGACCTTCATCAACTCGCCGGGCAGCACGACCGGCTTGAGCGCGTTGGCGAGCTCGTTGATGTTGAGCACATCGACGCCGCGAAGTTGCGCCACCTTGTTCAGGTTGAAGTCGTTGGTGACGATCTTTCCGGTCAGGCTGCGCGCCAGCTCGATCAGCTTGAGGTCAACTTCACGGACTTCCGGGAAGTCGACGTCGGAAATCAGCACCTCGATGCCGGTCATCTTCTGCATCTTCTGCAGGATGTCCAGGCCGCGGCGGCCGCGGTTGCGCTTCATCGAGTCAGACGAGTCGGCGACCAGTTGCAGTTCCTTCAAGACAAATTGCGGAACGACCAGCGTGCCGTCGATGAACCCTGTCTCACAAAGGTCGGCGACGCGCCCGTCGATGATCACCGACGTATCGAGGATCTTGTAATGGCGCTCGGGACCGGCGTTGCGAAACAGCGAGATCAGGCGAGAGGGCTCGAGCCACTCCCCCTTCCGGGCGCCGATCACCAGCCCGAGGTATGGGAAGACGAGCAGGATGAAGCTGTGCAGAAACGCGACCCGCTGGTCGCCGTGATCGACCCAGAACAGCGCCGCGCTGATGCCCTTTGCCAGCAGCAGGCCGGCGGCGCCGCCAATAAAGGCGCCCAGCATGTGCGTGACGGCGGTGTTGCGAAGTTGCCACTCGAAAGCGACCGAGAGCGCGCCTAGGACAAGGCCGAAACCCGTATTGAGCAGCGGATCTTCACTGAGGGGCCGCAGCATGTAGGCGGAGTACGCCACGGCAGCGATGAATCCGATTCGCGCGAGTAAGAACCAGGCCATATATGAATCTGCGTTACAAAACCGGACTCAGCCCGGCGACCCGCGCGCAGTTTGCCTAATCAATCATTCGATCAGACGTCGTTCTATAAGCACGAGCGGGAGGTATATTGGCCAACCTTAGAACCGGCAGGGTGACGGCGTCAACCTAATAGCTGGTCGAGGGCCTCCCCTACAGACCGGACCCCGACCAGCTGCGCCTTGCCCATCTCTTCACTGGCGTCCATGTTCGACGCCGGCAGGACGATGCGGGTAAAGCCCATTTGCTCGGCTTCGCGGATGCGGAGAGCGGCCTGGGCGACGCCACGAATCTCGCCGCCAAGACCCACCTCGCCAAATACCGCGGTGCCCTGAGGGATGGGGCGGTTCCGGGTGCTCGACGCGACGGCGGCGACGATGCCGAGATCAACGGCCGGTTCGTCGATGCTCATGCCCCCGGCGATATTCACAAACACGTCGTCGGAGACGAGGTGGAGACCGGCACGCTTCTCGAGCACGGCGAGCAGCAACGAGAGGCGGTTCTGATCGATGCCGACCGCCATGCGGCGGGACTGGCCATAGTTGCTTGTGCTGACCAGCGCCTGAACCTCGACCAGCAGCGGACGCGTGCCTTCGAGGCAGCACAGCACGGCGGATCCGGGAGAGGCGACGGGCCGTTCGGCCAGAAACATCGCGGAGGGGTTGGGGACAGGCCGCAATCCGGCGCCGGTCATTTCAAAGACGCCGAGCTCGCTCACCGCACCGAAACGGTTCTTCACCGCGCGTACGACGCGGTGCGAGTGGTGCCGTTCCCCCTCGAAATACAGCACCGTATCGACGACGTGCTCGAGCGCCTTGGGGCCGGCGATGTTGCCGTCCTTGGTGACGTGGCCGACGAGAAACGTCGGGATGTTGTGGCCCTTGGCAGTGAACAGAAACTGCGTCGCGGCTTCCCGCACCTGGCCAATGCTGCCTGGAGCGGATTGAAACTTGAGCGAGAACACGGTCTGCACCGAGTCCACGATCATGAGCTTCGGCTTGACGCGGCCGATTTCTTCGAGAATGCGCTCGATACAGGTCTCGGCCAGCAGATACAACGGCGCATCGCCGACGCCCAGGCGGTCGCCGCGCGCCTTGATCTGGTGTTCCGACTCTTCGCCCGACGCGTAGAGCACCGGCCCAACGCTGTGCGCAAAGTTTGCCGCGGCCTGCAGCAGGAGCGTGGACTTGCCAATACCAGGCTCGCCGCCAAGCAGCATCAGCGATCCCGGCACGATGCCGCCACCGAGCACGCGATCAAACTCGCTGATGCCGGTCGTGATGCGATCGGCCTTCGAGGCTTCGATGTCGGCGTACTTTTTCGCGCCCACCGCTTCGATGCCGGGCATCGCGTAACGGTGTGTCGTCGGGCCGCCCACCACCCCTTCGGCGGGCCGCTCTTCGACAAACGAGCTCCACGCACCGCAGTCGTCGCACTTGCCCTGCCACTTCGGGCGCTGCACGCCGCATTCCTGGCAGACGAAGACGGGCTTGGGTTGCTTACTCATACTTCCGTTCTACCCGGGCTCCGAGCCGGCAGAGGATTTCGTACGGGATCGTGCCGATCCAATCGGCCATCTCCCGCGCGTCTATCGTCTGCGAGGCCTTGTCGCCCTGAGACCCGAGAAACACCACTTCATCACCGGTGCCGACACCGTCGATGTCCGTGACATCGGCGGTCAGCATGTCCATGCTGACGGCACCGACGATCTTCGCGCGCTGGCCACGAATCAACACGACGCCGCGATCCTCGAGCCTGCGATCGAGACCATCAGCGTATCCGGCGGGAATGACAGCCAAGGTCACGGGCAGGTCGGCGACGAATCGACCGCCGTATCCGACGGTCTCCCCAACTCTCACGCCCTTGACGGCCACGACGCGGCTGGTCAGAGACATGACGGGCTTGAGATCGATCGTTGATCCGAGTGGCGGCGGAACCAGCCCATAGAGCAATAGCCCCGGTCGGACGAAGTCGAACCAGACGCGGGAGTCGCGCAGCAGCGCCGCGGAATTCGCCGCGTGACGCAGGCGCGGGCCGGCCCCGAGTTCGTCAAGGACGCGGGACGCAGCTTCGAACCGCGTGCGCTGGGTCTCGAACAGCTTGTGCCCGGGCTCGTCGGCCGTTCCGAAATGCGTATGCACGGCGTCGAGTGCAAGGTTGGCACTAGCCAGCAGGTCCGGCAGCGTGCGGCGCAAATTGTCGTGGCGGAATCCGAGACGGTTCATCCCGGTGTCGATCTTGAGGTGATAGCGAAGCGTGGCGCCACGTTTCGCGGCCCCGGCCTGCAGCGCCTGGCCTGCGGCGGGACTCGAGATAGTTGGCGTCAGATCGAAATCAAACACGCCATCGAGGTCACTGACACTGAGCGCGCCAAAGATCAGGATCGGCGCCTTGATGCCGGCCTTGCGAAGATCGACCCCCTCTTCGATGTCCGCCACCGCCAGCATGTTGGCGCCGGCAGCTTCAAGCGTCGCGGCGACGCGGCGCGCACCGTGGCCGTAGGCGTTGGCCTTGACGACCGCGATGATGCTGGGCGGAATGGCAGGGCCGCCGCGGCCAGCCGCGCGATTCAGTCCTGACTCGTGCGCGAGGTACGCGCCAATGGCCTTGAAATTGGATTCGAGCGCGTTCAGATCGACGCGCGCGGTTGTGCAGCGAACCACACAGAGATCTTACTCTCCATCCGTCCAGCCACCGCTCGCGAGATTGCCAAACCGAGTCTGCTCGCGGATGAACGCGAGCTTCACGGTACCGGTCGGGCCGTTACGCTGCTTGGCGATGATGATCTCGGCGACGCCGTCTGAATCCGACGGCTGATCATCGAGCTTGTACATCTCTTCGCGGAAGATCAGCATCACGACGTCGGCGTCCTGCTCGAGGGCTCCCGATTCGCGAAGGTCCGACAGCATCGGGCGCTTGTCGGAGCGCGCCTCCGGCGCGCGGCACAACATCGCCCACCCCAAGATACGTACCCTGAGGTGCATGGCCAGCCACATCACCCAAA
>JAYQOO010000056.1:0-24483 GCA_038144855.1 Acidimicrobiia bacterium | reverse complement strand
CCCGCCCGGCTGCTCCGCCAGCCGGGCGATCTGTTCCTTAAGGTCGTGGATGGCCACAGTCTTCAGTCGACAGTCTTCAGTTAGGCGTTATCAGTCGACCGTAATTCAGTCTACAGCAGTCCGTTCAGGACTTTCTGACTTCAGACTGAACTGAGGACTGTCGACTGAGAACTCTTAACTCCCGACTGTTGACCGCTGACTGGTCACCATTACCAGTAGAGCTTCACTCCCAGCTGGATCTCGCGCGCCGCGCGGGTCGCGATGATCTGCCCAAAGCGGTCACCCAAGACGTTGCAGGCAGTGTTCGAGACCGTGCAGGTGTTGTCGAGGCCGACGACATTGGGGTCCGCGGCCCACTGCCGCTGGTCGAACGCGTTGATGAACTCGGCGCGGAACTGCAACCGCATCGAGCTGGTGGGATAGAAGTTCTTCGACAGGTTGATGTCCCACTGGTGACGTCTCGGCTGGCGGAACGACGCGCGTCCCGAGTTGCCGAACGTGCCGGCCGCCGGCGGGGCGAAATGCGTCTGGATCGAACCAGTACGGCACACCATTGACGAAGCGCTCGCCAACCATCGGATCGCCGACCAGGTCGGCAAACACGCCGCGGTGGAAGGTGTCGCTCAGCACCAGGATGCGCGACACCGGCTGGCCTGACGAGATATTGACGATGCCGGCGACCTGCCAGCCTCCCAACGCGGCCTTCGGCAGCGCCGAGGCGTTACGGAAGAACGGCAGTTCATAGACGAAGCTGCCGTTGAAGATGTGGCGGCGATCGGTGCGCGCGTCGGCGTAGTCGGCATCCGGGTTCGCCGGGTTCTGCGGGATGTCCACCGCATCGCGGTCATTGGTCGCGTCGGCCTGGTTGCGGCTCAGCGTGTAGTTCAGCGTGATGTTGCCGCTGCGGCCGGTCTCGATCTTCGCGCTGGTCAGCAGCCCGTGATAGCGCGACCGCGCCGTCGTCTCGCGCATGGTGATCGCCCCGTAGGACTGGTAGGGCCGCACTGGATTGACGGCACCGGCCGTGGTGGCCTGCAGCGCGACCACGCGTGCCGGATGCGGGTAGTTGATGTCGGTCGGCCGGATCAGGTTATCGCCACGGCTGCCAACGTAGCTGGCTTCCGCCGTGACCCATCGCCCGAACCGCTGGGTGACACCGGCGTTCCACTGCGTGGTCCGCGGGTTCTCAAAGTCGGTCGCGGTGGCAATGATGGTGCGCACACCGGTCGTGGTCGCCGTCTGGCCGTTCGCCGGATTGGCGAGCGTGACATTGCTGAACGTCACGTTGTTGACGACCGGCGGCATGGTGAACGAGTTCTGCTCGAAGATGCCAACCAGCGGCTGGTCGTAATAGATGCCGAACGAACTGCGGAGCACGGTGTTGCCCTCGCCTGACAGGTCGTACGCAAATCGCGCGGGGCTGCCAGCTGTTCTTCTTGAACTCGTAGATGCCGTCGCCGTAGGGCGAGTTCACGCCGCCTTGAATCACGCCCGCCAGCAAGTTGCCCCGCGTGCGGTCAATCAGCGTGCCGGTCGCGTTGGCAAACGGCGGCGCACTGGCCGCGTTGTAGGTCGACGGGTCGAAGGTCACCAGCAAGCCATTGGCGTCGGTGACCGGCGGATACAACGAATAACGCAGGCCGAGGTCCACGGTCAGGCGCGGAGCCGGGCGCCAGGTGTCCTGGGCGTAGAACTCAAACCGGTTGAAGCGGAGAGCCAGGTCGACGTCGCGCTCTGCCTCCGTATAGCTGCAACCAGTGCACGTCTGGGCGGAATTGCCGCGCAGGAAATTCTGGAACGCCGTGGTGCCACCGGTCGTGGCCACGAACGAGAAGCCGCCCTGGCTGCGGGTGGCGGCGTTCTCGTTCTTCTGCTCGAAGGTGGCGAGCCCGCCGACCTTAAAGGCGTGCTTGCCCTTCTGCCACGAGAAGTTGTCGGAGATCGAGTGGTTCAAGTACTGGATCCGGATCAACTGGTTCGAGCCGAGCGTGCTGAGTCCGGTAATGTTGATCACCGGGACCATGCCGCTGTTGTTCTCCGGAAACACTTCCGGAATCGTGACGCCAAATGCCGCCTTGGTGTTCCTGACGCCTTCGGCCGGCGTCGTCTTGATGTTGTTGCTGCTGAAGTGATAGTTCAGCTCGTTGAGCTTGTTGCCGCCGATGATGCTGCGCACACCAAGTGCGGCCACCTGCCCGGGGATACGAGTATCTGTGCCCGCCACGCCCGGCACGGGCGTGTTGAAGAACAAGCCGCCAAGCTCTCGGGGCTCGCTGAGATCGTGCGTGTAGCGGCCCCACAGCCGCTGCGTGTCCCTCAGGTCGTAGTCCATGCGGATCACCTCTTGGCGGGTGTTGTTGATGTTTGGCGATGACACCAGGTAGCGGCCGACGCCACCCGCCGCGAGCGGCGCGGCGTTGGGCTGCGGAAATCCCTGCAGCAGGCGAACCGCGATCAGATCACGTTCCGCCGGCGCCACATAGTTGACGTTGGCCGGGTCGGTGAGCCACTACGGGTTCGGCACGTTGGCGGTCAGGGAGGCCGGCGCGCGCGTGACGCGGCGGAATTCCTGCGAGTAGAAGAAGAACAACTTCTGCTTCGACGGCAGCAGTGGGCCGCCAATCGTGGCGCCGAAGTTGTTGTAGGTCAGCTCCGGCGCAAAGTCTCGCACGGCAGGATCGGTGCTCTGCTTGCGGAAGTACGAGTTGCTGTTGAGCGAGTCGTTGCGGAAGAACTCATAGGCGCTGCCGGTGAACTTACTGCTGCCCGACTTGGTGACGACGTTGATGATGCCGCCGCCCGATCGGGGCCACTCGGCCGCATAGCTCGAGGTGATGATCTTGAACTGCTCGATCGACTCGAGCGTCGGGGTCGAAAGCAGCGTGATATTGGAGCCAACGTCGACGTTCATGACGCCGTCGACGAGCCAGTTGGCGGCGTTGCGCCGTGCGCCGTTGACCGACAGGCTCATGGTGCTGGTCAGGCCGATGCCGGTTTCGTCGGCGAGATCGCTCGACGCGCCAGGCGCGAGTTCGGCCAGCTTCGCAAAGTTACGGTTGTTGATCGGCAGTTCCCACTCGCTGCGAGTCGATCAGGTTCTGGACTGCGGTCGTCGCCCGGGCGAGCGTCTGGCCCGTCACCTCGACCGCCGCGGACACGCCGCCGGTGGCGAGCGCGGCGTCGATCAGCACGCGGTCGTTCACGGCCAGCGTGATGCCGCGGACAATGCGCTGTTGAAAGCCGGATGGCGTGAAGGTCGCCTCATAGGCGCCAATGGGCAGCAGCGGCACCAGGTAGCCGCCCTCAGTGTTGGTGGTGCCCTCAAAGACACGCCCGATCGGCACGTGCTTGAGGCTGACCACCACGCCAGGCAGCACCCCTCCGGAAGAATCCGTGACGGTGCCGGTGATGGTTGCGGTGGTTTCCTGGGCGAAGGCGGGAGAAAGGGGTAGTGCCAGAGTCAGCAAACAAGACAGGGTCACGAACCAGCGACGCATAAATCCTCCGAATTGCAAGCCCAGCGCAATTTACAGAGCGGTTACCTTGAAGCTGCACAAAGCATCGGCTACCCTAATCCGCGACAATGACCTTTACAGGCGCAATCGGCGCCGCCTGCATGCTTCCGCTCCGGGGCATCATCGCCGCCTCGGTCGCGCTGGGCATTCACCCTAACGTCCTGACCCTGATCGGCGTCCTGATCAACATCCTGGCCGCCTACTACCTGGCCGTCGACCGCTTTGCCATGGCCGGCGTCGTGATGATCGTCGCGAACATCTTCGACTTCATCGACGGTAAGGTCGCGCACATCACCGGCAAGCAGTCGGAATTCGGGGCGTTCTGGGATTCCACGCTCGATCGCTTCTCCGACCTCGCGCTGTTCACCGGGCTGGTGTGGCTCTACGCGGAGCTTGGCCGCAACGGCTATGTGCTGATCGCCACGCTCGCGCTGATCTTCTCGATCATGACCAGCTACGCCCGCGCGCGCGCCGAGTCGCTGATCGACAAGTGCAAGGTGGGCTTCATGGAACGCCCCGAGCGCATCGTGCTGTTCATGATCGGCGCGTTTACCGACCGCATGGCCGGCGTGTTGTGGGTGATCCTGGTGCTGGCGATCATCACGGTCGCCAACCGCATCCACTACACCTACCTCGCGCTCAACAACAAGCCAATGCCCGAGGGCTGGTTCGCGCGGTTCTTCTTCTGGCGTGATGAACGGGCCACGATCCCCTACGACATCTGGGTGATCGCCATCCTGTCGTTCGTGTGGCTGGTGCCGCCGGACTGGATCAGCGATCCGACGGCCACGGGGATGGGCCTGTTAGGCTTTCTGTTCTGACGTCGTGGGCTTGTAGCTGCCCCACACTGCCTTGCGGGCCATCGCGATCTCCTACGAAGCCTTCCGCTTCTTCGCCTTGATGTTCGTGACTTTCTTGGCGGTGGCTTCGTCGGCCTTGGCGGTCTTTTTCTTGCCGGCGCTCACCTGATCGAGGCTTCTGCGCAGCGCTTCCATCAGGTCGACGACCTTCGGGGGCGCGACTTCTTCCGGCGCCACGATTTCTTCGCCCGCGATCTTGGCGTCGATGATCTTGCGCAGGCCGTCCTGGTACTCGTCCTTGTAGTCGGCGAGGTTCAAGTCGCCTTCGATGCTTTCAATCACCTGCTTGGCCAGCTTCATTTCCGCCGGGTTGACGGCGCCGCGGACCTCGCGCAGCTCTTCGATCTGGTCGATGGTGCGCATCTCCGCCGCGTGATGCAGCGTGTACATCACCATCCCCTGCTTGTGGGGGCGAACCGCCACTAAGTATTCACGGCCGTGAATGGCGACCTTGCCAATGCCCGCCTTGCCCTGCATGCCTTCGCGCATTACTGAATACGCGTCGGCCGCCATCGGCCCTTCGGGTGCCAGGTAGTAGGTCTTGTCGACGTACATCGGGTCGATCTGCTCGACCTCGGTGAACTGCATCAGGTTGATGATCTTGGTCGACTCCGTCTTGACCTTCGCAATGTCCTCTTCGTCGACCACGACCCATCGGCCCTTCTCGAACTCGTAGCCCTTCACCACCTCGGCCTGGGTGATCTCGCGCTCACACTTCGGGCACCACTTCTTCTGCTGGATCTTCGTCTGGCACTCAGCGTGCAGCTGGTTGAACGAAACCGTCGCGCTCGACTCCGTCGCCGGATACACCTTCACCGGAATCGTGACGAGGCTGACCTTGATGTAACCCTTCCAGGTGGGACGTGCTGCCATGGTGCTCTTCGCTTATCGGCCGTCGGCTGCCTGCTATGAGCTGTCAGCTTTCAGCACATTTCACAGATTTGCGGTCAAACTGATTCGCGAGTGTCCCTGGCGCCCAGATGCAGACCCGGGCCCGCTTCGAACTCGATGGCGTGCTCGCCGATCTTGTCTCGGAGGAAGTGCCGCACTTCGCCCAGGTGCGAGCCCGGCACACGAAGGCGCCTGGCGAGCGCCTTCTGCCGTGATGCCAGCACCAGGGTGTCATTGCCCTTCCAGGTCAGCCCGCCAATCTCGGTGTACGGCATGAACCCGGAGTCGGTCCAGATCCCGTCTTGATACAACCCGTGGCGAATCCGCGTCGTCAACGGCAGCAGGTAGCCGTAATAGATGAACATCATCGCGACGCCAAACATCGACGGCGCTGCGCCCCATCCGCGCTGAAGGCGCCCGATCTCGACATACGACGTCAGGAATAGCAGCACGCCGAGCAGCATGCCGATGGTCAGGTTGATGACGTAAAACGGAGGCTTGGGACCGGGCCAGACGACCACCGCCTGCGAGCGCCGGCGAAACCAGCTGACGAACTGCGCGCCGACCTTGAGGTCGACGATCGTGAACAGGACTCCGAGTGCGAGCAGGGCTTGCCGTAAAGCAGGGGCAAGCTCCTGCACGTTCATCGCGACTTCCCTGCGGCTTCCCGGACGGCCTTGGTTTCGTCTTCGCGCGCCAGCGTGGGATCGAAGCAGTGGCGGCACCGCGCCTCGTAGGTGCCTTGCGCGCCAAGCAGCACGCGATCGGTGCTGGTCACCAGGCGTTGCGTGTGGTTGGCCGGGTTGCCGCACACCATGCAGATCGCGCGGGTCTTGGTGATGTATTCGGCAATCGCCAGCAACTGCGGCATCGGCTCGAACGGCTTGCCGAGGTAATCCTGGTCGAGGCCGGCCACGATCACGCGCACGCCCTTGCGCGCCAGCGCCGATGCGACGGCCGGCAGTTCCGAGTCAAAGAACTGCCCCTCGTCAATGCCGACGACTTCGGTATCCGGCTTCACCTGTGCGAGCAGATCGACCGCGGTCGCCGCGCTCTCCGAGGGAATACGCAACTCGGAGTGCGAGACGATGTGGTCGTTCGCGTAGCGGGTGTCGACGGCGGGCTTGAAGATCTGGACGCGCTGGCGGGCGATCTGCGCGCGACGGAGGCGGCGAATGAGCTCCTCGCTCTTGCCGCTGAACATGCTCCCGACGACGACTTCGATCCAGCCGGTCGCCGGGGTCCGAACTACATCCATGCCCCAATTATATGGAATTGGGGCATGGGTCTTGGAACCTGATCAGGCGCGGGTCTGGTACTCGCCGGTTTCGGTATTGACCCGGATCACGTCGCCTTCGTTGATGAACGGCGGGACCTGCACCACTACGCCCGTTTCGAGCTTGGCGGGCTTGAGCTGGTTGGTGGCCGTGGCGCCCTTGATACCCGGGGTCGTCTCGATGACCTTCAGGTCCACCAGCTGCGGAATCTCGATGCCGATGGGGTTCTCGCCGTAGAACTCGACCTCGACGTTCATGTCCGGCAGCAGGAACCCGACGGTGTCACCGAGAAGGTCGGCCTGCAGCTGCACCTGCTCGAAGTTCGTCGTGTCCATGAAGTGGTAGCCATCGCCGTCGTTGTAGAGGTACTGCATCTCCTTCTGTTCGAGGGAGACGCGCTCGACGATGTCTTCCGAGCGGAACTTCTCTTCGGCCATCGATCCGTTCTGGATGTTGCGCATCTTGATGCGCACGAAGCCGCGGAGGTTGCCGGGGGTCACGTGCATCCGGTCGAAGATCCGGTAGAGCTTGCCCTCGACCTTGATGATCATGCCCTTGCGAAGTTGCGTTGCGAGAAGGTTGTCAGCCATAAAGCCTTTGAAATCAGTTGGTAGAACCTTTCGAGTGTAGCACAGCCAGGCGGTCGTCCAGAGCACGTGCTCTCTGCGTCTCTAGTCCGCCCTCCGGGTCTCTAGTCCGCCCTCCGGGCGGACGTGCATGCTACATTTGAAGCATCGTGGTCTTCGCGCGTTGGGACCCCTTCCGGGATCTGATCCGCATCCAGCACGGCCTCGAGCGCCTGGCGTCTCATGGGCCCCAGGGCTGGGCGCCTGCCGTGGATCTGTCCGAGACGGCCGAGGCGTTCGTCTTCACCGCCGAACTGCCGGGCCTGACTCGTGAACAAGTTCGCATCGAAGTGCACGAGAATCGCCTGACGCTGCAAGGCCGGCGCGATGCGCGCGTGTCGTGCGACAAGTATCACCAGGTTGAACGAGGCCACGGGGAATTCCTCCGTCACTTCGTGCTGCCCCACCCGGTCAACGCCGACTCCGTGACGGCGGACCTCACGGATGGCATCCTGACCATCACCGTCCCCAAGGTCCCAGCGGACGCGCCACGTCGCGTGGTCGTGTCCTGAGAATTCAAGGACGCATGCCGTGTCACTAAACAAAGTCCTGCGCAAGCTCTCCATGCTTAGCCTGCTGGTGGCCGGCGTCGTCGTCGGCGTCGTCCTGTCAGGCCGCGTCACCGAGCAACCGGATGTGATGGCTCGCACGGCGCCGACCTCGGCAACCGCTTCGGCAGCGACGGACGAACAGGCCCAGCCACAGGCCGCCGCCGCGGGCCCCGACTTCACGCGCGTGGCGGCGCAAACCACGCGGGCCGTGACCAATATCTCGTCGGTGCAGGTGTCGCGCCGCGCCGCGTCACCGTTCTCGAACGATCCCTTCTTCCAGTATTTCTTCGGCGACCAGGGCGATGTGTTCGGTCGCAACCGCGCCCAGCAGAGTCTCGGCTCCGGCGTGGTCGTCTCCGCCGACGGCTACGTCGTGACCAACAATCACGTCATCGGCGACGACGTCGCCGAAGTCACGGTCACGGTCGGCGACCTGCGCGACGTGAAGGCCAAGATCATTGGCGTCGATTCGTGGACGGACCTGGGATTGCTGAAGATCGACGCCAAGGCGCTTCCCGTGATCCCCTGGGGCGATTCGTCGAAGCTGAAGGTCGCCGAGTGGGTCATGGCCGTCGGCAACCCGTTCTCGCTCAATCAGACGGTGACGCTCGGCATTGTCAGCGCGCTCGGCCGTGCCAACGTCGGCATCACGCAGTACGAGGACTTCATCCAGACCGACGCCGCGATCAACCCGGGCAATTCCGGTGGCGCGTTGATCAACAGCCGCGGCGAACTGGTCGGCATCAACACCGCGATCTTTTCGCAAAGCGGCGGCTACCAGGGCATCGGCTTTGCGGTTCCAAGCAACCTGGTGCGCCGGGTCGTAGATGACCTGAAGCAGTTCGGCCGGGTGCGACGCGGATCGATCGGCTACGTGCAGGTCGTGCCCCTCAGCGGCCGGCTTGCCGACGAACTCCGGGCCCCCAGCAGTGACGGCGTCGTCGTCAACGAAATGTCGCGCGATTCGGCGGCGTTTCGTAACGGCCTCGAGCCCGGCGACATCATCCTGACCGTGAACGGCACCGCGATCACGGATCCCTCGCAGTTTGTGCGCATGATTGCCGACAGCAGCATCGGCTCCACGACGCAGCTGCAGATCCTCCGTGACGGCCGCCGCTCGACGCTGAAGATCCCGATCGAAGCACAACAGGAACGCCGCGCACGCCGCCGCTGATCCATGCAGGCGCCCGCAACCTCAACGGCAGTACCGGCCGTCTTCAGTCTCGAAGCGTTGGCCGCGCTGTCGGTGGCGGCCTTGCTCGCCGCGGCAGTGGCGTTGCTGGTCGGCTCCGTCGTTCGCCGCCTTCTGCTCAGCATTGAAGGCGAGCGTTTTCACACCCAGCCATTCGCCAACACCACTGTCCGCGCGGTTCGCCGCGTCACCTTCGTCCTCAGCCTGCTGGTGTTAAGCTTCCCAGCCCTCGACCTGGCCGGCGTGGAACTGACGGTCGGCCTCCATCCGGAAGATCTCACGCAGTGGCTCACGCAGAGCGGCGCGCGGATCATCCTGCTCATCCTGCTCGCGTTTGCGGCCAACCGCTTCGCCGCGTCGGTGATCAGGAACGCCGAGCATGAAATCGGCCCGGGTGACGACCTCCAGCACGTCGAGCGGCGCAAGCGCCTGCAAACGGTCGCCGGCACCCTGCGCCGCTTCTTTTCAATCCTGATCTGGAGCGCTGCCACGCTGATGGTGCTGCGCGAACTCGACGTCGACATCACCCCGGTGCTCACTGGCGCGGGCATCGTCGGCCTGGCCGTCGGCTTCGGCGCGCAGACCCTGGTCAAGGACATCATCTCGGGGCTGTTCCTGATCGCTGAGGATCAAGTGCGCCTCGGCGACGTGGCCGAGATCAACGGCACGGGCGGCGCCGTGGAAGAGATCAACCTCCGCACCATCGTGCTCCGCGACATGGAAGGCACGGTTCATTACATCGCCAATGGCGAGATCCGCACGCTCGCCAACAAGTCGAAGGACTTCTCGTATTACGTCATCGACCTCGGCGTGGGCTACGACGACGACACCGACCGCATCGTTGACGTCGTGCGGGAGGTGGCCCGCGAGTTCATGCAGGATCCGGTCTTCGGGCCGAAAATTCTCGAGCCGCTGGAGGTGCTGGGCGTGGACGCCTTCAAAGCGTCAGAGGTCACGCTACGGTTCCGGATCAAGACGCTACCGACCAAACAATGGGAGGTCGGCCGGGAGCTGCGCCGCCGCATCAAGAAAGCCTTCGACGCCCAAGGGATCCAGATTCCGTTCCCACAGCTCAGCGTCACCGTCCGCCAGCCGCAGTAGGCGGCCCCCGCACAGGCTTCTCTCGTCAGCCGGCCGGTCTGCTGCCTGAGACGGAGCGATGGCCCTTGACCGTCGCTCGCCACAGCTGTTGCGTGCCGACGCGGATACCAATCCGTGGACTCCACACGATTTCGCCTTGAGCGATGCCCTGGTCGCGAATCGTCAGGACACCGCGCGTCAGCGGGCGCTGGTTATCCTCCAACGTGATGCCCATCGCGCGACAGAGGTTGCCGGGCCCCCGGCACAACTCGTGATCGGCCACCAGCGGCTTCCCTGTTCGCCACGGCGCCGCCGCGCGGCGTTTCTGCATGACGCCCAGGCCTTCAAGCGGTTCAAGCGCGCGAATCAGGACCGCGGCCGGACGGCCAACGTCTTCGGTCACCGCGTTCATCATGTCGTGGAGGCCGTAGTTCAGATAGACGTACGCACGGCCTGGCGGTCCGTAGAGGGGCGCATTGCGTGGCGTGGGGCCAGGCGCGGCGTGACAGGCCGGATCATCCTCGCCGATATACGCCTCGACCTCGACGATCGCCCCCGCGGTGGTGCCGACCTTGGATTTGCAGACGAGGACCTTGCCGATCAGCTCACGCGCGACGTCGAGCGTGGCGCGCCGATAGAAATCGGCCGTCAGGATCACGGCGCGGGCTTACGGAACGGGCGCGCCGAGTTCGGCGAGGTAGCCGCGCGCCTGGTCACGGCGCGATCGATCGTCGAGGGCCTGCTGAATCACCGCGATCGAGCCGTCTTGCAGCACCCGCTCGCGGGCAAACGCCACGGCCAGCGCCGTCGCGTCCTTGCCTTGCGCAAACGCGTCACCGGCCGCTTGCTTGACGATTGCGGCCGCATTGCCGTCGCCGATGCGCGCGATGGCCTCGAGCGCGCCGCCGGCGAGCGACCGCTTGTTCTGCTCGCGATAGAAATAGTAGCGTTCGGTCAACGACGGCATCGCGCTGCGCTCGCGAATCAGGCCCAGCGCCTCCATCGCGAACTGATCCACTTCCGCATCGCGGTTCAGCACCGCAAAGAGCGCGTCGACGAGGCCGGCTGGCAACGCCGGGGACACGCCCGGTCGATCGTACGGCGCGGCAAAGATGCGACCGGCCACTCGAGTGCCAGCGAGTCGGGACCGGCGATCTTCCGAGCCCACCATCTGCACCAATGACACCCCGGCAGCGGCCAGTTCCTGCGCCGAAGCGGCCCGCCCGGACCGCCCCGCGAGCACGCCAAACGCATACGCGCCGTTGATCTGCTCGCCGCCCTTAACCGCCGTCAGGCTCGCCAGTGGCGCGGCCAGCGCGCCCGGCGTGACGGGCGTCGTCGGCACGGCGTGGGTGTCGAACGCGCTGGCGATGCCGCCTTTCACCACGATGCCGTGGCGTGTCAGCACTTCGTTGATCGAGGCCTGAGCGAACAGCGCAGCCCCACTGCAGACGCTGAGGGCGAGCGTAAGGCCCGCTGCGCGGAATGTGATCGGCATGATGGCTAGCGACCCACAGTCTGGAGGAGTTTCCCAGACGATAGCACTTCCTTGATGTACTTGCCGGTCACCGATTCCGGGTTGTGCGCGACCTGCTCCGGCGTGGCCATGGCGAGAACGCGCCCGCCGCTCTCGCCACCTTCGGGACCAAGGTCGATAATCCAGTCCGACACCTTGATCACATCAAGGTTGTGCTCGATCACCAGCAGCGTGTGCCCCGCTTCAAGCAGTTTCCTGAATGCGGCCAGCAGCTTCGCAATGTCGTCAAAGTGCAGGCCCGTGGTGGGCTCGTCGAGGATATACAACAGCCGCTCGCCGGCGTGCGACGACAGGTGTGCCGCGATCTTGATGCGCTGGGCCTCGCCACCGGACAGCGTCGTTGCCGGCTGACCGAGCCGCAAGTATCCCAGGCCGATCTCATCAAGCACTTGCAAGCGGCGGAGCACCTTCGGTGTACTGCTGAAGAAGCTCAACGCCTCACGCACGGTCAGGTCCAGCACCTGGGTCACGTTCTTGCCGCGGTAGCGCACGTCGAGCACCTGCGCCTTGAAGCGCCGTCCATCGCACTGCTCGCACGGCACAAATACGTCGGCGAGAAACTGCATCTCGACGCGCACCTCGCCTTCGCCCTGGCAGGCCTCGCAGCGGCCACCGGGTACATTGAACGAGAAGTGGCTGGCGGTCAGGCCACGCGCCTTGGCGTCCTTGGTTGCCGCAAACAACTCACGGATCGGATCAAACGCCTTTAGATACGTCACGGGGTTCGACCGTGGTGTACGGCCGATTGGTGTCTGATCGACCAGCACCACGTCGCTGACGTATTCGTGGCCTTCGAGGCGCTGATGGGCACCAACCTTGCGATCCCAGTCCCCCTTCGCGCGCTTCATCGCAGCGTAGAGCACGTCGTGCACCAGGGTGGATTTGCCGGATCCGCTCACGCCGGTGACGCAGGTCAGGGTGTTGAGCGGAATCTCGATGTCCACGCCCTTGAGGTTGTGCTCGCTGGCGCCAAACAGCTTGATGCGCTGCGGTGTCCCCTTGCGCCGCTGCGCCGGCACCGGGATGCCGAGCTCGCCGCGCAGGTACTTTGCGGTCAACGACCGGGATTCGCTGGTCAGTCCCTGGAGCGGACCGCTGTAGACCACGCGGCCGCCGTGCTCACCGGCGCCGAGCCCAATATCCACCAGGTGATCCGCGACGGCGATCATGTCCGCGTCGTGCTCGACGACGATGACCGTGTTGCCCTGGTCGCGAAGTTGGCGGAGGATCGCGATCAGCCGCTGGTTGTCCCGTGTATGCAGGCCGATCGATGGCTCGTCCAGCACGTAGAGCGTGCCGACCAAGGCTGAACCGAGCGACGTCGCCAGGTTGATGCGCTGGGCCTCGCCACCCGACAGCGTCGATGACAGCCGATCCAGCGTCAGGTAATCCAGGCCGACGTCGCGCAGGAACCCAAGCCGGCGCTGAATTTCCTTCAGCACCTTGTCGGCAATCGCGGCTTCCTTTTCGCTCAGTTTCAGTTCGCTGAAGAACTGTGCGGCATCGCGCACCGTTCGTGCCGATGCCTTGTCGATCGTGACGCCGCCGACGTGCACGTCCCGGGCCTCACGACGCAGCCGGGTGCCGCCGCAGTCTGGGCACGTCAGGTAGCCACGGTAGCGGCTCAAGAACACGCGGACGTGCACCTTGTATTTCTTCTTCTCGAGCCAGCGGAAAAACCCGCGCACGCCTTCGAAATCATCGCCGTCGCCATCCATCACGAAGGCGATCTCGTCCGGTGTCAGGTCGCGCCAGGCCACGTCGAGGCGCACCTTGCCACCCTTGGCGGCGCGCTTCAGCTCCGCCAGGTGCGATCGATAGTGCGGCTTGGTCCATGGCTCGATCGCGCCCTGGTTGATCGACTTCTGCTGGTCGGGCACGACCACGTCCTGGTCGAGTTCGATGATGTTGCCGAAGCCATGGCACGTCGGGCACGCGCCGAACGGGTTGTTGAACGAGAACAGGCGCGGCTGCGGATCTTCGTACGGGATGTTGCAGGTCCGGCACTCGAAGCGTTCCGAAAACGAATGCTGAATCGGCGCGCCGGCGTCCTGCAACTGCAGCGCCCACGCCGCGCCCCCACCTTCCGAGTACGCCGTCTCGACCGAGTCGGTGATGCGCGTGCGAGCTTCGCCGTCGACCTTGATGCGATCGACGACCACTCCCAGCACCGTCAGCTTTTTCAGCGCTTTCGGGTCAACATCTTCGAAGGTTACCGCCTGGTCGCCAATCAGCAGGCGCCCGAAGCCCTTGCGACGCAGGTTCTCCAGCGCCACAGCAGGCGCCGATTCCTTGGCGACAGCAGGCACGGACAGCTCAGCCTCATTGACGTCGTCTTGATCTGAGACGTCAGCGCCTTCGGCGCCTTTCCGATCTGCGTCACCTGTGGCACTGGAAATCGCCACGACCGGCAAATCAAAGCCAAGCATCAAGCGCGTGCCTTCCGGCAACGCCAGCAGGCGTGTGGCCACGACTTCGGCCGTCTCGCGGACCACTTCCTGACCGCACTTGCGGCAGATCGTTCTGCCGACGCGCGCATACAACAGGCGCATGTAGTCGTGGATTTCGGTGACCGTGCCGACCGTGGACCGCGGATTTCTGACCGAATTCTTCTGGCGGATGGCAATCGACGGACAGATGCCGTCGATGCGATCGACGTCGGGCTTCTCCATCCGCTCGAGAAACTGGCGCGCATACGCCGACAGTGACTCGACGTAGCGGCGCTGCCCTTCCGCATAGATCGTGTCGAAGGCGAGCGACGACTTGCCGGATCCGCTGACGCCCGTGAACACGATCAACTGCCCGGCTGGCAGCGAGAGATCGACGTTCTTGAGGTTGTGCGTCCGCGCACCACGAATGACGAGAGCCGAAGAGTTGTCCGCCGGCGGCATGATTCGAGATGAATATGTGAGTGACGCTGTACAGGCGCGAATTTCAGCCGCGCCCGTAACCTTCGATGTTACCCCAAAACCGGGGGTGGGACCGCCGACCTACATCTGCGCCAGGTCGATGGCCGGCTTCCCGGTCGCAAAGCGCCGCAGATAGTCGATCTGGCCAAGGTGGTAGTTGAGATGGCCGTTCAGGTGCACGAGGAACTGGTGCCGGGTGATCGGCCTCTCCATGTAAAGCTCCGAGTTGTCGGCGGCGAGTTCGGCATCCGTCAACCTGGCGATCACGGGCGGGATCGAATCTCGCACAGCTTCCAGGCGCGCGATCAATTCTGCCTGTTCGACGCCACGCGCGCTGAACTCGAGCGGCCGATCCCGTTTGAAGGCGATCTGCCCCATCTGGCGCCCGATGAACTCGCGCAGGTTGCCTTCGAGGTGCAAGGCCAACGTCCCGGCGGCGTTTGACACGCCAGGGGCGGTCTGCCACAAAGCGGCGGTGTCGGGGAACGCCTGGATCTCCTGGATCAACCGCTGCAAATCACGTGCGTAGAGCTGTGCGAGTTCGTGAGCAATCATGGTCTGAGAGGACATTGGAGCCGGCGACCAGACTTGAACTGGTGACCTGCTGATTACGAATCAGCTGCTCTACCAACTGAGCTACGCCGGCTTCCGGAGAGACAAGTAGCTTACCACACGTCTGCTACGGGAGCGGGCCGCCGGCTCTCGCCAGCGCGTCTCTCGCCTCCTCGTTTCCGGGCGCGAGCTTGAGCGCAGCGCTCAAATGGCGTCGCGCCTCGTCGCGGTTGCCGAGGCGCAGCATCGTCAGCCCGAGGCCCGTGAGCGCGTCCGCGCTATTGGGCTCAGCGCTGACCGCCTCGCTGAATCGGCGCTCCGCTTCGGCATGGTTCCCGTACCGGTAGGCGCAATACCCAAGCCCGGTCAGGGCACCTGCATGACCCGGGTTCCGTTGTTGGACGACGGCAAACGCGTTTCGTGCCTCGGCAATGCGGTTCAACCGATAGTGGCTCCACCCAATCAACAAGTGGGCGTTGTCGGTCAGCCCGGCGGCTGGAATCTTGCTCAATTGATCCAGGGCGTCTTGATGCCGCCCTTCATTCGAGGCCTTCTCGGCAGCATCCAGCGCCACTGCCGCCTCGTCACGTTCGCCGGCGCGAATCGCGTAGCGGCCGGCCTCGACGCCGCGCTCAGCGAGCAGATCTCGCACGACCTGGATGCGGTGCATGCCGAGATAGCAGTGCAGATACACCTTGGCACTACTCGACGCGATCGCGTCAGCCGCGGCTGAGGCGCTGCGGTCGTATTCGTCGCCGAAGCGCTGCCCAAGGATGCTGGACATCGGAACACTGCGAAGCTCGATGCCGTGACGCTGCGCCGTCGCTTTCTCGCGCTCGAGCAGCGCCGCCTCGTAGGGAATTTCGGGATTGAGCAACGTCACCACGAGGCCGACGCCGTTTTGCTTCAGCAGCTCGAAGTCACGATCCTCGGGGTAGGGCCCAATGATGATGCGCGCGTTGACGTCCGAGATCTGGCGCTGAAACAGCCGCGTCAGCGGATTGCTGGGCGTGATCAGGATGGTACCACGCGGTGCCCGCACCAACGACCACGACGGCCAGAAGCGCCAGCCAGAGTTTGGGAGACCTCATCTGCCGGAAAATCTACTTCATCCGCGCTCGGGGATTGCCACGCCGCCCGGGACGCTAGCGGTAACCGGCCGCCTGCAGTTCAAAGAGGTGTGCATATCGGCCCTTGGCTCGCATCAATTCCTCGTGCGACCCGAGTTCCGAAATCTTCCCGTCGCCAATTACCGCGATCCGATCGGCGATCCGCACCGTCGAAAAGCGATGCGAGATCACGATGCCGATCCGGCCCTTAAGGATCTGCTTTAGCTCCGCGAAGATCGCCGCCTCCGCCTCTGGATCGAGCGACGCCGTCGGCTCGTCGAGAATCCAGATGTCGGCGTCGCGATACATGATGCGCGCCAGCGCAAGGCGCTGCCACTCGCCGCCCGACAGGTCATGGCCTCCCTCGAAGAGCCGCCCCACCTTCGCGTCCAGCCCCTTCGGCATCTTCGTCAGCAACCAGTCGCTCTTCGCATCCTGGAGCGACGCCAGCACGCGCGAGTCATCATCGAGGCGGCCGGGCCGCCCCATTTGCACGTTCTCTCGCACCGACAACTCGTAGCTGGCGTAGTCCTGGAACAACACGCCGATCCGGCTGCGGAGCGCGTCGGGATCCAACTCGCGTAAATCCGCGCCGCCCACGCGGACCGCGCCGCCGGTTGGATCGTAGAAGCGCAGCAGCAACTTCACCAGGGTGCTCTTCCCGGCGCCGTTCTCCCCAACCAGCGCGATCAACTCTCCACCGCGAATGTGCAGGTTCAAGTTGGACACGGCCGGCTCCGTGCCGCCTGGATAGGTGAAGGTCACATCGTCGAACTCGATACCGGCCTCGAGGGAGATCGGCACGTCTCGCGCTGGCGAGCGCACCGGCACGAGCCGGTCGATTGCCAGGAACGAGAAGTAATCCTCGAGGAACGTGGTGTGCTGGTCGACGGCGACAAACGTGCTCGAGATGTTGCCCATCGTGCCCGACACCGATGTGAATGCGCCAATGACCAGGACGACGCCGCCAGGATCGATCGCGCCGGCAATCCCCTGCATCGCCACGAACAGGTAGGCCAGCGCCAGCGCGGCACCGGTGACCAGTCCGGTGATCATCGAGATGCGCGTGCCCGAGCGATACATCTGCTCGCGCAGCCGATAGAGCTGCTCCGATCGGTCGCGATGACGCCCCAGCAGGTAGTCGGCCAGGACGTAGGCACGAATTTCCTTGGTGTTCCTCGGCTGGACAAGAAGGTCGCCGAGGTACTCACGCTCACGCTCCTCCGGCGTCTCCTTGTAGAAAAACTCGTACAGCCTCGCCGTCACGCGGCGCTCCAGCGCCAGCGACAGGATCGCGGCTGCCAGCGCAAGCGCCACCAGGATCCAGTGGAGGCTCGCCAGCAATCCGGCCATCAGCACAATGGTGACGATGTTGCCTGACAGCCCGAGGACCGACCAGGTGAGATCGCCCGGCCGCCACGACACATCGCGCTTGGCGCGTGCGAGCCGGTCGTGCCAGTCAGAGTTATCGAAGTGACCCAGATCGACTTTTGACGCCTGCTCGAGGAGGCGCCGCTCCGCTTCAAGCTGCACGCGGCGCACGAACAGGTTCCGGCCGTAGCCCATGTAGGCGCCGATGGCGCGTTGCACGCCCGTCGAGATCCACAGCCCGGCAATGATCGGCAGCATTTCAGGCCAGCCAAACGCGTGATCACGAGCCTCGGCAATGCGGTTCACCAGCACGGCGCCGAGATACACCGCAATCGGCGGCATGGCCGAACTGATCATGCCAAGCACGGAGTATCGAATCAGCGATTCCGGAGAAGCGGCCCAGGCGAGCGCAAGGCCCTGGCGGAGATTCTTGCGAACCCGGCGGGCTCGCCCCTTGATGGGATCCACGCCCGCATTATGTCCGGCGCGTGTAAAAACACGAAGAGCCCGTGCGGGGAATACGCACGGGCTCTTCGGATATACCGGTCAGGCGGCGGGACGGCTAGACCAGATTGGTCGCCATCGGATTGCGGCACGCCGCCGCCAGGTTGTTGAGCGCCAGTTCCACCAGCTTGCGCGACGTGCCGATGTTCATGCGCATGTGGTTCTCTCCGCCCTTGCCATAGCCGGCGCCCTGGTTGAGATGCACCTTCGCCGTCTTCACGAAGTAGCGCTCCACCATTTGTTCCGGCGTCAGGGCCGGCATGGTCGCCGGCTTGGTGCGGTTGTAGTCGTCGGCGAGCTTCTTGGAGTTGATCCGCTCGGCGACGGCGGTGACGTCGAGCCACGTCAGGTAGGTCCCTTCGGCGCGATGTACCTTGAGCATCGGGATCTTGTCGTGAATATAGCTATTCACGAAGTCGTGGGTGTCGTTCACGTACTCGTTCGCCTGGCGCAGCCACTCGTCACTCTCGGTGATGGCGGCGTGATTCGCCAATACGCCCATGGTGTTGAGATCCGCGCGGTGGTGATACTTCACGCGGTTCATCAGCTCAGCGTTGGTCGAGTGGAACCACGCGATCTTGTGCGCGGCAAGACCAAACGACTTGCTCGCGGCCTTGAACGTTATGCTGTTGTCGACCACGGCCTTGTTGGGCAGGCTCGCAAACGGCGTGTACTTGTTGCCCTTGCTCACCCAGTCGCTGTGGATCTCGTCGGAGAGCACGATCACGCGATGCTTGAGGCAGATCTCGCCAATGCGCAGCAGGTCTTCCGGTGACCAGCAATTGCCGGTCGGGTTCTGCGGGTTGCACAGGATAAAGCTGTGCGTGTCGAGGCTGATGCGGCGTTCAAAGTCCTCGAAGTCCATCTGGAACTTGCCGTTGACGAACTTCAGCGGGCTCTCCTCCGCCTTGGTGTCCGACGCGGTGAGGTCGCTGTAGAAGCCGTTGTAGGTCGGGGTTTGCAGCAACACCTTGCTGCCACGCGGCGAGAAGGTCTTCAGAGCCGCGATCAGCGCCGGGTGCACGCCGTTCGACACCACGATCGTCTTGGGGTCGACGGCCAGGTTGTAGCGGCGCTTGCTCCACGCGGCAATCGCCTCCTGCGTCCGGGGCGTCCACGTGTCCATGTCGAGATAGCCCCAGTTCTCGTGCTTGACGCGTTCGGTCAGGACCCTGGTAATGGCCGGCGCCGACTTGAAGTCGATGTCCGCGATGCCCATGCCGACCTGCACGCTGTCTTTGCCGTAGCGGTTGATCTGCTGATCGAACTTGGTCGAGTCGGTGCCGAACCGGCTGTAAACCGTATCGAAATCGAATTTTCCGCTGGCGGCCTGCGCGAGAGCCGATTCGGGAGACGCGGCGAAGAGGGGGGCTGGGCTACCGGCGGCGGCGGCCCCGGCGATTGCGGTGAAACCCGCGTTGCGAAGGAACGCGCGGCGGTTCAATCCATTCTGCTGCGACATGGGTTACTCCTCACGGCGGGAATACTACACCCAATCGCGGCCAGAACCACGGGGATCTCGCAAGGGGCGTCCAAGGGCCTGAATCAGACCCGGGCACGCCCCTTTGCGCGCCCCACAGCCGGGCGGCGGGTCCTAGCAGGTGAACTGTTTCACATAGATCGCCGGCTGCCCGTTGGCGCCGGATCGCAGCGTGATCCGGTTGCCGCGGTCGTCGGTGATCACGAGCGTAATCTCGGCCTCGACCAGGTTGCCGCTGGACGTCGATCCGGTCCCGCCGCACTGGTCACGGAAGGTGAACACGTTGGTGGAGCTGGTGGTCAGGCTATGACGGTTCACGAGCGTGCCGTAGTAGTAGGCGACCTCCACTGGTAGGTGTAGGTGTTGCCGGGCAGGTTCGCCGTCGCCGTCAGGGTACATGGCGTGTTCGAGCTGCGGAAGTGGCATTCGGTCGTGTTGTCGGCCCCCCGGAAGGAGTCATTCAGCGTGAAGCCGGCCGTAAACGGCGTCCCTGCCTGGTAGACCGTGAACGTCGCCTCCCCGCCACTCCACGTGAAGCGGATGCGGCCGGTCCGATCCCTGCCGTTATTGACCGCCACCGAGTAGGGCACGTTCAGAAATCAGATGCCGGAGGTCGGCTCGACGAGACATCATCATAAGGCAAGCGCCGTGGCGGGCGGCTCGTCCTGCCCCACACTTGCACGCGCTTTGCGCTGCCGGCCTGGCAGGGTGCTACTGCGGCTTCTTCGCGAACGGGCCTACGTCTGGCTGCCCCTGCGTGTTGGCAAGACTGCCAAGTTCGGCCGCCACACCTCTCGCAATCGCTGCCGTTTCGCTTCCCGCCTGGAAGCAGGTGAAGTCCGGCCGATCGCGCCACGCGAACGGTCCGCACAGCCTGATCCCGGCGTTGATCGCCGCGTCGTGCACGATATTGATGGCACGCTCGTAGTCCGGCGAACCCTGGCGATATCCCGTGAAGTTGCCGAGATCGCCGCTGGCGGCGAACACGGCGCTCACGCCAGGCACTTTCGCGATCGCCTCGGCGTTCTTCAAGCCTTCGAGCGTCTCGATCATCAGCACCAACACGATGTTGTCGTTCGCCGTATTGCGATAGCCGCCGGGCACGCCGCCCCACATCGCCGCATCGAACGCCTGTCCGCCGCCGTTGCTGCGACGACCCAGCGGCGGGAAGTAGGTCCAGTCGCGAGCCGCAACCGCTTCGGCGACCGTATCGACGGTCGGCACCACGATCACCAATGCACCAGCATCGAGTGCGTGCTGAATCTCGCGCTCATCGGTGTATGCGACGCGAGCACCGGGCACCGCCTTGGCGTGCGGGCACGTGCGCCACATCTTCGCGGCCTGGCTCCAGTCGGTCTGGCCATGCTGCATTTCGGTCCAGATGAAGTCATAGCCGGCATTGGCCATCGCGCAATAGGTCGATGGATCGGTCGAGCCAAACAAGGTGCCGCCCGTGACCTTCCCACCCTGCTGCAGCTTGAGCTTCACAGGATTCCAGATCTTCGAACCGGCGGGCGCGTTGAACGCAGTACCGTATTTCCATGTCGCTGGATCAAACGCACCCTGATTCGCGGCACCGGCCGGCGCGGCCTGCTTCGCGCCGCTGTCCTTCCCGGCAGGCGCGGCGAGTGGAAACGCGCTCTTTCCGGCATCAGGGTTGTTCGCGTACGGATCGGCCGTCGGCGCCTGGGGCCGCGGCTGCTGGGTCTGCGGCGTCTGCGCATGGACCGTGAACAGGGACGCAGCGATTAGGGCGATCGCAAAAGTGACTCGCTTCATAACGGCGGCACTGTAGCATTGATTGCGATGAAGGCCGTCCTTCTCGCCCGTGGTCTCGGTAGCCGGATGAAACAAGCCGGCGACGCCACGTTAAGCCCCGGCCAGGCGTCCGCAGCGGCGGCCGGGGCCAAAGGGATGATGCCGATCCCGTCGACGTCGCCAGGTGCCGGAGTCGCGCGACCATTCCTTGATTACGTCTTGAGCGCCCTGGCCGATGCCGGCTGCCGCGACATCTGCTTTGTCGTCGCGCCCGATCACGCCTCGATCCGCACTTACTACGAGGGCCCGGGGCGCCCGTCGCGCGTGGCGATTTCCTACGCTGTACAGGAGAACGCCGAAGGCACCGCCAACGCTGTCTTGAGCGCCGCCGGCTTCGCCGGACGTGACCCTTTCCTGGTACTCAACTCCGACAACTTGTATCCCGCATCAGTGCTCCGTCAGCTCGCCCTGCTGGATGGCCCCGGGCTGCCGGCGTACGAACGCGACGACCTGATTCGCGACAGCGGCTTCCCCGCCGATCGCGTCGCCGGATTCGCCGCGATCGAGGTCAATGTCGACGGTCTCCTCGCGCGCATCGTCGAAAAACCCGGCGCTGAGTATTACGAAGCGGCCGGGCCGCGCGCGCTGATCAGCATGAACGTCTGGCGATTCGACCATCGCATCTTCGACGCGTGCCGCGATGTACCGCGGTCGACGCGTGGAGAGTTCGAGCTGCCTGAGGCCGTCGGACTTGCCCTTACAAGAGGCGTGGAGTTTCAAACCTTCCTGGCACGAGGCGCCGTGCTGGATTTATCGCGCCGCACCGACGTCCTCCTGGTCAGCGAACGGCTCGCAGGGGTGGAGGCCAATCCGTGAGCGCGATCATCGAGCGATTCACGTCGCTTGGGATGGCGGCGCACGATGCGGCGTCCCGCGCCGCGCTGTTTGACACACTCCACCGGGCTGCGCCTCCCATCCTGGACGGCGCACCTGACTGGCAGCGTTTCACGCCAGGGCGTATCGAAGTCTTCGGC
The DNA here is from genome assembly GCA_038144855.1 of Acidimicrobiia bacterium. Taxonomy (GTDB): domain Bacteria; phylum Acidobacteriota; class Vicinamibacteria; order Vicinamibacterales; family UBA2999; genus 12-FULL-67-14b. The sequence goes on along the minus strand of JAYQOO010000056.1, from coordinate 2,237 downwards.
AAGCACACCGACTACGCCGGCGGTCACTCGTTGCTGGCGACCGTGCCGCGCGGTATCGCGCTGACGGCGAGGCGACGCGCAGATGGCATCGTTCGCGTCGGCGACATCTTCGACAGGCAGGTGATCGAGGTCGATCCGTCTGCCGAGGCGCCGCCGCACTATCACGGCCTGCAGAAATACGTGCACGTGGTCGCTCATCGCTTCTTCCTGAATTTTCCAGGATGTGAGCTTGGCGCCAATATGGCGATTGCGAGCGATCTGCCGCGCGCGTCAGGCATGAGCAGTTCGAGCGCGCTGGTGGTGGGCGTGGCGCTGGCGTTGATCGAACGCGCGGGGCTGCGTGAGCGCGAGGAGTGGCAGCTCTGCCTCCCCGACCTGCATGCGCTCGCGTGGTATCTCGGCTGCGTGGAGAACGGGCTCGATTTCCCGGGACTGCCAGGCACTGTCGGCGTCGGCACGCATGGCGGCAGCGAGGACCACACCGCGATCATCGCCTCGTCGCCGGAGCACGTGGCGCTCTATCGCTTCGTGCCGGTCGAGCCGCTCGATCGCGCGCGCATGCCGGACGACTGGGTGTTTGTGATCGCCTCCAGCGGCGTCCAGGCGGACAAGGCCGATTCGGTTCGCGACCGCTACAACCGGGCCTCGAATGGCGTGCGGGCGCTGCACCGCATCTGGAACCAGCGCGCGCCGCGGCCGGCGGCGTCTCTGGCCGACGCCATCGCGACTGCCGATGCCGTCGCGCAACTCAGGACGTGGATCGCCCCCACCGAGGACGGCGCGTTTTCGGCCGCGGACTTGCACCGCCGGCTCGATCACTTCATTAACGAAACGGCCCGCGCGCCGCTGGCCCTGGACGCGTTCCGCCGCGCTGATCGGGCCGCGCTCGGCCGGCTCGCCGACGATTCACAGCGCGAGGCCGGCAGTCTGCTCGGCAACCAGATTCCACAGACGATGCTGCTGGCGCAGTTGGCGCGCGACATCGGCGCGTTTGCCTCCAGCAGCTTTGGCGCAGGGTTTGGCGGCAGCGTCTGGGCCGCCGCCCCGGCCGCTGACGCCGAGGCGTTCGGCCGCGACTGGGTCCGGGCCTACCAGCAACGGCACCCGGAGCTTGGCGCGGTGCCCTGGTTTGTCTGCCGGCCAGGTCCCGCTGCCGTCGAGGTGCCGTTGGGTTAAGATGTGCGCCTCATGCGAACACTGAGGTGGCTCGCGCCACTGGCCCTCATCGTCAGCGTCTCCTGTTCGTCACCCGCGCCCGCTCCCGCCCTACCTCCATTTCAGGCCACCGTCTCGATGCACGACCTGATGGAAAGCGTGTTCGATCCGACCGCCGACCGAATCTGGGAGTCGGTTGGCACGATCGTGACGGCCGACGGCACCTTCGAAAAGGCGCCCGAGACCGATGAGGAATGGGACGGTGTGCGCGCCGCCTCGATCTCGCTCGCCGAAGCCGGCAACCTGCTGATGCTGCCGCAACGGTCGGGCGGCAACGATGAGTGGGTCAAGCTTGCGCAAGACATGACGGCGCAGAGCCTTCGCTCGATGAAGGCGGCCGAAGCCAAGGACAAGACCGCGCTCTTCAACGTCGGTGCCGACCTCTACGAGTCCTGCGTGAACTGCCACAAGCGGTTCCACCCGGGCGTCACGTCGGTCAAATAGCATGTCGCTGCTCGCCTACGCCGAATGGCTTGCCGCCACCGAGGGCAGCACCGCGCTCCGCGAGTCGCTGTTCATGTACCCGCTGGTCGAGTCGACGCACGTGCTGTTCCTGCTGCTGTTTGTCGGCATGACCGTGGTGTGGGACCTGCGGCTGATCGGCAAGGTGCTGACCGACGTCCCCGTCACGGAAATGGCCGACCGCGTGCTGCCGTGGGTGCGCGCCGGCTTCGTGGTGATGGTCGTCACCGGCGTGTTGTTGGTCTACGCCATTCCCGTCCGCACCTACCAAAGCGTGTGGTTCCGCGCGAAAGTGATCTTCCTGATCCTGGCGTTCCTGAACATCTGGTACTTCCACGCGAAGGTGCTGCCCAACGCGGCCACGTGGGATCGCGATGTGAAGCTGCCCTGGCCGGTGCGCAGGGCCGGGCTGGCGTCGATCGTGCTCTGGGCGCTGATCATCGTCGCCGGCCGCTTCATTGCCTATAACTGGTTCGACTGCGACATTCAGCCGCAGCCGGGCATCGTCAACTGGTTTGCCGGCTGCGTGGTGCCGCCACCCCAATAATGGTCCTCGAATT
>JAYQOO010000055.1:0-24494 GCA_038144855.1 Acidimicrobiia bacterium | reverse complement strand
GCTCATGGCTGGTCTACGGCATCACCCGGTCGAGCCGCGACAACGAGCTGCGCTTCCAGCCGACCGGCGGCGGGACTCCTATCACGGTGGCCTTTGGTGAGCAGCCGGCGTTCTCCGACGATTCCAAGTGGGCGGCCAGCCTCGTCGGCATGTCGGAAGACGACGAGGCGAAGCTGCGCAAGGACCGTAAGCCGATCCGCAAGAAGCTGGCGCTGATCAATCTCGCCTCCGGCACCACCGCGATGATCGACGGCGTCGAGTTCTTTTCATTTAGCCCGACAGGCACACACATCGCGTTTCGCCGCTACGCGGAAGGCACTCGCGAAGGCGGCGACAGCAACTCGGAAACGATCGCTCCGGGGACGCCGCTGATCGTGCGACAGCTCGCAACCGCCCAGGATGCGACGTTCGGCTCGGTGTCGGAGATAGCGTGGCAGGACAAGGGCTCTGCCCTCGCCTTTGCGATCACGATCGAAGGTGGCGTCGGCAACGGCCTGCAGCTTTACGACACCGCCACCGGCGTCCTCCGCACGCTGGATTCATCGAACAAGACCTATTCAGGATTGTCGTGGCGGAAGGATTCAAGGTCGCTCGCCGCGCTGCGATCGGCCGACGGCACGGGCCGCGAAGGCCCAACCCACACGCTGCTCGTCTGGTCCGACGTCGTGTCTGGGACGATGAAGGCTCTCGAACCCTCAACGCTGGCAGCCGACCTTCGCGTCGTGCGCTTCCGAGCGCCGCAATGGTCGGAAGACGGTGCATGGGTGTTTGTCGGTGTCGGGCCCTGGCTCGAGAAGGCGTCCGCTGACGGCGTGGACCGTACGCGGCGCGTGGTCGCAAGCAGCACGAACGGCGAGGAGCTGCCGGACGTGCAGGTGTGGCACCCGAAAGACACGATCGTGATGCCGCGGCAGAAGCTCGATGCCCGGCGCGAGCGCGAGCGCTCGATGCTGGCCGCCTGGAACGTCCCGGAAGGACGCCTCGTTCGGATCGCCCGGCGGATCGGCGAAGAGGCCACACCGATCAAGCGCTCAGGCAAGGCGCTCGTGATCGACACCAATGCCTTCGCCATGGATCGCAGTATCGGTCGCGTCTATGGCAACGCGTGGACGATCGATCTCGCGTCCGGCCAACAAGCCGACGTGGCGCAGCGCATCGAGGACCGCCTCCTGCAGTCGAGCCCCGGTGGCAAGTACCTGCTCTACATGAAGGGCGACCAGTACTGGACGGTCGACGTGGCAAGCGGCAAGCAGACCAACATCACCGCGACGATTGCCTCCTCGTTCATCGACCGTGAATCGGACGACACCGGCGACACCAAGCCGCCCTTCGGTGTGGGCGGGTGGACGACCGGCGATCAGTCGGTGCTGATCTACGACAAGCTCGATATCTGGGAGATCAAGGCTGATGGTGCGGGCGCGACGCGCCTCACCAACGGCGCCACCGGCGAGATTCGCAGCCGCATTGTGCGGCTTGATCCCGACGCCGAGTGGATCGACCGGGCCCAGACCGTCTACATCGGCCAGTTCGGTTTGCGATCGAAGAAGAACGGCTATGCCACGATCGCTCCGGGGCCAGGTGGAGCGGTCACGCCGCTGGTCCTGCTCGACAGGCGTGTCGACCGACTCGCAAAAGCCAGGCGGGCCGAACGGTTCGTGTATGCCGCCCAGGACTTTGACGATTCACCGGATTACTTCGTCGGCGGACCAACACTGGCTGGCGCCACGCAGATCACCAACACCAATCCGTTCATGCGCGACTACGCGTGGGGACGCACAGAACTGATCGAGTACAAGAACAAGCAGGGGGTCGCGCTACAGGGCGTGCTCACCTACCCCGCCGGATACACGCCTGGCCGCAAGTATCCGATGGTGGTCTACATGTACGAGAAGCTCTCGGACAACCTTCACTTCTTCTCGGCACCCTCGGAACGCGACTACTACAATGCCGCTGCGTTCTCTGCCAGCGGCTACTTCTATCTGCAGCCAGACATCGTCTTCCGTCCACGCGATCCAGGCCTGTCGGTGGTTGACGCGGTCGGGCCTGCCGTCCAGCGCGTGATTGCCATGGGCGTCGTCGATCCAAACCAGATCGGCAGCATCGGTCACTCCTGGGGCGGATTCGACAGCGCGTTCCTGGCCACGCACACGAAGATCTTCAAGGCATCCGTCGCCGGCGCGGCGATCACCGACCTGGTCAGCAACTACGGCAACCATCACTGGTCGAGCGGCATTGCCGAGACCGACCACATCGAAACCGGGCAGCAGCGGATGCAGGTACCGATATATGACGACCTGCAGGCCTACATTCGCAACTCGGCGATCTACACGGCGCACACCATGACGACGCCGCTGTTGCTGATGACCGGCGACAACGACGGCACGGTCCACTTCCATCAAAGCGTCGCGCTCTACAACATCGCGCGCCGCGCCGGCAGGAACGTCGTCATGCTGACCTACGGCGGCGAGGATCACAGCCTCCGCAAGCGTCAGAACCAGATCGACTATCACCACCGCATCTTCGAGTGGTTCGGGCACCACCTCAAGGGAGAGCCGGCGCCGCGCTGGATCACCGATGGCGAGCGCTACATCGATCGCGAACGCGACCTGCAGCAGCGCAAGCTGCCGGCCAAGTCCGCGCCGACGACAACCGCAAGCCCACAAGGACCGAAACAATGACGTTGAGCCGTCGAGAACTCCTGATGTCCGTCGCGGCGCTGCCGCTGGCGACCACCTCATTCGGGCAGGGCGCCAATGCCGACGTGGCCTACGGCGCCACGACCATCCCGATCGGCATCCGTTCCCGCCTCGTGACCGGCGTGAACGGCATCACGATGCACGCGCTCGAAGCTGGATTTGAAACACCCAACCGCCCCGCGGTGCTGCTGATTCACGGCTTTCCCGAACTGGCCTTCAGCTGGCGCAACGTAATGCTGCCGCTCGCCAAGGCCGGGTACCACGTCATCGCGCCCGATCAGCGCGGCTACGGGCGCAGCGGCGGTACGGACGTGAAGTTCGACGATGATTTGACGCCGTTTTCGACGTTGAATCGCGTCCGCGACATGATGGCGCTGATCAACGCGCTCGGGCATCGCCACGTGTCGCTGGTTGTCGGTCACGACTTCGGGTCGCCGACCGCCGGCTGGTGCGCGCTGACGCGTCCTGACGTGTTCCGGTCGGTCGTGATGATGAGCGCGCCGTTCGGGGCGCCGGGCCCGCTGCCCTTCAACACGGCAAACCAACCTGCCCCGCCAGCCACGCCTCAGGCCGCATCGGGTGACGAGGCGCTGGGTCAGCTGACGCCGCCGCGCAAGCACTACCAGACCTACTACACCACTCGGGAAGCCAACGAGAACATGTGGCACCCGCCACAAGGCATTCACGATTTCCTGCGCGCCTACTACCACGCCAAAAGCGGCGACTGGCCGAACAACAAGCCGTTCCCGCTGACGTCGAACGCGGCAACCGAGCAGGCGAAGTTGCCGCGCTACTACGTGATGGACCGTGACAAGGGCATGGCCGAGCAGGTGGCGATCGACATGCCCACCGCCGCGCAAATCGCAGCCTGCAAGTGGCTACCCGACGAGGCGTTGAAGGTGTACGCGTCGGAGTACGGGCGGACTGGATTCCAGGGCGGGCTGCAGTCGTACCGCGTCGGCCGCAATCCCCGTTTGTCGGCTGAGACGCAACTGTTCGCCGGCCGCACGATCGACGTGCCGGCGATGTTCCTGTCTGGCAAGAGCGACTGGGGCGTGTATCAGAACGCCGGCAGTCTCGATCGCATGGAGCGAAGCTGCACCAGGTTTGAAGGCGTCGAGCTGGTCGACGGCGCCGGGCACTGGGTGCAGCAGGAGCGCGCCGATCACGTGGCGACGCGCCTGGTGGCGTTCGCCAACAAGCATCGACCGGCCTAGAAGCCGAGCGAGTACACCACCTTGAAGCTGCGGCCCACTTCAGGCAGCAGATCCTTCAGATAGTTGAGGTGGTTTCGATAGAGCGCGTCCATCGCGTTGTCGAGACGGGCGGTGACGGTGTTGAGCACACCGCCCTTCTGGAACGAATACGACGCGAAGAACTTCGCGGTGGTGTAGCCCTCTGTCGGCAATTCATCGCCGTACACGCGATCCTGTTCCGCCACGAACTGCGCGCTGCCACCGATCTGGAACGCATTCTTCTGGTAGGTCAGACCGCCCAGGACGCGATACGGCGGAATGCGCGGCAGCGGATCCCCTGATTCCTTCAGCTCGCCCTGGACCCAGTCGTAGGTCAGCTCGAACGTCAGTTCCGGCGTCAGCTTCACGTCACCGTGCGCCTCGATACCGGTCAGAACGCTGTCGGCCTCGATGTTGCGAACCACCGGGAAGTCTTCCTCGATCTGGCCGGTCGGCTGCCGGAAGATGTAGTTGCTGATGTCGTTGCGGAAATAGGTAACCTCGCCCTCGAAACGCTCGCCGCGGGCGCGCACCGACAGGTCAAACCCAAGCGCGTGCTCGGCGGCAAGTTCGTCGTTGCCGATCTCGAATGCCAGGTTCCCGGGATGCGGCCCGAAGTAATACAACTCCTCGAGCGACGGATAACGTGACGCGCGCGCGAGGTTGAGGGCGACCACAAAGTTGTCCTTCGCCGTCTGCGGCTTGAGCAGCAGGCCGGCTGACGCGGACCATTCGTTGAACGTGCGCTCGCGACGCCCCTGTTCGGGCATGAAATGCGCGTGATCGACGCGGCCGCCGAACTGCAGTGTGGCGTGCGGCGACTCCACTTCTTCATAGATGAACGCGGCGGCGGATCGCTGATCAACCGGCGGCGACAGCGCTTCATCGCCAATCGCGTTGAAGGCGCGATTCATGAACCAGCCGCCAAAGCTGCCGACCAGGCGGCCAGTACGGCGGTGCGAGAGCAGCACTTCGCCCTCGACGGTGTCGTTCTTGAACGTGGTGCCGACCTCATCACCCTCGAGTTCGGAGTGCTCGTATTTGCGAACACCGATGGTCGCGCGATACCCCTGCAGCCAGCCGTCAAGGTTTTGTCCGCCGGCACGGGCGCTGATCGCGTGGCGCTTCGGCGTCAGCCGGATCATGCCTTCTTCGACGATCGGAATGCCGTACTCGGAGTTGTCGTAGCCGTAACTGACGCCGACATACTGCTTCTCGCCGGTGCGCGAGACACCGATCTGCCCCATGCCCATCCGGGACTGCGAGTTATCGACCGAGCCATCCGGCGTCTTGTAGTCACCCGAGCGATTGCCGGCACCACCAAAGTGCAGCGCAAACTTGCCATTGCCGACGTGAATGTCACCGGCGCCGCCGGCAGCGCCGCCGTTGGTGCCGCCATTGAAGGTGAAATTCCCGGAGGTGCCGGTCGTGCGTTCAGACGGAATGGAATCCGTGATGACGTTGACCAGACCGCCGATGGCGTTGGCGCCATAGAGCAGGGTGGCCGGGCCACGGACGACTTCGATTCGGCGAGCCGCGGCGGGATTGGTCGGCACTGAGTGATCGCCGGACTGGCTCGAGAGATCACCCATGCGCTGGCCGTCCTCGAGCACCGAAATGCGATCGCCGTCGAGGCCGCGAATGACCGGCCGCGCTGATGCCGCGCCGAACTCGCGCATCGCAACACCGGGAGCCTCCGACAGCGTGGCGCCGATCGTCGCTTCGAGATTCTTGGTCAGCTCCTGGCCGTCGAGCACCGTCGTCGGCTGATACGACTCGAACTGCGGCCTGGCCGTCGGGCTCACCGACAGGACTTCGGCGAAGTGCATGTCGAAATCAATGGAGATGTTCAGCTCAACGGGCGTCGTGGCGACCTTGAACTCGGTTCGCCGCGTGCTGTAGCCCTCGGCGCGAATGCCGACGTGGTAGTCGCCCGGCGGCACGTTGTCGAATCGATACGCGCCATCCTCGCCGGCGCGAACCTCGAGCCGGAGCTCGTCGATCACGACCAGCGCGCCCGATAACGGCTGGCCGCTTTCGGTCTGGGTGATCTTGCCGGAAACAGTGGTGCCTGGCTGGGTCGCCTGCAGCAACGCAATCGCGAGAAGAAGAGCCTGAACCATCTCACCAAGCGTAGCGACCCCATTGCAGGAGTGCGACCTCCTTTCAATGAGTGGTCGTTTCCAGCCAACGAATGGTCATGGACGGCGACGCAAAGCTGCGAACGCATCTCATCTTTGGAGAAATGCATCGAAGTTCGTCATAGTCTTGTGGTTGATCACCCTACTGCTGGCCGCAACCCTCGCCGTCTCCGGCCAGGACCAACCGCAACCAACGACCATTCCCGAGATGTGGGGCGCCTGGTGCGCGCGCTGTCACGCCCAGGACGGCACCGGCAAGATCGACGAGCCGACCGTCACGGTCGAGCCGATGGATTTTACGGACTGCAAGCTGACGACCGCTGAACCTGACGCCGACTGGGAACGCGCCATCGCCAAGGGCGGACCCGGTGTTGGCTTGTCGCCGCAGATGCCGGCGTTCGAAGACTCGCTGACCGCGGAGCAGATCCGCGGCTTCGTGTCGCACATCCGCGGTTTCTGCGCCGAACGCGGATGGCCGAATGGCAACACGAACTTTCCACGCCCGATCATCACGGAAAAGGCGTTCCCGGAGAACGAGTTCCTGATCCTGCCCGCAATCAGCCACCGCAACGGCGAGACTGAGATGGAGATCAAGGGCCTCTACGAGCGCCGGCTTGGCAAGCGTTCGATGTTCGAGATCGGCGTTCCGGTCACCAACGATGGCGTCGACGAAGTCGAAGCCGCGGTCAAGCACGCGCTGTTCTCGAACACGTCGAGCATCTTCGCCGTCGGCCTTGAAGCCGCCGTTTCCAGGGCCGTCACGGTCTTTGAGCCATTCATCAGCGCGGGCACGATGGTTCGCGACTGGTACCTGCAGGGACACGTCAAGGTCGAACTGCCGACCGATCGGCTCAAGGCGGAGCGGGCGTTCGTCTACAACGCCTACATCGGCCGCGACACCAACGGCTCGCCGCAAACCTGGACGCTCGGCGTCGAATTGAACGGCGAGAATGATGAACTGGCGCTGACGCCGCAGATTCGAAAAGGCCTGACTGGAACGGGAGCGCTCGCCGCGTCGGTCGGCGCCACGATTCCACTGAACGAACGCGAAACACGAGGAGTGCGATGGGTCGGTTACTTGCTCTGGGAATACTTGGAACCCTGGCGTGCGCGCAAATAGCAGCCGCGCAAACCGGTAGCGTCACCGGCACGATCAGCACGACCGCCAAGGGCGCGGTGCCGATTCGGGTCACGATCGATCAAAAAGTGTGCGGCGCCGAACTGCCTGACGAAGCGATCGTGGCGACCGCCCAGGGCCAGCTCGCCAACGCGGTCGTCATCCTGACCGGCGTCAAGCGCGCTGCCGGGGCAGAAGGCACCGTCATGAACGACAAGTGCCGTTTCGCCCCTCGCGTGCAGTTGGCGCGGCCGAACTCGTCGGTGAAGACCAGCAGCAAGGATCCCGTGCTGCACACGACTCAGGCGCAGCTGGAAAACGGCCGGACGATTTTCAACGTCGCGATCCCGGTTCCCGGGATCACGATCAGCAAACCGATCGGCGCGGCCGGCGTCATCCGGCTCAATTGCAACACGCACCCGTGGATGCGTGGCTGGATGGTCGTGACCGACGAAGCCGCCGCGATCTCTGGCGCCGACGGGCGCTTTACGATCGACAACGTGCCGCCGGGCACCTACGAAGCACGCGTGTGGCACGAAGCGCTGAAGGGCGCGCCGCAGAAAATCACCATCACCGCCGGCAAGCCGACGGAGATCAGTTTTCAGTTGAAGTAGGCGACAGCCGCCGCTAGCGGATGGCGCGCAGCGACGACGCCGTCCGCCAGTACCACGTGCCATCAACGAGCGCGGGCGATGCCAGCGTCTGCTCACCGAGTTCGTTGATGTGCTGCAGCTTGAAGCTGCGCCCCGCCTCCACCACAAACGTCTGCCCCTCGTCGTTGGTGAAATAGAGCTTGCCGTTGACGTGCACGGGCGACGCCGAGAACCCCTCGCGAATCGCGACGCCCAGGCGCTCCTGGTAGACCAGCTTTCCGGATACGGCTTCGTAGACGGTCAGGATGCTTTGCATGTCGTTGATCAGGTAGAGCAGCTCTCCCACGACGATGCCCGACGGCACAAAGGGCGAACCGCGCGGCGAACTCCAGGCGACATGCGAACTCGTCACGTCGCCGCTGCCGCCAGGACGAATCGCGATCGTCGGGCCCGCGCGACCGGACGACGCAAACACCAGGCCGTGCGCCACCACCGGCGTCGGAATCACCTCAAACGTGTTGCCGCGAACCGTCCACAGCTCCTTGCCGGTGTCAGGGTCGTACGCGGCAACGCGCCGCTGGCTGCTGACGATCAACTCGTCGCGCTCGCCCGTATTGATAACGACCGCCGTCCCCCAGCCCACGCTCTCGTTGCGAGGCGTCGTCCAGATCGGCTTGCCGGTTTTCTTGTCGAAGGCGCCGACAAACGCCGGTTGATTCGGCGCGGGGTTGGCGTCCTGGTAGATGAAGATGCGGTCCTTGTAGAGCACCGGCGAGCCGGCAGGGCCGTGGTAGTTGTCGATGATGCCGAATTTGTGCTGCCAGACCAGCTTGCCGTTGAAGTCGAACGCGAAGAGGCCATGACGCCCGAACGAAGCGTAAATCAGCTCGCCATCGGTCGCCGGCGTCGCCGACGCGAAGCCGTTCTTGTAGTGCACGTATTCGACGCCGTTCTGGGGAATGAACGTCTCCCACAGCTGCTTGCCGTCGGTGCGTGAAAAAGCGAGCAACGAGAGCCTCTCGCCGTTGCCGTACCCAGTGGTCAGGAAGATACGGTCACCCCAGACGATCGGCGATGAATTGCCACGGCCGGGCACCGCGGTCTTCCAGACATGGGTCGCGGGCGCCCACTTTTCCGTGTATGGCCCGGCCGCTACCTGGCCTTGCCCTGACGGTCCCCGCCAACGCGGCCAGTACTTCGCACCCTCACCAACGACCTCGAGCATACGTACTTCTACGGAGATCGGCGCGGCGACCAGCGTGATCGCGACAATCACGAGAATCAGGGCGCCAATTGAGGCCGTGCGCATCATGGGGTCATCCTAACGTCTTTCCCAGCCGCGCGGCCCTCTATAGAATGGGCGGATGCGAATTCGGATGTGGGCAGTGGTGTGCGCGGTGGTCGTCCTCGGCACGGGGTCGTTCGCGGCACGTGAGCAGCAGTCCGCAGCATCAGCCGGTGGCCCCGGCGGGGAAGAGCGGACATTTCTGAGCCGCGTGCGACGGCTGACCGTTGAAGGCAAGCGCGCGGGCGAAGGCTACTGGTCACCAGATGGCAAACGCCTCGTGTTCCAGAGCGAGCGCGACGCCGCCAATCCGTTCTACCAGATCTACGTGCTCGACCTGACGAGCGGCGACACCAAGCGCATCTCGCCCGGCATGGGTAAAACGACGTGCGCGTTCTTCCGTCCCAACAGCAGCGAGATCCTGTTTGGCTCAACGCATCTCGATCCGAAGTCCCTGCAGTACCAGAAGGAAGAACTCGAGTTCCGCGCCTCTGGCAAGGAACGCCGCTACGCGTGGGACTACGATCCCTCGTTCGACATTTTCGCGTTCGACGAAAAGAGCGGCGCGATGAAGCAGCTTACCAACGCGAAGGGCTACGACGCCGAGGCGGGCTACTCGCACGACGGTCAGTGGATTGCGTTCTCGTCGATGCGTGACGCCTACAACCGACCACTGACGCCGGCGGAACAGAAGCAGCTCGAACTCGATCCGTCGTACTTCGCCGAGGTCTACATCATGAAGGCCGACGGCACGGGCCAGAAGCGCCTGACCACCGAGCCCGGCTACGATGGCGGCACGTTCTTCACCAAGGACGGACGCATCGTGTGGCGTCACTTCGACGAGAACGGCCTGATCGCCAACGTCTGGACCATGAAGATGGATGGCACCGACAAGAAGCAGATCACGGATTTCGGCGCGATGAGCTGGGCGCCATACGAACATCCCTCTCGCGAGTACTTCCTGTTTGCGTCGAACAAGCTGGGCTTCGAAAACTTCGAAGTCTTCATGGTCGACAAGGCGGGCACGAAGGAGCCGGTGCGCATCACCTACTCCACCGGCTTTGACGGCCTGCCCGTGCCGTCACCAGACGGCACGCAGATCGCGTTCACGTCGAGCCGCGCGGGCGGCACCGGGGCCGCTGGCCAGATCTACCTGGCCCAGTGGAACCATCAAGCGGCAATGGCGGCTTTGAAGGCTGCCGGCCCGCGTCAACCCCATACAAAGAAGTAGGTCATGCGCAACAAGTTCCTCTTCGCTCTCGCCGTATCTGTCGCTCTTGCCTCGCCTGCCTTTGCGCAGTCGCGCACGAAGGCGCACGTCACCACGCTGGCATCGGACAAGTTCGAAGGCCGCCTCACCGGATCGAACGGTGAGAAGCTGGCCGGCGACTACCTGATCGCCGAGCTGAAGCGCATGGGCGCCAAGCCGCTGCCGGGCATGACCGACTTCCGCATGCCGTTCACCTTCACCGCAGGCTCGAAGGACGGCGGCTCGAAGTTCACGGCCGGGACGACCGACTTCACCGGCGCATCGAACGTGCTGGCGCTGTCATTCTCCGACTCCGGAGAGATCAGCGGCGACGCGGTCTTCGCCGGCTACGGCCTCGTCGTGCCGAACTCGCAGGACTTCGGCTACGACAGCTACCAGGGCCTCGACGTCAAGGACAAGATCGTCGTCGTGCTCCGCTACTTCCCTGAGGATGCCGATCAGAAGACCCGGGCGATCCTCGCGCGCTACGCCGATCTTCGCTACAAGGCCCAGGCCGCGCGCCAGCGCGGAGCCAAGGGCATGGTAGTCGTCACAGGTCCACGCTCGCCGAACGCCGGCAACGTGGTGCCGATGAGTTTCGACACGGCGATTGCGGGATCGGGGCTCGTCGCTGTCAGCATCAGCGGTGCGGCGGCGGAGCCGATCTTCGCCGCGGCCAACAAGCAGCTCGAAGCCGTGCAGAAGGAACTCGACGGCGGCAACCCGCATGTCGCCGGATTTGCGATCCCGAAGCTGCAGTTGAGGCTGAACGCGCAGATCCTGCGCGAGCAGCAGACCGGCAATAACGTCGTCGCCTACCTGCCGGCGTCAGGCGCCACCACCGGCGTCACGAAGCCCTGGGTCGCCGTCGGCGCCCACTACGACCATCTCGGCCGCGGCGGCGCGGGCAACTCGCTGGCCGACAAGCAGGATCTCAACCAGATCCACCACGGCGCCGACGACAACGCGTCCGGCACGACGGCCGTGTTGAACATCGCCGACGCCCTGTCGAAGCAGACGCGCAAGCGCAACCTGTTGATCGCGTTCTGGTCCGGCGAGGAACTCGGGCTGCTCGGCTCCAACGCCTATGTCAACAAGCCGCTGGTGCCGAACGAACAACTGGCCGCGTACCTGAACTTCGACATGGTCGGCCGCGTCAACGACAACAAACTCACGGTGCAGGCCACCGGCACCAGCGCGATGTGGCCGAAGCTGCTCGAACAGGCCAACGTCGCCGCGGGCTTCGATCTGGTGCTCCAGGAAGATCCGTACCAGCCGACCGACGTCGGCAGCTTCAACTCGGTCGGCGTGGCGTGCCTCACGTTCTTCACTGGCGCGCACCAGGAGTACCACAAGCCCAGCGACACCGCCGACAAGATCAACTACGAAGACCTGGATCGCGTGAGCGAGCTGGCAACTGCGATCGTCAAGCGGCTGATGGACAGCAACGAGGCGCCGCAGTTCACGAAAGTGGAACAAAAGTCCGACAGCGGCGGCCGCACAGGCTTACGCCTGTTCACCGGCACGATCCCCGACTACGCCTCCGACGTCAAAGGCCTGCTGCTCGGCGGCGTGATCGGCGGCGGGCCCGCCGAACAGGCCGGCCTCGCCAAGGGCGACGTGATCGTCGAGATCGCCGGACAGTCGATCACCAACATCTACGACTACACCTACGCACTGGAGCTGCTCAAGATCGGACAGCCTGCGAAGGTCGTCTACATGCGCGGCACCGAACGGCGCGAGACCACGCTGACGCCCGCGGCGCGTAAGTGAACGAATTCGTAGCCGTCGGGAACGTCGGCGACTTCGTGCCGGGACAGGGCAAGATGGTGACCGTCAACGGCCGCCATGTTGCCCTGTTCCGTCTGGGCAACGAATTCTTCGCGCTCGACAACATGTGCCTGCACCGCGGCGGGCCACTGTGCGAAGGCCCGATCGACCAGAAGGATGTGGTCACCTGCCCCTGGCACGGGTGGTCGTATGAGATCAGGACCGGCACCATGGTGCAGGACCCGCGCGTCGGCGTGTCAAAGCATGACGTGCAGATCGACGGCGACCTGGTTGCCGTGCGCCTCACCGATTGACCAACTCTGCTTTATCATTGACGGCCTGGAGGACATGATGTTTCGAAACCTAGCGGCTGCACTCGCACTCACGCTGATCGTTGGCGTAACGGCGCTGGCTCAGGGTGTTTCAGGCGCGTGGGACCTGACGGTCAATGGCCCGGAGGGCCCGATCGCGGTTACGGCCACGTTCAAGCAGGACGGTGAAAAGCTGACCGGGGCGATCGAAACGCCTCAGGGCAAGGCCGACTTCACCGGCACCCTCAAAGGCAAGGCGATGAACATCAGCTTTGCCATCCCTGGTCCGAACGGCAATCTCGACGTCAAGGTGACCGGTGACGTCGACGGCGCCTCGATGAAGGGCATCGTCGATTTCGGCATGGGCATGGCCGACTTCACCGGAAAAAAGAAGTAGCGCACCGGCCGCTACTTCTTCTGGAACGATCCGCAGCTATTTCTTCTCGGTAAATCCGGCAGGCATCGCGACGGACGCCGCGTCAACGTCCGTCGTGAGCTTCACCATCTCGACGCTCGTCGTCATCACAATGCTGCGCTGCGCCGGCTTGCCGCTGTCGCTGCCCTGACCGGCCTGCTCGGCCATCTTCTTCAGGCCACCGAGCATGCCGCCCAGTCCGCGCTTCTTCTGTTCAGGCTCGGGTGCCGGCAATGCCGCTGATGATGCGCCGGCCGTACCGGGCGGCACCGATTCCATCTTGACGTCGGTCAGGATGGCCGTGCCTTCGAGCTTGCCGGATTCGGCACGCATGCGATCCATGGCCGGTTTCATCTGTGGATACATCGCCAGGGCCATCGCCAGGTCCTGTGCCGAGGCACCCGCCATCACCGGACCATAGAGTTTCTCGGCGTAGCGCATATCGAAATTGGCGAGGTCCTTCGTCGATGGCGCGTTCGCGGTCAGCCAGAGGTCCGTGGTCATGACGAGACCACCGGACTGGTCCAGCGTCTTGCCCTTCTCGCGCACGGTGATCGTCATCACCGACTTCGTGGTGGCGAAGCCGTTGATGTTCCTGGCCTCCGCCGTTTTGGCCACGGTGAAGTCGACCTCAAGTTCCTTGGCGTTCGGATCCTTCTGCGCCGGCTGGCCGGGCTCGGCCGGTTGTTCCTGCGCCGCCTTCTCCGCGTCACGGCGCGCCTGTTCGATCTGGCGGCGCAACTCGGCGAACGTCGTCACGGTGTAGGTCTTGCGCCGGACGTCCAGGTCGTAGATCTTCTCTTCCGCAAGATCGATGATCTGCCCGGTGGTATCCGACATCGTCGCTTTGCGGTCACCCTTGACCGCAACGCTCGTCGTGACGCCGTCACGCGCAGCCTTGCCGCCAAACATGCCGACCAGCTTGCCGGCCATGCCACCGAGCTGGAACTTGACGCGCTGATCGGTGCGCACGTCCGCGGACAAGCCGGATGCGGTCAAGACGCACAATGCGACAACGTAGACAGCGATGGGACACTTCTTCATGCAACCTCCATACAAGACCCGTTTACGCATACCTCAATACCGACACAACAGCGAAGCGGCCGTGAAGATGTCCTGTTCGCTGACGAGAAAGAACTCTTCGAGCGGCGGCGAGTACGGCACCGGCGCATCGAGCGCGCCGAGCACGCGGACCGGGGCGTCGAGCGCTTCGAACGCCTCTTCCTGGATAATCGCGGCAAGGCTTTCACCGATACCGCCGGTCCTCGAATCCTCGTGCACGATCAGCACGCGGTTGCAGTGGCGCGTCACCGCCAGGATTGCATCCTTGTCGAGGGGCGCCAGGCTGCGCAGGTCCAACACCGCTGCCTCGATGCCGTCGGCCGACAATTTCTCGGCCACGCGCATGCAGTGATGCACGTAGGCGCCGTACGAGATCAGCGCGAGGTCGCCGCCGGCGCGGCGCAGCGCCGCCTTGCCGATTGGCGCCGGCGCTGGCGCATCGGCGGGCAGGAGCTGCTTGATGCGAGGATCACGGTAGAGCGCGATGTGCTCGTAGAACAGCACCGGATCCGGGTCGGCGACAGCTGCGGCCATCAGCGCGCGGGCATCTTCTGGCGTCGACGGCACCACGATCTTCAGGCCGGGCGTTCGATAGAACCAGGCTTCCGTGTTCTGGCTGTGGTACGGGCCGGCGTGGCGCAAGCCGCCCCAGGGCATGCGCACCACCATCGGTACGTCGCCGCCCCAGCGATAGCGAATCTTGGCGGCGTTGTTAACCAGCTGATTGAAGCCGGTCGCAACGAAATCATTGAACTGCATTTCGCAGATCGGCCGCAGGCCGGCGAGTGCCGCACCCACGCCGACACCCAGCACTGCGCTTTCGGCGAGCGGCGAATTGCGGATGCGATCGCCGTGCTCCTTCAGGAGCGGACGCAACAACAGAAACGCGTTGCCGTACTGTCCACCGACGTCTTCGCCGTAGACGAACACGCGCGGATCGGCCTGTAACGCGTCGCCGACGCCAAGCATGACCGCATCGAGCAAGGTATTGCCCTTCTTGTCGAATGGCAGTCCAGGTTCAAGCGGCGGCAGCGGCACCGACACCGGCTGGGCGAGCCGGCGGGCGGGTTCGAGCCACTCAACCCTGACGCGAGGCGCCTCGCCCTTCAGTACGCCGATGCCGGCCTGCTCCGGCTGTGGCCACGGCTCGTTGATCACGCGTTGCGCCGCCTGATCGACCAGCGTGTCGGCCCACTTCTTCAGTTCGTCGAGGTGAGTCGCCGGGATGATCCCTTCCTCTTCCAGGCGACGAGCATACATCGGGATCGGATCGCGCTTCGACCAGAACTCATACAGCTCGCGATTCGCGTAACCAGTGTCGTGCAGCTGGTGGTACTCCCACGAGGGCGGCTGGTCTTTGCCGAGATAGAGCATGTCGTCGTGATGCGCGTGACCGCACATGCGCATCGCGATGATCTCGATCAACGTCGGGCCCTCGCCCGCCCGGGCACGCTCCGCCGCCCAGGCGAACGCGGCCGCGATCTCGTCGGGCTCGGTGCCGTCAACGGTGATGCCGGGGATGCCGTAGCCCGCGGCCTTGTCGGCGAAGACGCGGACCGCCGAGTTGTCGCGCACCGGCGTCGACAAGGCGGTCTGGTTGTTCTGCAGGCAGAAGATCGCCGGCAACCTGGCGGCCGCGCAGGCGTTGATGGCTTCATGCCACTCACCCAGCGACGAACCGCCCTCGCCAATGAAGGACAGCGCGATCCTGTTGTCCTTGCTGACATCCGACTTCTGGATCGAGAAGGCCATGGCCATGCCCGCCATCGACAACGACCCCACCGCCAGCGGAGCGGCGGCAGGCAGGACGCCCCAGGCAAAGTCGCCGGTGTGCAGGTCCTTGCCTCCCATCGGCGCGCCGGCCTTGCCCATCTGCGCGCGCAGGATCATCGCCACCGCTTCCTCGTCGTGACGCATCGCGAGCGTCATGCCGAGATCGCGAATCACCGGCGCGAGCACATCACCCTTCCAGCTACCGTCCTGCGAGCGATAGGCCGCGCCGCGCTTCAGGCGGATCGCTCCGGCGTAGATGGCCTCCTGGCCGAGCGAGCGAAAGCCCTTGCCCTGGAAGGCCATATCGCCCCAGCGCACTTCGCCGCCCATGAAGAACTGCTTGAGGCGATTGTCGACGCTGCGCGTCAGGCACATGCCTTTGAGGATCTCGCGGCGCTCGTCCTTGGTGAGCGACGCTTCAATGGCGGCGCGGCGCAGGAACCCGTCGCAGGCGTCGACGACTTCGGCTCGCGCCTGCTCGAGGCGCTTCGACGCCGGCGTGCCAGGCGTCGGCTCAGCGATGCCGTCAGGCGCGGCCACGCGCTCGTAAAGCAGCTTGGCAAGGGCGCGCCGGAACACGACGCGCGCCGCATCGATCTTGACCGCATCGCGTCCCTTGAGCGCCAGCAGCCCTGCCGACTCAAAGGCCTCCATCGCATGTGGCAGCGCGAACGGATGCCGTTCCGCCACGAACGCCGCGAAGCGGCTGCCAAGACCGGTCAGTTTCTCTACGTCGTGCGCGCGAGCCATCGTCTTTGATTATAGGTTGAGGCCCTCAGCGATAGAATCGAGGCGTGATCGCGCCGAACGCGGCGGAAGTCCTGAATCTGGTCGGCTTTGTGACCGGCACCGCGCTGTACGCGATGCTGCTGTCCCTGGTGCTGCGGCGGTCGGTGCAAAGCCTGCCGCTGGCGACCGCCCTGCTCGGACTGATCTGGAATCTCGGCGAGCTTGCCGCCTACGTCCTGCCGCGCGCCGGTTACCTCACGGAGTCGATTGCGCTGTGGGCGGTGTCATTCCCAGCGCTCGGGCTGCTGGCCGCCGTGGTCGTGCACTCGGTTGCACGCGAGCTGCCTCGGGGCTTTGCGCTCACCGCCGTCGCGTACGGCTGCAGCACGGCCGCGTCGCTGCTGCACCTGGGGACGGTCTTCACCGGCAACCCTGAGCCGTCTAATGGCGCGTTCCTGCTGCTCACCGTCTGCTACAGCCTGATCATTGTCGCGCTGGGTGTCATGACGCGGTCGCAGGCCAACGGACCACGTGTGTTCTGGGTGCTGGCACTGGCACTGTTCGCGGTTTCGGCGTCGCACCTCGGGCGCTTCCATGGCCGCGAAGACAACTGGGCCATCGAGCTGGTCGGTCACCACGCGGCCATCCCACTCGCGTTTGCGATCCTGTACCAGGACTACCGCTTCGCGCTTGCCGACCTGTTCCTGAAGCGCGCGCTGACGCTGGTTGCCGTCGTGGTGATTGCATTCACGGGCTACACGCTGGTGACGCTGCTGCCGGCCGGGCCGCTCGCGGCCGGTGTCCTGCTTGCGCTGTGGGTCGCGACGTCACTGGTGTCGCCCTGGCTGCATCGACGCATCGTGCAGTTTGTTGATGGCTCGCTGCTCGGTCGCGCCGACTATGCGGAACTACGCGCGGACATCGGGCAGGCGCTCCAGGCGCAGGACTCGATCGAAGGCGTGCTCGACACCGCGTGCTCCGAACTCGCGCCGGCGCTGGCGGCGAAGGACGCGTGGTGGATTCAGGACGCGACCCCCGACCATCGTGGGTCGGTGTCCTCGGAAGGGCTGGTTCCCACAACGGACTTGCCCCGCTTCCGGCTGCGATTCGGCGAGCTGACGGGCGGGCGCAGGTTGTTGTCGGACGACACCGCGCTGATCGAGTCAGTCCTGACCGTGGCGGCGCGGCGCATCGATCAGATTCGACTGACCCACGAACGCTACGACGTGCAACTGCGCGAGGAAGAGATGCACAAGTTGGCCGCCGAGGCCGAGCTGAAGGCGCTTCGTGCGCAGATCAATCCCCACTTCCTCTTCAACGCCCTCACCACGATTGGTTACCTGATCGAGACGGCGCCGCCCCGCGCGCTCAACACGCTGATGCAGTTGACGGCGCTGTTACGTGGCGTGCTCAAGTCGGAAGGCGAATTCACCACCCTCGGCCGTGAAGTCGAACTGATCGAGCACTACCTGAAGATCGAACACGAACGCTTCGAGGAGCGGCTGCGGGTTCGCATCGACGTGCCGCAATCGCTGCGCGCGCACCGCATCCCTGCGCTCGTGCTGCAGCCACTGGTCGAGAATGCCATCAAGCACGGCGTCGCCCCAAGCAAGGGCGGCGGCGATGTTGAGGTCACTGCCTCGATTGACGCGCGCATTCTGCGGCTGCGCGTGCGCAACTCTGGTGCCCCGTTGTATGCCGCGTCGCCGCCCCTTGGCGGCGAACACGTCGGCATCGAGAACGTGCGACGACGGCTGTCCGGCCACTACGGCGATGCCGCCTCGCTGACGCTCGCCAGCGAGCCAGGCGGCGGAACAGTCGCCTCGATCGGCATCCCGCTCACCGCCGTCGCAGGAGAGGAACAGCCTAATGCCCAGGCCGTTGCGGGTCGTACTCGCTGACGACGAACGGCCGGCACGCAGGTTCCTGGTCAACCTGCTGCGGACGTTTCCCGACGTTGAGGTGGTCGGCGAAGCGAGCAATGGCAAGGAGGCCGTCGACCTGATCGAGGCCGAGCGGCCGGATCTTGCGCTCCTCGACCTGCACATGCCCGAAGCCGGTGGTCTCGATGTCGCACGGCTCGTCAAGGCCGGCGCGACACCGTTGATCGCGTTCGTGACGGCGCACGACGAGTTCGCGATCCAGGCCTTCGAACTGAACGCCATCGACTACCTGCTGAAGCCGGTCGAGCGCGAGCGACTGGCCGGCACGATCGAACGCGCCCGGATCCGCGCGGCGGCGGCTCCAGCCGAGCGCGCCAAGAGCCTGACCCACGCATCCGCGGCGCTCGACACCGCGACCCAGCCGCAGTATCTCGAGCGCATTCCGGTCCGCCGGCGCGAAGAAACGGTGATCCTCCCGGTCCGCCAGATCTCCTCGGTGGTGGCCGAGGGTGAACTGCTGCACCTGACGACGATCGGCAACGACCGCTACCTGATCTCGCATCGGCTGCACGCGCTCGAGGCTCGGCTCGACCCTCGCAAGTTCGTGCGCCTGAGCCGCGGCACGCTGGCTGCCGTCGATCAGATCACCAAGGTCAACCCGATGGCCGGCGGCACCTATCAAGTGGTGATGGCCAACGGCGAAACGCTGCAGGTGAGTCGCATCCAGGCGAAGTTGCTGCGCGAAACGCTGTTGCGCCTCTGATACTCTCTCGGCATGCGAATCCAGCTGTCGGCGGCGCGCGGTGCGGCTTTGGGAGTGGGGCTTGGAGTAGTGGTGTTGATGAGTTCCGTAGATGCGCAGGACTTCACGGCACGAGCCGTCGCGCTCCACAAGCAGGCTCCGGTCGTCGACGGCCACAACGACTACCCGTGGGCGTTGCGTGATCTCGACCCGGGCAAGGACTTCAGCAAGGCCGACATCGCCAAACCGGTGCCGAAGTTGATGACCGACATTCCGCGCCTCAAGCAGGGCGGCGTGGGCGGCCAGTTCTGGTCCGTCTACACCCCGGGCACGATGATGGGCCAGGAAGCCGTACGCGTCACCCTCGAGCAGATCGACGTGGTGCATCGGATGATGCGCCAGTGGCCGGAGACGTTTGGGTTTGCGGGGAGTGCGGCCGAAGCCGAACGGGTGATGAAGGCAGGCAAGATCGCCTCACTGATCGGGATGGAGGGCGGTCACTCGATCGACAATTCGCTGGCGGCCCTCCGCACGTTCTATGCACTGGGCGCCCGCTACATGACGCTGACTCACAATGTGAACCTGCGGTGGGCCGATGCGGCGGCGGACAAGCCAGGAGTTGGCGGACTCTCGAAATTCGGTGAAGAAGTCGTTCGCGAGATGAACCGCCTGGGCATGCTCGTCGACCTCAGCCACGTCTCTCCGGCCACCATGGAGGATGCCCTGCGCGTCACCGAAGCGCCGGTGATCTTTTCGCATTCCTCGGCACGCGCGATTTGCAACGTGCCTCGCAATGTGCCCGACAACGTGCTGCAGATGGTGGCGAAGAACGGTGGTGTCGTCATGGTGACGTTCGTCCCGGGCTTCATCTCGCAGGCCGTCGCCGACTTCGACGCGAAACCGGAAGCGGAGCGCAAGGGACTGACGCCACCGAAGGCGACGCTGTCGCAGGTCGCCGATCACATCGACCACATTCGCAAGGTCGCCGGCATCGATCACATCGGCATCGGTGGCGACTTCGACGGCATCACCCAGGTCGTCGAAGGTCTTGAAGACGTGTCGAAGTATCCGGACCTCACCGCGGAGTTGATGAAGCGCGGTTACTCCGATGGCGACATCAAGAAGATTCTTGGGCAGAACGTGCTGCGCGTGATGCGCGATGCCGAGAAGGTGGCGGCGAGCCTTCAGAAGACTCGCCAGCCATCAACCGTCACCATCGATCAAGTTGATAAGTAGCCGGAGGGAAGAACGCTCTGGATACTGGCTACTGGCTACTCAGACCGGAGCGCGATCAACGGATCAACCGTGGTCGCGCGGCGCCGTCTGATACAGATACGCGTTGAGCACGCGGCCGGCCACGAGCGCCCCGCCGATACCGATCGCCAGGCCGATCACGACCAGCGTCAGGCCTTGCCGCACGACCATCATCAACACACCATCCCGGCGCGCACCCAGCGCCATTCGGAGCCCAAACTCCTTGGTGCGTTGCTGCACGGACGTGGCAATGACGCCGCCGATGCCCGCCAGCGTCACCAGGAGCGCCAGTGAGGCAAAAACCACGAGCAGCGTCGCCGTCAGGCGCGGTGCCGCCAACGCTTCCGATCGCAGGTCGTCGAGCGTCTGCACCTGCTCAACGGGCTGATTCGGATCGACCGCATACACCGACGACCGCAGCACGTTGGCGAATGACGCGGGATCGCCGGTGGTGCGCAGCAGGATCTGTCCCGCAACACCAAACGGCGACTGTCGCAGTGGCAGATAGATCTGCGCCACCGTCTCTTGTGCCACGCGCTGTGCGACGGTCGAGCAGCTTGAATCCTTGGCGAAGCCGCCAACCCAGCTGGATTGGTCGCCAACGAACGTGTACGCAGAGGCGCTCTTCGCACAGTCGAAACCTTGACCTTCCAGGTGAGACGCGATTCCGACGCAATGGCGTCCTGGTTCAACGAATACGGATGATCCTGATCCACGCGCCTTGGGGAAGCTCGACCGCGTGGATTATGAGGAAACTGCGAAGGCAGAACAAGGCGGAAATGACCCGGATGGGCCAGTTCCCGCCTTGCTTGTGCAATCTCGGCCGTAGGCCGGAGTTACGTCCTGGTGATCAGTAACCCGGACCGAGCAGCACCGCATTCATGAAGAGCAACATCGTCCCCTCGGTGAACGCACGGTAGTTCGGCTCCTCGGCAAACGCAATAACGTGCCCCTGCCCGAAGGGCTGGTGCATCAGAAACGCCTTCTGCACGAGGATGTCCTGCGCATCGGGCCAGATCAGGCCTGAGGCAATCAGCTTGTCCTTCGTGGCGTAAACGCCGACGTTGCGGCCGCTGTTCAGTTTCAGCGGCGCGAACACGCGATTGCCCTCGATCATCACCTGCGTCTGACCGTCGTTGCCGGCGGTCAGCCAGTGATTGGTGTCGAGCGTGACGTTGAGGATCGCACCAGGCTGCGAGGCCGGACGCTCGCGATCGGGCTGAATCGCCTTGTCGTAGTCGAACTCGCCCGGCTTCGGCGCATTGCCGCCACCACCGCCACCGCCGCCGCTTGGCGGAGGCACATCTGGACGCCCGTCCTTCAACAATCCTGTCGTGTCGAGCAGCCCAACGTTCGCTCCGGTCGCCCAGCGAGAGGCTTCGGCCACGGTGACCATGGTGCCGCCGGCCCGCAGCCAATCCTTGATGCGATTGAGCACGCCCTCGTTGATCTGTCCGGCATAGTTACCCGACGGCATCACGATCACGTCGTAGTCGTTGAAGTTGGCACGGCCGAGCGATCCTGTGCGAACGGCGGTGACGCCGACTCCGAAGCGGCGCTCGAGCGCAAAGCGCATCCAGCCCGCCGACAGCGAGTTGGTCGGCGTGTCCCAAACCATCAGGACCTTTGGCGCCTTCAAGGCCGCGACGTCGTTGCTGCCAAGCGAGGTGCCCTCGTCGACCCACGTCGAATCAATCGCCACCACTTCGGCGCCATGCTTTGCGATCAGCGCCGACAGCTTCGCGCCCAGATCGGCTGGGTTCTCGGAGTTGCGAATCAGCGCGGTGCCGATCGGATAGCGACGCCCATTCATCGTGAAGGCGCCACCGATGTGACGGATGCGAATGCCCTGCTTCATCGCATCTGCCGACAGGGCCACCGCCGCGGATCCCCACGGCAGCAGGTAGCCGACCTTCGCCGCAGGCAACTGGCGCGCGGAATACGCGGCGTCGTACTGCGACGGCACCGGTGTCGACTTCACCGCAATCGCCGCAGCGCTTGTCACCAGCTCCACGTCGTAGAGCATCGGCAGGTTCCACCCCGTGATGTCGTAGATCTGGTCGTTGAGACGCATCTTGCGGCGCTCTTCCTGCTTCTTGATAAACTCCGCCGACTGCTCGGTCTTTGGATCGAGCAGGTTGCGGATCATGCGCGCGGTCGGCTGTGCGTTCGAGACGATGAAGGCGCCGGCGGGAATCGTGCGCGTGGCGAGCTTGATCGGCTCTTCCGCGCGACGTACGTCAATGCCCTGGGTCGCGAGGTTACGCGCGAGGAGCGCCGCTCGCGAGGCATCCTGCCCCGGCACGATGACGTAGTCGCGAATCGCGCCCTTCTCCCCTTCGGCAATCGCGCTACGGCGGTAATCGAGATAGTCGCCAAGGAGCCGCTCACGATGACGCGCAGCGGTGATCGCCGTCACCATGGCAGCGTTGAAGTGATGCATCACGCCGTCGCGATAGGTGAGCGTATCGCCGTCGCTGCGCGCGAACGACAGGCCTCGAGCGGACGCCTGTTCGTACGTCATGCCGATCGATCCATGGAACGTCGGCCACGAGTCGCCGTATCCGGGATAGAACGCGTCGTAGACCTCGCGGATGTAGTACGGCCAGCCGCGCTCGTCAAAGCGGGCACCGTTGGCCCGCCCGAAGAGATCCCACGCCGCGATCTGGCTCTTGGTGACATGCGGATTGATCGCCTCCGCCGGGGGCGCGAAGTAGTAGGCGTTGTCGCCGCCCTGCTCGTGCAAGTCGACCGTGACCTGCGGCAGATACTCGAGACCGATCTTGATGCGTCCCCGCGTCTCCGGCTGCGACTGCGCGAACCAGTCGCGGTTCATGTCGAACAGGTAGTGGTTGCCGCGTCCACCGGGCCACGGCTCATCGTGTTCAGCCGAATATGGCGCCGGGTCCGCGCTGGCGGCGCGCCCCTGAATGTTCGACGACACGAACCGGGCGCGGCCGTCAGGGTTCTGCATCGGGTCGATCAACACCAGCGCGTCGCGCATCACGGCGTCGACACCGGGATCCCCTTGCGAGGCCAGCAGGTGGTACGCCTCGAGCAGCGCCGCATCCGCGGATGAGATCTCGTTGCCGTGCACGCCGTGGATCAACCACACCACGACGGGGAGCGTCTTGAGCAGCCGGTCGGCGTCACCGGCTTGGTGGCGACGCGGATCGCCGAACAGTTGCATGTCCGATTTCACCTGCTCAAGCTTCGCGATGCGGTCCGGGTTGCCGACGACAAACAGCCACAGCGGCCGGCCTTCCCAGGTGCGCGCGTACTCGATCAGCCGGCTCTTCGACGGCGCGGCCTGCTGCAGCGCGCGGAGGTAGCGCTCGACGCCTTCCGGCGGCGTGATCACCTCGCCGTGATCGTGGCCGAGCACCGACTTGATCGTCGGGATAGCCGGATCGTATTTCGCGCCGGGCCACAGCGCGGGCTCTTGCGCAGATGCCGACGATAGCCATAGAGGACACAGGGAACACAGAACGAACAATGCAAAAAGGCGAAGTCTCATTTGTCGAAATGCTCCACTAGCGATTGTGCGAAGCGACCGATACGGTCCTCGGCTTCACCGTAGTTGCCGGTGATCGCATTGCCGAGGAAAGACACGACGATGGGTCCAGAACGCGCGTAGATGATGCCGACGTCGTTGGCAAGGACCGGAGGAAAGTCGCCGGTCTTATGGGCGACGGGGACGGAGATGAAGTGATTGAGGCGGCGTGCGCCAGCCTGCTGGGCGCGCATCATGCGCAACATGTCGTCGCAGGCGGCTGCGGATGCGATGGTCTTCTTCTCGATGGCTTCGAGCATCAGTCCAACGCCCCTGGGGAAAATCTCACCAAGCCAGTAGGCACGGTCGCTATTGGTCTTTGCGTTGCGGTCGTCCGTCGGCGTCAGGGCGTTGTATTTCGCGAACAAATCCCCGGTCGTCTGGGTGAGGTGATTTCCAGTCGCGTAACCGGATTCTTTGAGCCACGCATTCACGCGCGCCACACCGCCCACCTTCGCGATCGCCAGGTCCGTCGCGGTGTTGTCGCTGGTGATCACCATCTGGAGCAGCACATCGCGGAAGGTCGGCTGCAAGCCTGCATCGTGATATCGGAAGATGCCGGATCCGCCGCGAATGTCTTCCTTGCGGATGGTGATGCGCTCGTCGAGATTGATCGCACCTTTGTCCGCCAGCTGGAATGCGAGGACGAGTACAGGAATCTTGATCACGCTCGCGCTGTTGAAGGT